>JAXECZ010000089.1:0-21907 GCA_034104845.1 Faecousia sp. | reverse complement strand
GGCATTATCTATGCTGAGCTGGACATGCAGAAGGTGCCAGCTAGTAGAATGGAGCACGATGTTTGCGGACATTATGCCCGACCGGATGTGTTAACGCTTCAGGTAAGGGACGAATAACAGAATTTAGTTTGATCGCGCAATCAAAAACAAGAGATTCATTGTATACCTAAGCGATATATTCCCGTGTACTGCGGACATTCAAGCCATTGTCTCGAGCCATGTGGAAACCGTGGTATTGATGTCCCAAAATCCGGTTTTTCATTTGTAAAAACCCAAAACATCAATTTACCACGATATCATGTGATTGGAAACGTCAGATTTGATTTCCTACAGGAGGTATAAATAATGACCATTGAGCAGGCAATCCGGGATTTTGGAAAGGAACCCGAAACCAAAGAGCACAGCGAATTTGTACTTGCATTATGTCAGGAAGCCCTCAGGATCACCATGGAGCTGAACACAAACTACCACAAGCCGGAAGAAATCATCAGCATCATGAGCGAACTGACCGGAAAAGAAGTGGACCCCAGCTTCAGCTTGTTTCCTCCATTCTACACGGACTTTGGAAAAAATATCACCCTGGGCAAAAATGTGTTTATCAACTCCGGCTGCCATTTTCAGGATCAGGGCGGAATTACCATTGGCGATGGATCGTTGATCGGCCACAATGTTGTGCTGGCTACGGTGAATCATGCCCTGGAGCCGGAGAAAAATCGAACCAATTCCTATGCACCGATTCATATTGGAGAGCATGTCTGGATCGGCTCCAATGCTACCATTCTGGCAGGAGTGAACATTGGCAAGTGGGCCGTAGTGGCGGCGGGGGCGGTGGTGACAAAGGACGTTCCAGCCTACACAGTCGTTGGCGGAGTACCGGCAAGGGTGATCAAAAAGGTGGATGTGTGATCGAATCCTGGGATATCGGGTTTCATACGCTGATTGTGCAATTGGAATTTGTCAGTATGTTTACGAAACCTGATTTAAACGCGAGTTTGTCTGCCAACGCCGGGGAGCGCACCGAACATAACCTGCGCCAGTCCGGTGCTGCCCGGTGGGCCGGGAAGCTGGCTGAACATTTCCACGCTCCACAAAAATGGAAGCAAACCGCTGTATCACGATTTGTGACACAGCGGTTTGCTTATCGCATAAGAAAGCATTGTCAATCCAACAGCCTGTCCATATCCAGAATGGTATACACCCCTCTGGATTCGTGCCGCAGGATTCCCTGATCGCAGAATTCCCGCAGGGTTCTCTGAAGATGCCGGGTGCTGGTCTCCAGAATGTCGGCGCACAGCGACATATTGTAGGAAAAAATCCCATTCTGCTGGGTTTCCAAAATGAAGTTTGCCAGTCTGGTCGGCAGACGCTCGAAATGCCGGGAGTTCTTCCGGATGTGGTCAGCCAGGTACAACACGGCAAAGTTCAGAAACTTCACATCCTCGTGGAGCTTATCCACACAGGAAATGCAGATGAACATACAGCTTGTCAATGCCTTGATGTCATTGATGGTGGGCTTGCCCCAGATGGAGGATACCAGACCGAGGAAATGCATCCCCAAATAATGCATCTCGCAGTGCATTTTGCCGATTTTGTTCAAATCGTAGGCGATGCATTCTCCCTCCACCAGAATCATCAGAATGGGGTCCACATCACCGGCGTGACAGATGATCTCCCCGGGATCATAGGTAACGATGGAGGCGTATTTTTCCAGATCAATGGAAAAAAACGCCTGCAGATTATGGCGTTGTATCTGAGCGCGGAGCAAGTCGGGGTCTTTTATCTGAAGCAAGTGAAACACCTCTTTTCATATAATCCGTTCGTTTGGCTGCGTCATCATCGCTGCTCCGAAAGAGGTATCTGTCAAAACAACTCCCGGACATTTGCGGGGAACCGTGAAAACGGAATATTTGAGCAGCTTCTATTCATTGAGCAAAACGCCATCAAACAAAATCATTATAGCAGAAATTCATAAAAAAAGATAGATTGTAATCGAATTTTACAAATTTTGGAGAATTGAAAGGTTGAACTGTTCTCCGTACATGGAAATTTGTCCACAATGACATGACACATGTCATTTACTTTTCTTCGATAAATTACTAAATTATACACAAAAAATACACACCACCCGCGATGGATACACGGATTCCCGGAAATGGGGCCCTACCGAAAGCGGCTCGCCAGAAAGGATGGATAGGATATGCCAACAATCGTAGAGTTTAAGGATTACTGCATGGGATTTAAGGATGACGACGGCAATGTGTACAATCTGCTGGATAAGCTGAACATGAGAGTGGAGGAGGGCAAGGCGCTGGGAATCGTTGGCGAGTCCGGCTGCGGAAAGAGCATGACCAGCCTTTCTCTCATGCGGCTGCTGCCGGAATCCGCTGTGGTACAGGGTGGGCAGATCCTCCTGGACGGCAAGAACATTCTGGAGGAGAAGGAAGCACAGATGCAGAAGATTCGGGGCAACCGGATCGCCATGATTTTTCAGGAGCCAATGACAGCGTTGAATCCGGTGATGACCGTGGGCAAGCAGATTGGCGAAAGCCTTCAGCTGCACCACCCCGAGCTTTCAAAGCAGGAGATCCGCAAGCGTGTGGCTCAGGCGCTGTCCGATGTGGGCATTGCCAATCCCGAGACCCGGATGAACCAGTATCCCCATGAGTTCTCCGGCGGTATGCGTCAGAGAGTGATGATTGCTATGGCGGTCATCAACCATCCGGCGCTGCTGATTGCGGATGAACCCACCACTGCGCTGGATGTGACCATTCAGGCGCAGATCCTGGATATTATGAAGAATCTGAAGGGCAGCTCCGGCAGCCTGATGTTGATTACCCACAACCTGGGCATTGTGGCAGAGATTTGTGAAGAGGTTGTTGTGATGTATGCCGGCCGGGCCATCGAGCGGGGAACCCTGAAAGCGA
Organism: Faecousia sp.; assembly: GCA_034104845.1. Classification (GTDB taxonomy): domain Bacteria; phylum Bacillota; class Clostridia; order Oscillospirales; family Oscillospiraceae; genus Faecousia. The sequence continues at coordinate 18,983 of JAXECZ010000089.1, read as the reverse complement.
TTTTTGACAATCCGCTGCATCCCTATACCCGGGGATTGATGGCATCCGTACCGACCATGCGAAGCGAGAAGAAGCCGCTCTATACCATTCCGGGCACGGTTCCCACGGTTTACGACTTTTCCGCCGGCTGCCGCTTCTCGGACCGGTGTGAGCAGTGCATGGAGCAGTGCAGAACCCAGACGCCGCCGGTGAAGCTGGTGGGCGAGGATCACATCATTCAGTGCTGGCTGAAATTTGAAGGGGAGGAACCCTATCATGGATGAGAGAACACCAATCCTGAAGGTGGAGCATCTGACCAAGCTCTTTCCTGTGAAAAAGCAGAAGCTGCTGGAAAAGCAGCGCTATGTCCACGCGGTAGAGGATGTGAGCTTCGCGGTTTATCCCGGCGAGGTGCTGGGTGTGGTGGGCGAGTCCGGCTCAGGAAAATCCACCCTGGCAAGAGCGATTCTGGCGCTGACACCAACAACCTCCGGTAAAGTTTATTTCGATGGAAAGGAAGTCACCGATTTCCGTGTGCCCGCCGGGGAAAAGCGTATGCTTCGCAGCTCTATGCAAATGATTTTTCAGGATCCCTATGCCAGCCTGAACCCGAAAATCAAAATAGGGGAAGCCATTTCTGAGCCAATGCTGCTGAACGGACAGGCGAAAAACCACGCGGAGGCGGTGGAAAAGATCAAAAAGCTTCTGGAAACGGTGGGCCTTCGTCCGGAGGTTTACGACCGGTATCCCCACGAGTTTTCCGGCGGCCAGCGGCAGAGGATCGGCATTGTCCGGGCCCTGGCGGTGAACCCCAGGCTGCTGTTCTGCGACGAGTCCGTGTCCGCCCTGGATGTGTCGGTGCAGGCGCAGATCCTGAACCTGTTCCAGTCCCTGAAAAAGCAGTTCAATCTGACTTATGTATTCATCGGTCACGATTTGGCGGTGGTGCGTTACATCAGTGACCGGGTCATGGTCATGTACCTGGGCAAGGTGATGGAGATTGCTCCCTACGACGCTTTGATAGGAGAAAACACCCATCCCTATACGCAGGCATTGATTTCTGCCGTTCCCGAGCCGAGTACGGCTCCCCGCACAAATCGTATCCTGCTGGAGGGGGACATTCCCAGCGCAGTAAATCCCCCTGCCGGCTGCCGCTTCTGCCAGCGCTGCTTCAAAGCGGAGAAGATTTGTTTTGAACAGGAACCGCAGATGCGGAAGGTAGGGAAAGACCACTATGTTCGCTGTCACTTTGCAAAGGAGGCCGAGTAATGCTTCGATATCTTCTTCAACGGCTTGGCCGTGGTATCCTGACGATTTTTGTCTCGGTTACGCTGGTGTTTTTCATCATTCGGGCAATGCCCTCGGATCCGGTGGCACTGATGATCAGTCCTCAGATGACGCCGGAGACCCAGCAGGCGTTGATGGAGACCTACGGACTGGATAAGCCCATCGGCACCCAATACTTTCTGTATATGAAGGAACTGCTCCGGGGCAATTTGGGCACCAGCTTTGCCAAACGGATTCCCGTGACGCAGTACCTGGCGGAGAAGCTGCCCTGGACACTGCTGCTGCTGGCAGCCGTGATGCTGATCGTAATCGTCATCGGCATCAGCGTGGGCCTGTATGCGGCAGCCCACAAAGGAAAGCTGGGTGACCGGGTCATTAACATCCTGGTCACCATGGGGATCTCCATTTTCATTCCGTTCATGGCGTTTCTGCTGCTGTATCTCTTCTCTTTCCGGCTGAAGCTGCTGCCCACCGGCGGCGCATACACCCCTCCGAGAGGAAGAGGCTGGACCTATTATCTGGATGTGGGTAAGCACCTGATCCTGCCTGCCATCGCTCTGTCCATCACCAATCTGGCCAACGCGGTACTTTACACCAGAAACAGCATGATCGACGTGCTTCAGGAGGATTATATCCGCACGGCCTATTCCAAGGGCAACAGCCGGGGCAGAGTTCTCAGGATCCATGCCCTTCGCAATGCCATGATCCCCACGGTGACGGTCATCGGAATGCAGATCGGCTTTATGGTCGGCGGCGCAACGGTGACGGAAACGGTGTTCTCCTGGCCGGGCATCGGCAGACTGGTGTATGACTCGGTGAATGCGTTGGATTATCCGGTGCTCCAGGGCGCATTCCTGGTGATGGCAGTAGCGGTTGTGATCATGAGCTTCCTGACGGATCTGATGGTCGCCTGGTTGGATCCGAGAATCAAGCTTGGAGGTTGACCTATGAAAGAACGCAAAGGTTTTCTCTACTATTTCCTGCGTAACCGCAACGGCATGATAGGATTGGCGGGTGTGATGCTGATCGTCCTCATCGGATTGGTGGGTTCTGTGTTTATCCCAAAGCCGGATGGATATACCATGGACATCCTCCAGGCGCCCAGTGCGGCCCATCTGCTGGGCACCGATAACATCGGCCTGGATATTTTCGCAGAGCTGGTCTGGGGCGCCAGAACATCGCTGTATGTTTCCATTCTTGCCATGCTGATTTCCGCTGCCATCGGAATTCCTCTCGGACTGATCTGCGGCTATGGAAATGGCTTCCTGCGCGAGATAATCGACGCATTCATCGATGTGTTCATGACCCTGCCCATGCTGCCGCTGATGATCATCATGGCAGCGGTGATGGGAACCTCCATTACCAATGTGGCGATTATCCTCGGCATTTTTTCCTGGCCCCAGCTGGCCCGGGTCACCAAGAACAGCACTTTGAAGATTCGGCAGATGCAGTACATCGAAGCCTGCTCCTGTCTGGGCCTGTCCAAATTCCGGATCCTCTTTAAGCACATCCTGCTCAATGCCTCCGGTCCTGTGTTCGTGAATATGACCCTCATCATGGCTTCCGCCGTGCTGACCGAAGCGAGCCTGAGCTTCCTGGGCCTGGGAGACCCTACCACATGGAGCTGGGGCACCATGCTGAAGCGAGCCTGGAGTCAGAACGCGGTTATCAGCAGCCCAAACCCCTGGTGGTGGTGGCTGATGCCAAGCCTGTGCATCGTTGTGTATGTTGTATGCTTTAACCTGTTGGGAACGGCCATCAACGATTGCCTGAATCCCAAGGGCAGAGAATAAAGCGGTTTTCCTGAAAAACAGAGTAAGGAGTGTGAAACGAAAATGTATGATTATCTGATTAAAAACGGTATGGTCGTGGATGGCTCCGGAAAGCCCGCCGTAAAGGCTGATGTGGCTGTGGTGGGAGACAAGATCGTTCGGGTTGCTCCGGATATCCGGGAACCGTCCAAGGAGGTCTATGACGCTGCTGGAAAGTATGTCATTCCGGGCCTCATTGACCCCCATGTGCATGAGGAATGGTACTGCTTCGACGACGGACGGTATGAATCCTATATCCGCCAGGGAGTGACCACGCTGGTCAACGGTAACTGCAGCCATTCCATCACCCCCGGCCACAAGAAAGAGGTGCTGGACTATTACCTGGGAAACGGTTTGGTGGGACTGAAGCAGTATGCGCGTTATCTGCGGGACTGGCCGGACTGGCACGATTTTCAGGGCTATGCCGACGCGGTGGAGCAGGTGGGCACGAATTGCAATTTTGTGACGCTTCTGGGCCACGGCAGCATCCGGCAGTATGTGATGCACGGCGCTTTTAATCGGGCACCGGATGAGCTGGAGCAGGCGCAGATTGAAAACATCATCCGGCACAACATGGATCAGGGTGCCTGGGGCATTTCCTTTGGCCTGGATTATGTACCCAGCCGTTACGCCACCATGGACGAGCTGTGCAATGTGGTCAATATGATCAAGAGGTACGATGCCGTTTCCGCCGCGCATCTGCGTCATCAAATCGGAATTGCCGAATCCACCGCCGAATTCTGTGAGGTGGGCCGCCGCACCGGCGCAAAGATCCAGATTTCCCACCTGGCCTCCGCAGTGCCGGAAGCCTACGAAATTGCCCGCAAGGCCATTGAAGAGGACGGCGTCCGGGCGAGAATCGATGTGATTCCCAGCAGCGTGGGCCATTGCACCGGTAAGGAACGGATGCTCCTTTTCACCATGGCCCTCAGCGACGAGCTGTTCAGCCAGGGAATCGAAGGCGTGAAGCGGGCGCTGCACACCCCCGAGGGCAGGGAAATGATCAAAAAGGATAACTACACCTTTGCGGGCCCCAAGGATAAGGTCTACATCGTCCATTCGGAGGATCCCCATTTGGAAAACCGCTCCGTCAGGGATATCGCACGGGAACGGGGCATTGACGAGGACGACTGCATGCTGGATCTGATGGGTGATGACAAGAACTATGTGTTCTGGCTGAATGCCCCGGCGGCAAATGTGCCCAGCAAGTTCATTGATCACTGCCCGTCCATTGTAAACAATCCCTATGTATCCGTGGGCTCCGATACCATCATGGGAGACCCGGAGGATCCTTTTGACTGGTATGAGATCCGACGCCGCGGCGGCTTCGCCATTTTTGCCCAGATGTATGTGAGCAAGGGCGTGCCCTATGAAGAGGTGGTCCGCCGGAACACCAGCATGGTTGCCGATCATTTCGGCATCTACAAACGGGGCCGCCTGGAAGAGGGCTGCTATGCGGACATTGCCGTCATCGACCTGCCCAACTACCGCTATCCGGAAATGGATCAAATGCAGTATAAAACCCCGCAGCTCAATGCCACCGGCTGCGACCTGGTGCTGTGCAACGGCAAGGTGGAGCTGAAGAACGGGGAGCTGTTCCGGACCTACGCAGGCCGCGTTCTGAAGAAGAATGCCCAAGGCTGATTCTTTGTCAATTGCGGTGAAAACCGTAATATAGAAAAACTATGGAGGTTAAAACAATGAAAAAAGTATTCGCACTGGTACTTGCTCTGTGCATGGTTGCGTCCCTGGCTGTCTGCGGCAGCTTCAACGCGGCTGCGGAAGCGGTACAGACCGGCGGTACCGTCCGGGTTGGCCTGAACTCTGCCCCTGTGGGCATGAACATCTGGTATCAGAATGACCTGAACTCCGCTACTATCATGAACCTGGTTTGCCCCAATCTTGTTGCCATGAGCGCTGACGGCGTGAAGTACAACTACCTGACAGAGTCCTCCGTCCCCAACGACGACTGCACTGTCTGGACGGTCACCCTGAAGGAGGGCCTGTGCTGGAATGACGGCACTCCCGTGACCTCCTCCGACCTGCTGTTCACTGCCAAGTACGGCACCGAGAACCACATCGGCTTCTTTGACAGCTACTATGGCCTGGTGGACTTCGAGGCATCCTCCTGCAAGGATGACAGAACCGTGGAATTCGTTCTGACCTCCGGCAATGTGAACTTCTGGTTTGGTGCCGGTTTCTGGATCCCCATTATGCGGGAGAGCGAGTGGTCCACCGTGACCGACCCCTCCACCTATCAGTATTCCGGTGCAGGCTACGGCCCCTACTACATCTCTGAGTGGGTGGACGGCGAGTATGTGGTTCTGGAGCGGAACCCCTACTTCACGCTGGCCAATGACGGTCAGGGCGCCTATGTGGACCAGGTCGTGTTCCGTGTGTACACCGATGAGAACGCCATGGTCCTGGCTCTGCAGAACAACGAAATCGACGTCTGTGCCAATTTCCTCAGCGCTTCCTCCGTCTCCCAGCTGCAGACCAATCCCGCCTATCAGATCGACAGCGTGGGCTCCCTGGGCTATGCTCTCATCAGCTTCTCCCAGACCAACCCCCTGCTGCAGGATGTGCATATCCGTCAGGCTATCGCCATGTGCTGCAACCGGGATGCCCTGGTGGCCATCGCCATGATGGGCTCCGCCATCCCCATGTACACCCCCATTAGCCCCGTCTACAGTGATTTTGTGGCTTCCGACATCCGTCAGCCTGCCTATGATCCCGCTGCTGCCGCTGCTCTGCTGGAGGAGAACGGCTATACCGATACCAATAACGATGGCATCCGTGAGGCTGCCGACGGCACTCCCGTCAGCTTCACCATCACCTATAAGAGCACTCTGGCCAATGTGGACGGCGTGATGTCCATCCTGAAGTCCGGAATGAGCGAGGCCGGCATTGAGCTGAAGCTGCAGCCCGTGGATGCTGCCACCTTCTCCGCCAACGTGACCCAGGGCCACAAGTATGACATCAGCTACAGCAGCTGGGGCACCATCGATGATGTGGACACCACCCTGCTGACCTGCTTCGGCATCGGCCAGACCCTGAACTTCATGGAGTTCAACAGCCAGGAGCAGGAGGACCTGCTGCAGGCGATGCAGGGTGAGACCGACTACAATAAGCGGGTGGACCTGCTGAACCAGTGGCAGACTTGGTTCGTGGAGAACCTGCCCACCTGCCACCTGTTCGTGCCCAACAACACCTATGTTGCGGACACCACCAATTTTGAGGGCTGGAGTCTGACTCCCGGCAACAGCGCTTTCCTGGCCTGCTCCTGCTTCACTGCGGTTCACGCGAAATAATTCTGCCCCGACATGGTGCCGGTAAACATGTAATGGACGGGGGACTCCTGTCGGGAGTCCCCCGGATTTTTTTGGAGGGAAACACAATGGAATTTGTTCAGAGACCTGCCTATGATGGCTACAGGGCCTATTCCTACCTGGAAGCAGGAAAGGACTACAAGGATTTTGAGTGGGCGCAGTGGGACTGGGCCGGCCGGCATGTGGTGGAGCTGGAGCCGGACCAGGAGGCCATGGCCCAGGAAATTCTGAAAAAGCACCCCTACATCAGCCTGCATGACCACCCCACCTTCTATCCCAAGGACATGAGCAGCGTGGATCATATCTATGATTCCATGCGCCAGGGCAGAGCCGTCTGCGGCTACGAGGCCCTGTCCTATTCCAATCTGGACTGCGTGTTCGACAATATGCTTGACGGCGTCAACATCATTTCCAGCCCCGGCGGATGGAAGTGGATCGATGTGATCCACGATTTGGGCATGCGCCTGTGCGATATTGCCCATCAGGATTTTCTGGTGCAGTGCAAGACGGTGGAGGACATTTTCGCCGCCAAAAAAGCGGGAAAAATCGCCTGGGTGCCCTGCGTGGAGGGAGCGGCCTGCATTGAAAACGAGGTGGATCGGATCGATATTCTCTACGGTCTGGGCGTCCGCCAGCTGGGTGTTACCTATTCCGAGAGCAATGCCCTGGGCAACGGCATGAAAGAAGACAATGACGGCGGCCTGACCATGTTCGGCAAAAAATGCGTGGAGCGGATGAACAAGGTGGGCATGCTCATCGATGTTTCCCACTGCGGCCAGAAAACCGCTTATGACGCGGTGATGTATTCTCAAAAGCCCATCATTATGAGCCATGTGGGCGCTAAGGGCGTTTGGAACATCAAGCGGATGGCAGGCGACGAACTGATTCGTGCGGTGGGCACCAAGGGCGGCGTCATCGGTATTGAGTCCGCTCCTCATACCACCATGTCCAAAACGCGGATGACCCACGACCTGGACAGTGTCATGGAGCATTTTGAGTATGTGAAGGACATGATCGGTATCGACCATGTGGGCTTTGGTGTGGACTGCCTTTATGGTGACCATGTGGGTGTGCACCATGCCTTTGCCGCGGCACTGTCCACTGCAGAGACGGCTAATACCTCCTATGAGGAAGTGCCCTTTGTCTGGGGATTAGAAAATCCCACGGAGGCAAGCTGGAATATCGTTCGGTGGCTGGTCAAGCACAACTACACAGAAGAAGAAATCGCCAAGGTGATCGGCGGCAACGCCATCCGTGTTCTTCAGGAGGTTTGGGCCTGAGAGGACGCCGGAGGAATGGAAGAAAGCATATGGAATTTCAACTGAAAAAGGGATATACCCCTTATGAGGCATACCAATATCTGGAGCCGGGGAAGGATTTTAAAATCATCGATTGGGCCCAATGGGATTGGGCCGGGCGGAATGTTTTGGAGCTGAATGCGGAGGAAGAGGCGCGGTATCAGCAGCTCCTGGAACGCTATCCTTACATCAGCCTCCACGACCACCCGGATTTTACCACCCGGGATATGACTACCTGCGAGCCGCTGTTCGATGCCATGAGGACGGGACGGGATCGCTGCGCCTATGAAGCCCTGGCCTATTCCAATCTGGACTGCATTTTTGACAATATGATGGATGGCACCAATATCATTTCCAGCCCTGAAGGGTGGAAGTGGATCGACATCATTCATGATCTGGGCATGCGGCTGTGTGACCTGGCACATCAGGATTTCCTGGTTCACTGCAAAAAAGTGGAGGACATTCTCCAGGCAAAGAAGGACGGGAAAATGGCGGTGGTGTTTGTCATCGAGGGTGCCGGCCCTATCGAAAACGAAGTGGATCGCATCGACATTCTCTATGGACTGGGCATCCGTCAGCTGGGCGTGACCTATTCCGAAAGCAATGCCTTGGGCAGCGGATGCAAGGAAGACTGCGACGGAGGTCTGACCTCGTTTGGGAAAAGATGCGTGGAGCGGATGAACAAGGTGGGCATGCTGATCGATGTATCCCATTGCGGCCCCAAAACCGCCTATGAAGCAGTGATGTATTCCCAAAAGCCCATCATTGCCTCCCATGTAGGCGCCAAGGGTGTTTGGAATACCAAGCGGATGGCCAGCGACGAGCTGATCCAGGCGGTAGCCCGGAAGGGCGGCGTCATTGGCATCGAAGCCGCGCCCCATACCACCATGTCCAAAACGCGGATGACCCATGACATCGACAGCTTTATGGAGCATTTTGAATATGTCAAGAACCTGGTGGGCATCGATCATGTGAGCTTCGGCGTGGATGGCATGTACGGCGACCATGTGGGCCTGCATCATGCTTTCGCTGCTGCATTGTCCACCGGGGAGACCTCCAAAACGGCAGTATCCTATCAGGAGGTTCCCTTTGTAAAATATCTGGAAAACCCCACGGAGGCAAGCTGGAACATTCCCCGTTGGCTGATTCGCCACGGCTATTCGGATGAGGAAATCGGCAAGGTCCTGGGCGGCAACGCGCTGCGGGTCCTGAGTGAGGTTTGGGCATAAAAAGGAGGAGAAAAAAGTGGAATTCAAAATGAAAAAAGCCTATCAGGGCTATCAGGCATACGCCTATCTGGAAGAGGGAAAGGACTATCCCAAATTTGACTGGATCCAGTGGGACTGGGCCGGCCGCCACGTGGTTCCGCTGGAACCGGAGCAGGAGGCCAGGGTGGCAGAGCTTCTGGCAAAGAACCCCTACATCAGTCTCCATGACCATCCCACCCTGTTTCCCAAAAATGTCAGCAGCAAGGATTCCATTGACAACGCCATGCGGAATGGCCGGGAAATGACCGCCTATGAGGCGCTGGCCTATTCCAATCTGGACTGCGTTTTTGACAATCAGCTGGATGGCGTCAATATCATTTCCAGCCCCGGCGGATGGAAGTGGATCGATATCATTCATGATCTGGGCATGCGCCTGTGTGATTTGGCGCATCAGGACTTTATCGTACACTGCAAAACCGTGGATGATATTTTTGCCGCGAAGAAGGCGGGGAAGATCGCCATGGTGTTCGTGGTGGAGGGTGCCGCGCCCATTGAGAATGAAGTGGACCGCATCGATATCCTATATGGCTTGGGTATCCGCCAGCTGGGCATCACCTACTCTGAAAGCAATGCTCTGGGCAACGGCTGCAAGGAGCTCAATGACGGTGGCCTGACCATGTTCGGCAAGAAGTGCGTGGAGCGGATGAACAAGGTGGGCATGCTCATTGATGTGTCCCACTGTGGCCCCAAGACTGCCTATGACGCGGTGATGTATTCGAAAAAGCCCATCATTGCCTCCCATGTGGGCGCCAAGGGTGTTTGGAACACCAAGCGGATGGCCAGCGATGAGATGATTCAGGCCATTGCTCAAAAGGGAGGCGTTGTGGGCATCGAAGCCGCACCCCATACCACCATGTCCAAAACCAATATGACTCACGATCTGGACAGCTTCATGGAACATTTTGAGTATGTGAAGAATATGGTGGGCATTGACCATGTGGGCTTTGGTGTGGACTGCCTTTATGGCGACCATGTGGGTGTGCACCACGCGTTTGCTCAGGCGCTGTCCATTGCCAGTACCTCCAAGGTGGGCGTTGGCGAATATGAAGAAGTGCCCTATGTGAAATACCTGGAAAACCCCACCGAGTCCAGCTGGAACATTATTCGCTGGCTGGTGAAGCATGATTACAGCGATGAAGACATCGCCAAGGTGATCGGGGGCAATGCCATCCGTGTCCTCCGGGAGGTCTGGGCATAACCCGGCCGTTTTCGGAACCGTACAATCCCACTGCAGCCGTGACGGTGTGCAGTGGGATTTTTTTGGCAAACCCAACAGGCGGAAAAGCTTGATGCGCGGATCCGGTTTTTCTGTCGCTCATCAGCGGATGAATTCAGAATGGTGCTTGACAATTCCGGCTCCTTGACCTATAATCACAACGATGTTTTACAACGATGTTGCGAAAAGAAAAAGAAGATGCCACTGGCAAGAATTGAGATTCTCAAGGGGAAAAGCCGGGAATACAAAAAGGCGCTGCCGGACGCGGTGCACGATGCTCTGGAAGCTGCCTGATTCGCCGGAACGATTACCGGGATTTCGACTACTATTTGCAGCATCTGGAAACCAAGTAAGAGCAGGATGGCCGGGTGCCGGACTCCACTTATTTCTGCCTGGATTTGGACAGAAAAATTTTCATCATTTTACAAAAAACACTTGACCTTCCACTTGCTGGAGGGTGTATGGTAATGGCACGGTGAACCGAAAACGGTTAGAAAAGGAGAAGAACATATGCTGAGAATCAACCATTTCACCAAAACCTATGGAGACAAAAAGGCTGTGGACGATCTGACCCTCCACATCCAGCCCGGTGAAATCTATGGCTTCATCGGCCACAATGGAGCGGGAAAAACCACCACGCTGAAAAGTGTGGCGGGCATCATGCAGTTTGACAGCGGCGAAATTCTGGTGGACGGGGTGTCCATAAAGGCGGATCCCCTTGCCTGCAAAAAGAAAATCGCCTACATCCCCGATAACCCGGATCTGTACGAGTTTATGACGGGGATCCAGTACCTGAATTTCGTGGGGGATGTGTTTGCCGTTCCCGCCCAGGTCCGCAGTCAGCGCATCCGGGAGCTGGCGGAGACCTTTGAACTCACCGGCGATCTGAACCAGTCCATCGGCTCCTACTCCCACGGCATGAAGCAGAAGCTGGCCATCCTCTCTGCCTGGCTCCATGAGCCGGAGCTGATTTTGATGGATGAGCCTTTCGTGGGTCTGGATCCCAAGGCTGCCCACATCCTCAAGGAGATGATGCGCCAGGTGTGCAGCCGGGGCGGCGCCATTTTCTTCTCCACGCATGTGCTGGAGGTGGCGGAAAAGCTCTGCCACAAGGTTGCCATCATCAAGGGCGGCAGACTGATTCGCTCCGGCACCATGGAGGAGGTCAAGGGGGATACCAGTCTGGAATCCGTATTCCTGGAGCTGGAGGGATAACCATGCTGAAAACCCTGATTAAAAAGCAATATCAGGAGTGCTTCCGCTCCTATTTTGTCAATCCGAAAACCGGAAAAAGGCGGACAAAGGGCGGCATCTTCGGTATGTTTGTGTTTTTCACTGCCGTAATGCTGTTCCTTGCCGGGATGTTCTTCGGCCTGGCCTTCCTTTTGGGCGACGGCCTGATCGGCGCCGGAATGCAGTGGCTGTATTATGTGCTCATGGGCATTCTTTCCGTGCTGATGGGCGCCTTTGGCAGCGTGTTCAATACCTATGCGGCGCTGTATCTGGCCAAGGACAATGAAATGCTCCTGGCCATGCCCATTCCACCCTCCCGGATCCTGATCACCCGCGTGTCTCTGGTCTATGGCATGAGCCTGATGTACAGCGGCATTGTGTGGATCCCGGCGCTGGTTTACGCCTGGATTTTCGGCACGGTGTCGGTGCAGGCGGTGGTGTTTCAGGTGCTGCTCATCTTCCTCATCGCTCTGTTTGTCACGGTCATTACCTGTGTTCTGGGCTGGGTGGTGGCACTGGTCGCCTCCCGGGTGAAGAACAGAAGCTTTGTCATTGTGGTGATTTCCCTGGTGCTCTTTGCCGGCTACTACTATGTGTGCCTGAACATGATGAACATTCTCCAAAAGCTGCTGATGAACGCCGAAGCCCTGGGCGAGGGCATCCGGATCTGGGCCAATGTGTTCTATCAGCTGGGTAAGGCCGCCGGTGGAGATGCCGGAGCCATGGGAATTTTTTCCGGCATTACCCTGGTGCTCTTTGGCCTTTGCTTCTTCCTGCTTTCCAAAAGCTTCCTGTATATTGCCACCAGAAGCCATAGCGAGCACAAAAAGGCGGGAAAGCTCTCCGTCAAGTCCCGGGGCGTTTCCTCCGCGCTGCTCACCAGGGAGCTGCGTCGCTTTGTCAGCAGCCCCACCTATATGCTCAACTGCGGTCTGGGCATTGTGATTCTGCCGGTGATGGCCATTTTCGCTCTGGTGAAGCGGGAGGCACTGGACGCTGTGCTTACCGGCATGGGGGAAATGCTTCCCTGGATTGGCCCCCTGCTGCCCATGCTGGTGATCGTTATCGTGTGTATGTGTTCCGGCCTGAACGCCGTATCCACCCCCTCTGTTTCTCTGGAGGGTAAGAATCTGTGGATCCTGCATACGCTGCCGGTGAGTGGGAAAATGGTGCTGAACGCCAAGCTCCGGCTGCATCTTTGGCTGAATCTGCCCGCCGCTCTGTTTTCGGCGGTGGTGCTGGGCCTCTGCCTGAAGCTGGGCGCGGTGACCATCCTGCTTTGCTGCCTGTTTATTGTGGCTTTTCTCTGGCTCACAGGAGCCTTTGGCCTGATGCTGGGGGTGCTGCGGCCCAATTTCCAGTGGACCTCCGAGGCCATGCCCATCAAGCAGAGCATGAATGTGATGATTTCCATTATTCTGGGCTTTGCTCTGCCCATTCTGGCGGCACTGGGCTGCTACTGGGCCAGAAACCTGCTCTCTGTGGAAGCCTACCTGGGTCTGAGCGCTTTGCTGCAGGCCGCCGGTGCTCTGGGACTAAGCTGGTGGCTGGACACTGCGGGGGGCCGGAAATTTGACCGGCTGTGATTGATGCTTGACAGAATGACGAAAACACGGTATAATTCTTTGTGCAATTGAATAGGACAGTTCGTGACCATCCTGTCTTTAAACAAAACTATGGAATTTTCAAAAAAGATGGCCGCATTTTTGCGGCCATTTTCTTTTGCTGCGGTCACGGATCTGTGACCGCATTTTTTGTTAGGAGCGAGATTATGAAAAACACCCGATTCATCACCCATTCCGCCATCTTTGCCGCCCTCTACGCGGCACTGACCTACGCCCAGTATCTGCTCTGGCCGGAGTCCACCTCCATGGCCATTCAGGTCCGCATCAGTGAGGCACTGTGCGTGTTCGCGTTCTTTACCCCTGCGGCCATTCCCGGATTGACCCTGGGCTGCCTGCTGTTCAACCTGACCTTTGCGGGCACCCTGCCGCTTGACTGGCTGGTGGGTACCCTGGCCACCCTGATCGCGGTGGAGGGAATGTGGCTCACCCGGAAGATGACCCTCAAGGGCTACCCCCTGCTGGGCATGCTGCTGCCCGCCGTGACCAACGCCATCCTGGTGGGCTGGGAGCTGACCTACTACATCGGTGAGGCCAGCTTCTGGTACAATGCCCTGTTTGTTGCCATCGGCGAAGTCATTGCCCTGCTGGTGGTGGGAAGCATCGTGTTCTATGCGGTGAAGGCCCGGGGCCTGGATAAAAAGCTCTTTGCGTAATCCGCTTTGCAGGATGCGGGCAAATCGGAATTTGACGCTTAGCCCCCACGGCCAATTTCACACCGGGGTTTCGGTAATCGTTACCCCATTACCCGCCCGGTAACGTTTTTGTGGTAGGGAAATGTCCAATTTTGCGTAGGGAATGCATTTATGCATTCCGAGGGTTGCTGTTTCAAAATCGGCGGGTTGAATGGGAAAACGTCGAAAATACGTCTTGGGAAATTACCATTCAACAAACCGCGGAGGTTATCCAACGTTTCGGAACGCATAAATGCGTTCCCTACGCACACGCCGGAAGGCGTCCCAGTCAACACCCCGACAAATTCTAATTTTCCTACTTGCAGGCGATATACACATCCATGGTGTCCCCATTGGTTTCAAAGCAGGGAATGACGCTCTGCTCCGTGTGCTCCAAGGCGTTCAGACGCATATAGTCCATCAGCGTCCGATAAGCATGGGGAATGGTGACAAAGGGATTGTCAAAGGGTCTCTCAATGTGGATGGCGGCGTACTTATGACTGGACTGTTCAACTATTTCCATTCCCTCGGGATGGATTCCCTCCGGGAGAATCCAAGCGGCACAGTAGCCGTGAAAATGGTACACGTTGATTTGCTCCTGGGACAGGCAGGGGAAATCCCAGCCGATGAGCCGTGGCTCCGTTACTCCATACTGGCGGGCCATATTGCGAAGTCGGTTCAAGGCATCTTCCTCCGGTTCCGGGCTAATCACCGCGTAGCGCACATACCGAAACCCCGGCACCATCTCCACCCGGAGATCGGAATAGGCGCTGTCACATTCGTCCAGCTCCTCTCGGAACAGATTGTCCAGGGTGCAGCGGAACACCTTGCAAAGCTCCATTGCCTTACTCATTTCCGGCAGGGCGGCGTCCATCTCCCACTTGGATACGGTCTGACGGCTTACATTCAGCCGTTCCGCCAGGGCCTCCTGGGTCATATTCCCGCTGAGGCGGCGCAGGTACTGTAGATTTCTTCCGAAGCGCATAATCAGTCTCCTTTTCTGTGTTATCAGCGCTGTAATGGCATTGTACCACATGGAAATCCCCTTTTCCACCGCCTTATGGATGCATTTTCTGAAATTACCGCAACTCCAGGTTGCAAATACCCCTCTCCGAAAACCGGAGAGGGGCATTTTTTGGGCTTACTTAAAATATTTTACTGCGTTTTCAAAGAGCTTGATGTCGTATTCGCCGGGGACGTTGCGGTAGAGGTTCTTTCCGATACGCTCACTGTGGCCCATCTTGCCCAGGACCCGGCCGTCGGGGGAGGTGATGCCCTCGATGGCGAACAGGGAGCCGTTGGGGTTGAACTCGGTGTCCATGGTGGGCTTGCCCTCCAGGTCAACGTACTGGGTGGCAATCTGGCCGTTTTCTGCCAGCTGCTGAATCAGCTCCTGGCTGGCGAAGAACCGTCCCTCACCGTGGGAAATGGGCACGGAGCACACGCTGCCAACCTCCACCCCGGCCAGCCAGGGGGACTTGTTGGAGCAGATGCGGGTGCGAACCACCTTGGACTGGTGGCGTCCGATGATGTTGTAGGTCAGGGTGGGGCAGGTGTCGTCGGTGTCACGGATCTCACCGTAGGGCACCAGCCCCAGCTTGATCAGCGCCTGGAAGCCATTGCAGATGCCCAGCATCAGTCCGTCCCGGTTCTGAAGCAGCCGGGTGACTTCCTCACGAATGGCGGGATTCCGGAAGAAAGCGGTGATGAACTTAGCGGAGCCATCGGGCTCGTCACCGCCGGAGAAGCCGCCGGGGAGGAAGATCATCTGCGCCTGGGCGGCCTTTTTGGCGAATTCCTCCACACTGCGCTGAACATCGGCGGCGGTGAGGTTGCGGATCACGGCAATTTCCGCGTCGGCACCGGCATCCATCATGGCCCGGGCGGAGTCGTATTCGCAGTTGGTGCCGGGGAACACGGGAATCAGAACCTTGGGCCGTGCCATCTTCACAGCGGGAGCGGGGCGGCTCTGGGTCTCAAACCGGAAAGCGGGAATGTCCTCGTCACCCTCGGTCACCTTGGTGGGGTAAACCTGGGACAGGGTGGCCTCATTCAGGCTCCGCAGCTCTTCAATGGTGGCCCGGTCGCTGCCCAGGTCGATCACAGGCGCTTCGGTGGTGTAGCCGATCTTGGAGGCGCAGTCCATCCAGATATCCTCGGTGAGCTCCGCAATCAGGCAGCAGGCGCCCTGGGTGTACCAGTCGCTGAAGCCGTTTTCCACATGGAAGCCGATGTTGTTGCCGAAGCTCATCTTCATCACGGCCTCGGCGGCACCGTTCTCCACCGCCCAGGCGGAGAGCACCTTGCCCTGGTCATGGAGCTTCCGGAAGGCATCCCAGCTGGCCTTGACTGCGTCGGCGCTGTCGGCAGCGGGAGCAAAGAGGTAAACGGGGTGGTTGGCACCCTTGAATTCAGGGGAGAGCACCCTGCCGGCCTCCACGGGGGCGATGGCAAAGGAAATCACCGTGGGAGGAACGTCCAGATTCAGGAAGGAGCCGGACATGGAGTCTTTACCGCCGATGGCGGCGGCATTCAATTCCAGCTGGGCATCCAGCGCACCCAGCAGCGCGGCAAAGGGCTTGCCCCAGCGGGCAGGCTCATTACGGAGCTTTTCAAAGAACTCCTGCAGGGTCAGGTAGGCTTTGCGGTAGTCGGCACCTGCGGCCACCAGCTTTGCCATGGAGCTGTAAACCGCATCATGGGCACCGGTGTAGGGATCAATGCACATCCGATCCGGGTCGCAGCCCCAAGCCATCACGCTGGCCTGGGTGGTCTTTTGACCGGGCAGCACCGGGAACAGGGCGGCCATGGCCTGGGCGGGAGTGGTTTGGGTCTTGCCGCCGAAGGGCATGAGCACGGAGCCCGCGCCGATGGAGCCGTCGAAGCGCTCCACAAGGCCTCTGCGGCTGGCGGTTTTCAGGCTGGAAGCCATCTCCCGCAGGGAGGTGTACAGATTCTGCTCCAGGGCGGTCAGGTCCTTCTTTCCAACGGTGACCTCCGCGTGCTTCACGGCACCGTTGGTGTCCAGAAAAGCGCGGCTGAGGTTTGCGATTTCCTTGCCTTTCCACTGCATGACCATCCGCTCTTCCTGGGTGACCACAGCCACCCGGTAAGCTTCCAGGTTTTCTGCCTGGGCAGCATCGATGAACTTATCCGCATCCTCGGGGGCGACCACCACGGCCATCCGTTCCTGAGATTCGGAAATGGCCAGCTCGGTGCCGTCCAGGCCCTCGTATTTCTTGCGTACCGCGTCCAGGTCGATCCGCAGGCCGGCAGCCAGCTCGCCGATGGCTACGGAAACGCCGCCGGCACCAAAGTCGTTGCAGCGCTTGATCAGGCGGGTAACCTCTCCGTTGCGGAACAGACGCTGAATCTTCCGTTCCTCAGGGGCCTTGCCCTTTTGAACCTCGGAGGCCATGGTCTGCAGGGATTTCATGTTGTGGCTCTTGGAGGAGCCGGTGGCACCGCCGATGCCGTCCCGGCCGGTACGGCCGCCCAGCAGAATTACCACATCCCCGGGAGCGGGGACTTCACGGCGGACATTCCTCGCGGGGGCGGCGGCAACCACCGCGCCGCACTCTAAGCGCTTGGCAATGTAGCCCTCGTGGTAGAGCTCTGCCACATGGCCGGTGGCCAGGCCGATCTGGTTGCCGTAGGAGGAGTAGCCCGCCGCGGCGGTGGTGGCCAGCTTCCGCTGGGGGAGCTTGCCCTTGATGGTGTCCTTCAGGCTCACCCTGGGGTCGCCGCCGCCGGTGACCCGCATGGCCTGGTGTACATAGGCACGGCCGGACAGGGGATCCCGGATGCAGCCGCCGATGCAGGTGGCCGCGCCGCCGAAGGGCTCGATTTCCGTGGGATGGTTGTGGGTCTCATTTTTGAACATCAGCAGCCAGTCCTCTTCCTTGCCGTCGATGACGGTGGGAACGTGGATGGAGCAGGCGTTGATTTCTTCACTCTCGTCCAGCTCGGGGAGCTGCCCCCGCTTTTTCAGTGTTTTCGCACCGATGGTGGCGATGTCCATCAGGGTCTGAGGCCGCTTTGCGGCCTTCTGCTTGCCGTAAACCTCCACCCGGGCGTCCAGATACCGCTGATAGGCGGCCTTCACAGCAGGGTCCGCAATTTTAATTTTGTCGATGTGGGTGGAGAAGGTGGTGTGGCGGCAGTGGTCGGACCAGTAGGTGTCCACTACCCGCACCTCGGTGATGGTGGGATCCCGGTGCTCCTCGTCCCGGAAATAGGCCTGGAGGAATTTCAGATCATCCAGATCCATGGCCAGCCCCAGCTTGTCCAGAAGCTTTTGGAGGGCGGCGTCGGTCATTTTGAGAAAGCCCTTTACCGTGTCCACGGTTTCGGGAGCCGCATGCTGGATGGCCAGGGTTTCGGGCTTTTCCAGGGAGGCCTCTCTGGCTTCCACAGCGTTGATGACGTAGTGCTTAATGGCCTCCACGTCTTTCTTGGTCAGCTTTCCGTAGAGGGCGTAGACCTTGGCGCTGCGGACGGTGGGGCGCTCCCCCTGGCTCTGGAGCTGGATGCACTGGGCGGCGGAGTCGGCCCGCTGGTCAAACTGGCCGGGCAGGGGCTCTACGGCAAACACCACATTGGCGTCGCTCAAATCAGCCTGGTCGGACACATTGTCCAGCTGGGGCTCGGAAAAGACGGTGGTGCGGGCGTAGTCGAAGAGCGCTTCGTCGATGCCCTCCACGTCATAGCGGTTCAGGATCCGAACCTTTTCCAATTTTTGAATGCCCAGAAAGGAGCGGCAGTCGGAGAGCAGACCCGCTGCCTCCGGAGCGAGGCCCGGCTTTTTCTCAACAAATACACGGTAAACCATATGTATCATCCTCCAAAAAGGTTATTTCAGAGCCTGCAATGCCCGCTGGCCAATGTCGCTTCTGCGATAGGCGTTCTGGAATTGCACACCGTCAGAAATCCGGTAGGCTTCCCGGATGGCCTCTTCCAGGGTGCCGGCCACGGCGGTGGTGCCGGTGACCCGCCCGCCGGAGGTGACCAGCTTCCCTGCTTCCAGCTTGGCCCCAGCCACATAGGTGTGGGCGGCGGCTTCCGGCGTCATGGTGATTTCAAAGCCCTTTTTGTAGCTGGTGGGATAGCCCTGGGATGCCCAGATCACGCAGCAGGCGTGCCTGGGGCTGAACTTCACCTCGGTCTCCGCCAGCTTCCCCTGGGCGGTGGCCTCCATGACGGTGAGCAGGTCGCTCTCCAGCAGGGGCAGGACCACCTGGGTCTCGGGGTCGCCGAAGCGGCAGTT
>JAXECZ010000078.1:0-4939 GCA_034104845.1 Faecousia sp. | reverse complement strand
TGACATTCAAATTGCAGACATCTCCCACGCCCCTGCCATCACCCGGTTAAGCCGGGAGGCTCTTGGATATGATTATCCGGAGGCTGCCACCGCTGAGAATCTGGCTTCCATCCTGGAAAGCCCCGGCGACCGGGTATTCGTTGCCCTGATCCAAGGGGAGGTCGTGGGCTATGTCCATGCCTGCGATTATCAGGTGCTGTATGCCCCCGCTATGAAAAACATCATGGGCATCGCCGTAGATGCATCCCACAGGAGAGAGGGCATCGGAACGGCGCTGCTCACCGCTGTGGAAAACTGGGCACAGCAATCCGGGGCTGCAGGAGTCCGTCTGGTATCCGGCGCGTCCAGGGCCCAGGCCCACCTGTTTTACCGTTCCCTGGGCTATGGAGACGGAAGGCAGCAGCGGAATTTTAAGAAATACTTCCAGGGAATCTCTGAATAAATCGCATCCTGTTTCTCCTATCCCGGGATGCGCTCAAGCTCCTGTTTAAGAACCGACAGAAAAGGAGGCGCCCAGTCCAATGAACAACATCATCTGCATTGCCGGGCCCACCGCCTCCGGAAAAACTGCTCTGGCGGTGGAGCTGGCAAAGGAATTAAGCGGCGAGGTGGTGTCCTGCGACTCCATGCAGATCTACCGCCGCATGGACATCGGCACTGCCAAGCCTACAGTGGAAGAAATGCAGGGTATTCCCCACCACATGATCGATGTGGCAGAGCCTGACGAGGACTTCTCCGTCAGCCGCTACTGCGCCATGGCCGCCCCCATTGTGGAGGACATTGTAAAAAGAGGAAAAACCGCCGTCATCGCCGGTGGCACCGGGCTTTACATGGACTCCCTGATTCAGGGCAACGATTTTGCCCCCTTTCCCTCCACCGGTGTCCGGGAGAAATTGGAGCAGGAGGCCGGGGAGCAGGGCATCCAGGCGCTCTATGACCGGCTTTCCGAAATTGACCCGGAAGCTGCTGCAAAGCTCCATCTGTCCGACAAAAAGCGGATCCTCCGGGCCCTGGAGGTCTACCTGGAAACCGGCGAGACCATTACGGAGCACAACCGGAAGACCCAGCTGCTTCCACCCCGCTTCACACCATTGTGGCTGGGACTGGATTTTGAAAGCCGGGCAGACCTGTATAGCCGGATCGACCGCCGGGTGGGAATCATGCTGGAGCAGGGCCTGATCGGGGAAATCCAGGGGCTTTTATCCTGCGGCATCCCGGAAAAGTGTACCGCCATGCAGGCCATCGGCTACAAGGAATTCGTGGCCGCTCTAAATGGGGAATGCACCCTGGAGGAAGCCGCCAACCAGGTGCGCCAATCCTCCCGCCGCTACGCCAAACGGCAGCTGACCTGGTTCCGGCGGAACAAAAGCATCCATTGGCTCATCCGGAAGCCAGGCCAGGACGGGGAGGAAATTCTCACCCGTGCCCGACAGCTTTTGCAGGAAAACGACAGCCGGAATGTGATAGCATATGGATACCCTTGAAGAAAGAAGGTATACATATGACAGAACAAGTGAATTTACAGGATGCCATTTTAAAGGAGGTGCGCCGGGACAAGGTGCCGGTGACCCTTTTCCTCATGAATGGCTTCCAGCTCCGGGGCACCATCACCGGCTACGACAGCTTTGTGGTGGTACTGGTGACGGATGGGCGACAGCAGATGATCTACAAGCACGCCATCTCCACCCTTGCCCCCATTCGGCCCTTAAAGGCCGCTGCTGCCACGTAATTCCATCAAAAAGCGGCGGGCACCCCGCCGTTTTTTTGTGCAGAGAGAAAGGAACCCAATATGTCCATTGCAGAAAATGTGGCCCGGATTCGCCGGGAGATCGATTTGGCTGCCATTGCCGCCGGGCGGGAGCCCGGTGAAATTCAGCTCTGCGCCGCCACCAAAATGAACGATGCCGAAGCCGTCCGCCAGGCCATCGCCGCCGGGGTGGACTGCTGCGGCGAAAACCGGGTGCAGGAGCTCACCGCGAAGCTTCAGGAGGATGCCTACCGGGGCGCCCCGGTGCATTTCATCGGCCATCTGCAAACCAACAAGGTTCGTCAGGTAGTGGGCAAGGTGGAGCTGATTCAGAGCGTGGACAGCCTGCGCCTGCTCCGAGCCATCAACGCCGAGGCCGCCAAACAGGGCATTGTCCAGTCCGTTTTGCTGGAGGTAAACATCGGCCAGGAGGAAAGCAAGTCCGGCTTCCTGGCGGAGGAAATCCCGGATTTGGTGGAAAAATGCACCGAATTTCCGAACATATGTATGAAAGGACTCATGGCAATCCCGCCTATTTCCCATAATTCGGGAGATAATGTAAAATTTTTTCAAAAAATGAGCCAATTATATGTTGACATACGGAGGAAAAAATACGATAATGTGATGGTGGACTGTTTGTCCATGGGGATGTCCGATGATTTCACCGATGCGGTGAGATGGGGCAGCACCATGGTCCGTGTTGGCACCGCGATTTTTGGTGCCCGGAATTATGCGCCATGAGACATCCATTGCGATGTGAACATACAGGAGGAGAAAAAGAAAATGAGTTTTTGGGATAACGTAAAGAAATTTACCCAGCCCTATGCCGATGACGATTACGATGATTACGACGAGGAAGAGGAAGAAACCGCCGACCAGTACGACGAGCCGGAAGAGCGTCCCGCCCGCCGTTCTTCCCGCCGCACCAGCGCTCCCGCTCCTGCCCCCGCCCCGGCGGAGGAGCCCAGCGAGGAAGACGACTTTGGCTTTGGTGCTGCTCCCTTGATGAACTCCCCCAGTTCCAATCTGTCCGGCAGCGGTTTTTCCGGCCAGGTGCTGAACATGAGTTCTTCCGCTTCCGTTTCCAACAAGCAGGAGGTGGTGCTGTTCCGGCCCAACACCTTCAACGACACCTCCAAGGCTGCCGATGATCTTCGCAGCCGCAAGGCCGTCATTGTCAACATGGAAAATGTGGACAAGGCCATGGCCCGCCGTGTTGTGGATTTCCTGTCCGGCTGCGTCTACGCCCTGGACGGCGATGTGAAGAAAATTGCCCAGTCCGCCTACCTGTTCTGCCCGCACAACATGGATATCGTGGGCGACCTGGAAACCATCCAGGCTGAGGTGGAAAGCTACATCTGATTTCTTAACAGATACATTATATTTCCGAAAGGAGAAAGAACATGATTACTCCGCAGCAAATTGATCAGATTTCCTTCAGCCAGGCCCGCCATGGTTACGACATGGAGCAGGTGGATAAAATTCTGGAGCCTCTGACCGAGGATTACGTGGCCCTCTACAAGGAGAACGCCCTGCTGAAAAGCAAGATGCGTGTCCTGGTGGGCAAGCTGGAAGAATACCGCAAGAACGAAGCTGCCGCCAAGGATGCTCTCGACAGTGCCAAGCGGTCCGCCGAGCAGATGATGCAGGAAGCCGAGGCCAAATGCGCCCAGATGATGCGTCAGGCCCAGGCCGCCGCGGCTGCCGTTCCCGCCACCACTGCTGCCCCTGCCGCCCCTGCCGCCAAGACTCCCAGCGCCGACGCTTTCGTGGCAGTTGAGAATGCCCGTGTCGCCGAGGCCCGGAAGACTGCCGCCGCCCGGATCACTGAGATCCAGACCCAGATGCAGCAGTGCATTCAGGCTCTGGATCGAATCAAGAACGCCAACGTCACCCCCGCTGCCGCCAAGGCTCCCGCCGCAGCCCCCGCTGCTCCTGTTGAAGCGCCCAAGGCCGCTCCCAAGAAGGCCGCATCAGAAGTGTACGACAGTGAAGCCGTGGCCGGTGAAATCTCCCAGAGCTTAGAGGCCATGGTGGGCACCACCAACGATACCGCCCCCAAGGCTGCCCCCCAGCATCCCACCCGGGACACCTCCACCAGCCGCTTTTCCACTCTGAACCTGCAGTTCGGCCGGAATTACGACCCCACCCAGAAATAACGACTCCCTTTTCATATCCCCAACGCCATTACGAGGACAAAAACAGCGGAACCTGGCCTCCAGAGAGCTGCCGGAAGGTGCAAGGCAGCAGGCATAGTCCGCCGGTTTATCCCCTCCATGCAGCGCAAAGAACCTCCCGCCGGGAGCAGTAGACTGCGCCGGGTTCGCGCCCGTTACAGCGCCTTTCGAGTGTCGGCTTTTCGCCGGAACAAGAGTGGTACCGCAGAGGTTTTACATCGCCTTTGTCTCTTATTTTCAAGGGACAAGGGCGATTTTTTATGATCAGAAAGGAAATATCTATGGACTATAAAAACACCATCATCACCCCCAAGACCGACTTCCCCATGAAGGCCGGTCTGCCCGCCCGGGAGCCCGGGATGCTCAAGCAGTGGCAGGACATGGACCTTTACAACGCCATGCTGGAAAAAAACGCTGGCCTGCCCCCCTTTGTGCTTCACGACGGCCCCCCTTTCTCCAATGGCTATATCCACATGGGCCACGCCCTGAACAAGACGCTGAAGGATTTCATCGTCCGCAGCCACGCCATGATGGGCTATTACACCCCCTACGTCCCCGGCTGGGATAACCATGGTCTGCCCATCGAGCGGGCCATCGAAACCTCCAAAAAGAAGCTGAATAAGGATATGTCCGTCACCGAGTTCCGCAACGCCTGCGAGGACTTTGCCCAGGACTTTATCAACAAGCAGCGGGAGGGCTTCCGGCGGCTGGGCGTGGTAGGCGACTGGGAGCATCCCTACCGCACCATGGATAAGCATTTCGAGGCCCAGGAGGTCAAGGTCTTTGGACGGATGTTCGACAAGGGCTATATCTATAAGGGCCTGAAGCCCGTGTCCTGGTGTCCCAACTGCGTCACCGCCGTGGCCGAGGCGGACATCGAGTATAAGGACGACCCCTGCACCACCGTGTATGTGAAATTCCCCGTGCTGGACGACATGGGCAAGCTCTCCCAGTTCGATCTGAGCCGCGCCTACTTTGTGATCTGGACCACCACCATCTGGACCCTCCCCGGCAA
>JAXECZ010000151.1:0-2377 GCA_034104845.1 Faecousia sp. | reverse complement strand
GCCGTTAGGAGCGGAAACCTCAACCAGCTTATACTGGGTGCCATACAGGCCGGAGGGAAGATTCGCTATAGTGAGTTTGCCACTCTCATTTGTTTTAAGCTCAAGCGTGGTGGATGCTCCAGCGTTGTCGATCGTAGTGGTGACCTGTTTCCAATCTTCCGTTGTCAATTCACCGTTAGCCTGGAACACCTTTTTATAGAGATTGAACTCTACATCATTCAACGCAGTGCCATTCTGATCCTGTTTGGTCAGTTCAATGGTACCCGTGGATTCATGGTTCTTGGGGTAGACATAGACATCATACATCCATTCCGCGTTGCCGTTGTTGCTACTGGAAGCGGTATTGACCATCGGAATGGAAATCAGGCTGTCCTCTGCCAAGGGGGTAGTGATTTGGGCTGGGGCAGTGACTTCCTTCAGAACGTAGATGCCAACAGAAAGACCAGAAAAAACATATTCGCCATTTTCTGCTGTAGTGCCCGTTGTAATATTGCCTGTATCAACCGGAACGTTATTATATTGCCAACCAGACTCAGTCTTTACAAGCTTTGTTGTATCCAGTACCAAATCATTTCCGGTGCCATTGTAATAGTTCATTACATCAGTCGCTCCGTAAATCTGAACCAGTACAAACTCAGCACCCTTCAGCGGCGAATAACCAGAATTGTCCGGAGGGGTCTGTCCACTCATGCCGGTACCAGGATTACCTGGACGCGAATTATCGGCTGTGGCATACTTGGTCACAGTGATGGAACCTGTTCTCGTAGTGTCAATCAGCGCAGGGCCTGTATCGCCCACTGCCGCAGATGCTGCGAATGGAACCATCGGCAGAATCAAGGCGAGCATCAGCAAAAGGGCCACGATTTTTTTGATACTTGATTTCAAAGTTACCATAGTTGTGTCATCCTTCTTTCTATTCCAGGATTGGTTTCTTGAGGCCCGGTGGGGCTGCTTACCCCGATTGGGGGTAAGCAGCGATGGGTGCCGTTCAGGGACACCGGGAAATTGTTTCGATTCACTTCTTCCACTTCGCCTCCCTATTCCGGCGTTTTCCACCCATCTGATAGAGATACAGCACCAGGCCCTCCAACAAAGCTGTGAGTCCAAGAACAGCTTTGGGAAGCTGCGGCGTTGTTGTGCCAGTCGCCGGAAGGACAAGACCCTTCTGGTTGATCACGGTCAGCAGGATGGTATTGGAATTCCCTTGTCTCGTCAGAGTGCCTTCGCTACCGCCGTTTTGCGTACCACCGTTGTAGGAAACCGTGTAAATTTCGCCGTTCCGGTCGATCTCGATTTCCAGCGGCGCGCTGAGCAGGTTGTAACCCTGGGCCGTTTTCAGCTCGGTCAGACGGTATCTGCCATTGGGCAAGCCGGAGAAGGTGGCAATACCGCGCGAATCCGTAGTCAGCTTTGCCGTTTCCGCCGTACCTGGCTTCAAAGCGTGGTTTTCTACCTCCGCTTTTCCGCCATTCAAGCTCACATACTGCCACGCAGCGCCGTCCCAATAATCCAGCCGGAATTCCACCTCGGAAAGGAGGCCGCCATCCGAACCTTGCTTGGTGATTTGCAGATCGGAATAGGCCGCATTGGTGACGGACAGGTTGATTTCGCTGGGCTGTCCATCTGCCGGGTTGGTAATGGTGAAATTCTTGGCAGTCCAGGATGTCTCTGTCAAAGCGGCCAACGAATCTTCTCCCACTGCTGCCTTTGTAACCTTGCCGGACTGGTCGATGGTGAAGGTCAGAGAGCCGGCAATTGGGTTATAGCCCTCCGGGGTCTCGACTTCTTCCAGCTTGTAGGTGCCGGGGATGAAGGTATCACCCTTAAACACTTTGGGATTTCCATCCGTTGTCCATTCTTCCACGTCTGTCCAGGTATCCGGATCGGTGGTAAGCTGACACAATTTCAGCTTGACACCTTTAAGGGTGGTTCCTGTTGCCTGATCCAACTTGGAAACCGTCAGCATGATCTGCTGGTTGGAAACCACCAGGGCGGTAGCATCTCCCTCAGCAAGCTGGAACAGGGCATTCGGACTTGTGATGGTAATGGTGCCGTCCTTTTCTACCTTGAAGGTAATTTGGTGATTTGTTTCCACGGAATACCGATAGTTGGGATACGCCCCACTCAAATCCTGCTCTGTCAAGATGTAGGAATTGTCGTGCTTTACCAGTTCATACGGAATGGTGATCTTGCCGTTAGCATCCGTTGTCAAGGTAACCACACCATTGACGATTGCATTTCCGGTATATTTATCCCCGAAAGAGGAACCCTCCGCCGGTTTCAGCGTGAACGTAACATCCTTCAAAGGTTGTTTTGTGTCGTAGTCTACCTTCGTCAGAGACAGACCGATCCGCTCATTGCTGATCGTGAAGGTGGT
>JAXECZ010000090.1:0-11862 GCA_034104845.1 Faecousia sp. | reverse complement strand
CTCTTGGACTCGGAATCACGGCCGTTCTTGGTGGAACCGCCGCCCTTGTGGTGAGCGAAGAACTGAATACCAATCTTCAGCATTTTGTTACACCTCCAAAACTTCGATATAATCAGGGTAGTCGTCCCGCAGGCTGCACAGAGTCAGCAGCATTCCGGCGAGAACCGCCTGAACGCTTTCCTCCTCATCGCAGGAAGCGGGGAGAGTCAGGGTAATGCGGGCGTCCGCATCCTTGACCCGAATCTTGGCCTTGGCGCCGCACACATCATTGATGGTGGCCTCAGCCATGGTTACCACAGCGGTGATGGCGGCGCACACAATGTCGCTGCCTGCTTCCGCATAGCCGCTGTGACCCGAAATGGAGAATCCGGTGATTCGGTCCGCTTCGGTGAAAAACTCGCATCTTGTCATAATTACAGAGCGATCTTGGTGATCTCCACCTTGGTGTAGGGCTGACGGTGACCGATCTTCTTCTTCTCGTTCTTCTTAGCCTTGTACTTCAGAACGTGAATCTTCTTGCCCTTGCCGTTCTTCACGACCTTGGCCTCCACCACAGCGCCCTCCACAGTGGGAACGCCGATCTTGGAATTTTCACCATCCAGCACGGCCAGAACCTGATCGAACTTCACGACCTCCTCGGCTTCGACGCCCAGCTTCTCAACGAAGAGGACATCACCCTCGGACACGGTGTACTGCTTGCCTCCGGTTACGATAACTGCCTTCATGTTTGTTTCACCTACTTCATAATGTGTAGTCTCGCTCTTGAGGCGGGGCGGCAGAGCGCACCAACTTGAGCCTCTTCAATGCGGCTTGTCTATTCTAGCATTGCTCTTTTGGAAAGTCAAGGGCTTTTTGAAACTTTTTCTTGCACTTTCTCCAAAAACTTGCTATACTTTTCCTGAAATCCACGCAATTGCACTTTCGCCCGATGAATTGCCGGGCATAGAAAAGGGGAAGAAGACGCTCATGAAGAAACGAAGGCTCTTTTTGGCATTGTTTTTTGTGCTTTTTTGCCTGACCCTCGGGCCTGGCTGGCTGTGTGGCACTGCAAGGGCGGGATCCGACAGTGGTTCGGTTCTGGACTTGAGCGGAATTCCCATTGAGAACACAGCCCTGCTGGAGCGTCTGCTGCCGGAGATTTCCACACCCAAGAAAATTCTTCTTTATGACTGCGGCCTCACCGACCCGCAGATCATGGCCCTGGCGGACCGGTGGCCTGGGTTCCGGTTTACCTGGAATATGCAGCTGGGGGGTGTCAGCTTCTCCACGGATTCGGAGGAAATCGATCTGTCCGGCGTGCAGTTCAAGGATACCCGGGTGCTGGAACGGCGGCTGAAATACCTGCCCAATGTGAAAAAAATCATCATGAGCGACTGCGGTCTGGACAGCCCCACCCTGGACGCACTGGACAGGCGGCATCCGGATATCCGCTTTGTCTGGACGGTGAAGCTGGGCTCTCTGCGGGTCCGCACTGACGAAACTTGGTTTATGCCGGTTAAGTTCAAAGCCACCGTGCAGACCAAGGATCTGGAGGAATTCAAATACTGCCGGGATATGGTCTGCATCGACATCGGTCACATGTGGGTGCATGACTGCGAGTGGGCCGCCTATATGCCCAATTTGGAATATCTGATCATCGGTGAAACCAGAATCTCCGATCTGACCCCGCTGCAGAATCTGAAAAAGCTGAAATATCTGGAGCTTTTTACCATCCCCGTCACGGACTACAGTCCGCTCCTGGGCTGCACCGGCCTGGAGGACCTGAACCTGGGACTGACCTATGGAGACCCGGACATCATCGCCCAGATGACCTGGCTGAAAAACCTCTGGTGGTGCGATGCCAACGGTGTCCACGACCAGCAGCGGCGGGACGCGGTGACCAGGATGTGCGAAGCGCTTCCGGATACCAAAATCGCCATTTACATTGATCATCCCACCGCCAGCGGCTGGCGCAAGCTGCCCAATTACTACGCCATGCGGGATATTTTGGGCATGTTTTATATGGACTGAGCCGGCAGGGGAGACTGCCAGGTCCACCCAAAACGGAAAAATAAGACTTGACAAATTCTGACCCATACTGTATAATCTCCATGTCATCAGGGCCATTCCGGTGTTATGGACGATTAGCTCAGCTGGTAGAGCATGCGCTTGACGTGCGCAGGGTCAGCGGTTCGAGTCCGTTATCGTCCACCACAGGATTCTCCCGGAATTTTTTCCGGGAGATTTCTTTCCTGATTGATAGAAATGGACGATTAGCTCAGCTGGTAGAGCATGCGCTTGACGTGCGCAGGGTCAGCGGTTCGAGTCCGTTATCGTCCACCATAAGGATAAATCCGAACTTTTTCCCTGGGAAAGAGTTCGGATTTTTGTTTTTGTCACTTGATTTGTTCAGGAATCGGATAAATCGGTGTTTGACGGGTTCGCCCAACGGGATATATGCCAACGTGTGCGTAGGGAACGGATTTATCCGTTCCGAAAGGTTCATGAACCACCTGGGTTCGATGAATCGTAAAACGACGAATTTTGCGTAGGGAATGCATTTATGCATTCCGGCTCGGCAACATTTTTATCGAGGTATGTTGAATGGATAATTGTTGGGAAAAATTGGAACCCATTACCAACCAACGAACCACGGATGTTCACCGACGTTTCGGGACGGATAAACCGTTCCCGATACATTTTGACAAACATCAATTTGGCTGTCAACTGTGTCGAGCTGGGATGCAGATGCTTTTTCATTCGGGAATCAGCATATTGTCCCAGCCCTGGACCTGACATTGCTCCTCCAGATCCCGGCCCACTGCCACGATGGAGCCGTCGGACTTTAACCCCAGAGTGTGCCAGCCACCGGCGGAGATGGCCACGATGTCCGTCCAGTCTTCCACATCACATTGGCCGTAAGCGTTGAAGCCCACAGCCACCACGGTGCCGTCAGCCCGTAGGCCAACGCTGTGATAGTAACCGGCGGCCACGGCGACGATGCCTTTCCAGTCCTTAACGCCGC
Source organism: Faecousia sp. (assembly GCA_034104845.1). Lineage (GTDB taxonomy): Bacteria > Bacillota > Clostridia > Oscillospirales > Oscillospiraceae > Faecousia. Next base: position 8,858 of record JAXECZ010000090.1, on the reverse strand, counting down.
ACTGCCCCTCCTGGTTGGAGCCCGTGGCCACCACCGTGCCGTCCGTTTTCAGTCCCAGGGTGTGTGCCCCGCCTGCGCTGACGGCGGTGAGCTGCTTCCAGCTCTGCACATTGCACTGGCCATCCTGATTGTCGCCCACGGCCAGGGCGGTGCCGTCGGCCTTCAGGCCTACGGTGTGATTCCGCCCGGCGGAGATGTTCTTCATGTCCTGCCAGCCGGTAAAGTCGATTCTCCCGTCGTTTTCGCAGCCCAGGCCGATGACGGTTCCATTGGATTTCAGTCCAACGGTGTGCCATTGACCGGCGGATATGGCAACCATGTCCCGCCAGTCGCCCACATCCCCCCGGCCGTCTCCGTTGTATCCCGCGGCCACCACGGTGCCGTCGGTCCGCAGACCCAGGGTGTGCTCCCAGCCGGCGCTGATGGAGCGGATGTTCATCCAGTCTCCCACCCAGCATTGCTCCGATCGGTTATCCCCAACGGCGGTGGCAATCCGGTCGGATCTTACGGCGGCGGTGAACCAGCCCCCGGCGCTGATGGTCTGGGCGGGTACGATGGTTTCCCAAAGCTGCCGGCTCCGTTCCCGGGCATCCTGGAAGTCTTTCAGGCCTCCGAAAATGGCGGCGGCCCGGCAGGAATCCCCGGCGGACAGCAGCTGCTCCGCCTGGGTATACCAGTCGATTTGGATGCCCAGGGCCCGGTCAGCGGCATCCCGGAATCCATCCAGAGCCTGAAAAGCGGCGATGGCTTCCTCCCGCTTTCCCGCTTCCAGCAGCGCCTGGGCGGCGTTGTATTTCTGCTGGGGGATGACGTATCGGGTCACCGCCAGATAGCCGCCTCCGCTGAGCAGGGCCAGCAGAACCAGGGCGGCAATGATTTTTTTCCACATGGGCACTCCATAGTCTTTTTTTGGCTGGGCCGCTTCCTTGGCTTGGGCCCGACGGCGGCATTCAACTGCCTGGGTGTTGGCATCCCGCCAGCCGGGGATTTTTCCAAAGAGCGCCGCAGCCCGGGCGGCCTGGCCTGCCTCCTTGGCAGAGAGGGCACTGCGGTAGAGGTCCTCTTTTCGGAGGAATTCTCCCCGGCGGAGGCACTCCTTGGCTTTTTCCTTGGCATCCTGATAGTCGCCCAATTGCCCAAAGAGCCGGGCTGCCTGCCGGTATTGCTCGTCGGTTGCGGCAGCGTCCATGGCGGCAAGGGCATGATCATAGGCTTCCTGATTTTTGGCCAGCTGATCTTGCTGTTGGAGCCGCTGGGCGATGGCTTGGAGGTAGGCGGATAGGCGCTGGTCCCCGGCTTCCAGGGCCGCCTGGTAGTGGGGGCTTTGGTGGATTTCCTGGCCGCAGCCGGGCAGCTCCTTGGGGTTCCGGCAGTGAAATTGAGCCAGCAGCAAACCCAGGTGGGCCATGGCATTCTCCGGCTGGGCATCCGCAGCCTGACGCAGGCAGCTTTCGGCGTCCTCCCACCGCTGCTGTTCCAGGCGATGAAAGCCCTGCTTCACCAGATGCTCCGGCGTTTCACCGGGACGGGTGTTCTTTGCTTCCTCCTCACGGGGATTCTCTTTCTGACGCAGGCTCCCGGCGATTTTCGCGGCTTCTTTCTCATATTGCAGCTGAACCGCCCCGCCGGAATTGGCCAGAGCGGCCAGGTATTCTCCGGCTTCCAGAAAATCCTGGCTTCCGGGACGGGTGACCTGGGGCAGGTAAGCCTGCTGCTCCTGATCCCATACATAGTCCACGCCGTACTGACACAGGGCGCTGCACCAGTGGCTCTCCGCGTCGGTTTCGTCCTCCTGCAGAAGCTTCTGATAAACGGCAAGGGCCTGGTCGTATTTCCCGGTTCGGCGGAGATAGTTGCCGCAGTTGTGAGCGCGGACGCAGTGGTCGGAGGCGTTGGCGGGCAGAGTCATGAAAGCGCCGCACCGGGAGCAGATGCCCAGAGCATTGTCCGGAAAGGCGGATACGTTTCCGCCGCAGTATTTGCATTTTAATGCAGCCATGCCGTCACCCCTTTTCAAAAATCATATGCTGTCATTATATGGGCGGAGCTGTCGAAAGTCAACATGGAAAACGGGAAGCCAAGGCCTCCCGTTAGCTTATCCAGATTGTCAGAATCCATTCAGGCCGAAGCCATAGTCATAGCGGTTTCCGAATTCGTCCACATAGGGCTCCAAATCAAAGGCAACATCCTCCCGGTGCCGTTCCACAGTGGCCATGTCCTTTGGCAGCTGCATGGGCAGTCTTCCGGTGGGACTGTAGCCGCCAAATACCACATCCAGCACCGCCTGGGTGGATACGCCGAACTCCGCCAGGATGGCATCAGTCTGGGGCTCAAACTCTCCCATGACCATGGGGTTGCTGATGGCCGCGCAGACGATCACAGGCTTCCCGCCCATGCGTTTCTTGGTTTCCAAAATGTTGTCCAGATCCTGCTCGTTGTAGGCGGTGTTGGTCTTGCCCAGGTAGCTTCGGTTGGTGAAATTTTCCCGGAAATCCCCTCCGGCAATGGAGACGGGGCGGGCTTCCTCTGCGGTATAGGGCCGGTATTGCAGCGTAATGGGCAGGTATCCGTTGCCACCCGCCTGCAGATCCTCCACGCTGTAGCAGTTGCAGCTGGGGCTTTCCACAAAGACCAGGGCGGCGTCCGCCTCCTGCGGCGTATCCACCCGGATGGCGTATTGGGAGAGCAGAGTGTTTTCCACCGGGTCAATATCCTGGGCGCTCTGCTTCCAGCGCATGAAGCTCATACTCTCCCGGATGTGCCGCTTGGGAATGTAGACCTTGATGCCTTTTTTCAGCGGCAGGCAGCCAGGCCTGTTTTTCAGCAGTACAATGCTTTTGTGCTGGGCCTCCATGCCGTGCCGCACAAATTCCGCGCAGCCTACGATTCTGGCGGATTCCTCCGGGTCCAGATAGGGATCCTCAAACAGGCCGCACTGGAAGATGTTTTTCAGCAGCCGGGCGGCGGAGCGTTCCATCCGCTGCCGCATGGCTTCTTCACCGTATTCCCGGCAGCCGATCCGATAGGCCTCCACAATGGGTTCAATGGAACTGTTGCCGCCAAATTGGTCAACTCCGTTCACGATGGCGATCAGGTGCCGCTCCGCCTCGGATTTGTCCTCCATGTGATAGCAGCGGCTGCCAAAGCCCTCGATGGTGGGATTTGGGTCGCCGGTGATGCCCCAGTCGGTGCAGACAACGCCCTGATAGTTGTATTTCTCCCGGAGCAGGTCGGTGATGATATACCGGCTATAGGAGTTGCCCACATTCTCACCGTATTTTGTGTCGTAATTCCAGGAGACGGTGTAGTAGGGCATGACGGCGGAGGCATATTCCGTACCTCCCTCCAGACGGAATGCGGCTTCGGTAAAGGGCTTCAGGTGCTCGTCGCCGTTGTTGCCGGGATACACGGCGTATTGGCCAAAGGCATAGTGGGCATCCCGGCCGCCCTCCCCGGTGCCGCCGCCGGGCCAGTGCTTCACCATGGTGTTCACACTCTCCATGCCCCAGCCGCCTGCAGAGGGAGTGGTCTGCATACCCTCGCAGTAGGCCTTTACCATTTTCTTGCTTTCCTCCGTATCCATGCCCAGCGTGTCGATGAAGCGCATCCACCGGGGCTCGGTACACAGGTCGATTTGCGGCCCCAGGGCGGTGCAGATGCCCAGCGCCCGGTACTCCCGGGAGGCGTCCTGAGCAAATTGGCGAACCACCTGCGGATCGAAGCAGGCGGCAAAGCCCACACCCTCCGGCCATTTGCTCACATCCTCACCGCCGGTGCGGAATTCCACGGAGGAGGTGCTCCGGGCACCGTTCCGTGGATCGGTGGACAGGTTCACCGGAATGCCAAAGGGGAGAGCCTCCGCCCGCTTTTGCAGCTCGTTGCTCCAACGGGCGGCGGTGGCGGCGTCTTTTACATCGGTCACCAGCACATGACGAATGTGCTCGCTTTCCAGAAACTGCTTCTGCTGGTCGGACAGCGCATGGGCCTGACAGCCGGATTCGTCAAAGGACTTCCCGCCATAGCTGCCCACAAAGGGCATCCGGTTTCCGGGAACGGACTGGTGGGGAGAATAGAGCATCAGTCCGGCGATTTCCTCCAAGCTCAGCCGGGAGGCCAGATCCTCCGCCCGGCTCTGGCTGTCCAGCCGCCAGTCCTCGTAGGGAAGCAGCTTCCCGGCCCTGGCCAGATCCTTAAAGAATAGCCCGTCCTGCTCAATGAGGCTTACGCCGCTTTCCACGCTCCAGCTGAGGTTTTTGCCGCCCTGCTGCACAAGATAGCGGATGCCGGTGGTTTTGTAATCCATTTGGTTTGCCGCCTTTCTCATTGGTTTGCTTTGGATAGGATAACTATACCATTGTTTTCGTCGAAAGCAAATGGTTTTTTGATATAATTGCATAAAAAACGTTTTGCCTCTTTATTTATGAAAGGTGAATGTGTATAATTATGGAAAACATTTGTCATTCCTGGAGGGGAGACTATGCGTATTGTTGTAAAAATCGGCACATCCACCCTCACCCATGCCACGGGGCACCTGAATATCCGGCGTGTAGCGTCGCTGTGTCAGGTGATCAGCGACATCAAGAATGCGGGGCATGAGGTGATTTTGGTTTCCTCCGGTGCCATTGGCATGGGCGTGGGCAAGCTGGGCCTGCGGCAGCGTCCCAAGGATATCCCCACCAAGCAGGCAGCCGCCGCGGTGGGACAGTGCGAGCTGATGTACATCTACGACAAGATGTTCGGCGATTACCATCATACCGTGGCCCAGCTGCTGATCACCGGCGAGGATGTGGCCAGCGAAATCCGCCACCGGAATTTCAGCAACACCCTGAATCGTCTGCTGGAGCTGGGCGCCCTGCCCATCATCAATGAAAACGACACCGTGGCCACCGAGGAAATCGTCATCGGCGACAACGATACCCTGGCGGCTATTGTGGCCAAAAGTGTCAGTGCCCAGCTGCTGGTGCTGCTGTCGGATATCGATGGGCTCTATACCGCCGATCCCCGCAAGGATCCGGATGCCAGGCTTATCCCCACCGTCACCCATTTGGATGAGAACGTCAAATCTCTGGCGGGGGTCAGCGGCAGCGAGCAGGGCACCGGCGGCATGATTACGAAGCTCCAGGCTGCCGATATCTGCATGAGCTGCGGCTGTGATATGGTGATTGCCAACGGAAATGAGCCCAACAATCTCTATACCATTCTGGACGGCGGGGCAGTGGGCACCCGCTTCCAGGCAAAAAAGGAGGCTTCCATATGAAACAAATGCTGTCCGCCGCAAAAGCGGCAAAGAAGACGGTTTCCCGGCTGAGCAGCCAGCAGAAGAATGATGCCCTGGCGGCCATGGCCCAGGCGCTGCTGGACAGTCAGGGAGAAATCCTGGCGGCCAACGAGCTGGATCTCCAGGCGGCGCAAGGACATATTTCCGATGTGATGCTGGACCGGCTTCGACTCACCCCGGAGAGGATTCAGGGCATGGCTCAGGGCATTCGGGATGTGGTGAAGCTTCCCGATCCGGTGGGCAGGGTGCTGGAAGAGAGCCGCCGGGCCGATGGACTGCTGATTCAAAAGGTGTCCGTCCCCATGGGCGTGATTGCCATTATTTATGAAAGCCGGCCCAATGTCACCAGCGACGCGGCTGCCCTGGCCCTGAAAAGCGGAAGCGTGTGCATCCTTCGGGGCGGTAAGGAGGCTTTCCGCTCTGCCAACGCCATTGTGGCGGCCTTAAAGCGAGGGCTGCGTCAGGCAGGGGTGACGGAGGACGCGGTGAATCTGGTTCAGGATACCTCCCGGGACAGTGCCGCTGCCCTCATGACCGCCAACGGCTATGTGGATCTGCTGATTCCCCGGGGCGGTGCCGGACTGATCAACGCCTGCCTCCGCAACGCCACCGTCCCTTGCATCGCCACCGGCACCGGCATCTGCCATGTGTATGTGGAGAAAACCGCCGATCAGGACATGGCGCTGAACATCATCGAGAACGCCAAAACCAGCCGGCCCAGTGTGTGCAACGCCGAGGAGGTGCTGCTGGTGGACAAATCTATTGCCGCAGAATTCCTGCCCAAGCTCCACAAACGCCTGGTTTTGGACCGGAAGCAGCCGGTGGAGCTGCGGCTGGATGCCTATGCCCAGCGCATCATTCCGGGTACTCCTGCCGGAGAACGGGATTTCGACACGGAATTCCTGGACTATATTCTGGCGGTGAAATGTGTGGACGGGGTGGAGGAAGCCATTGCCCACATCGGCGCCCATTCCACCGGCCACAGCGAGGCCATCGTCACCCGGGATGAGGCTGCCGCCAATCTTTTCACCTCCTGTGTGGACAGCGCGGCGGTGTATGTGAACGCCTCCACCCGGTTCACCGACGGCGGAGAGTTTGGCCTGGGCTGCGAAATGGGCATCTCCACCCAGAAGCTCCATGCAAGAGGCCCCATGGGGCTGCGGGAGCTGTGCAGCTATCATTACATCGTTCACGGCAACGGACACATCCGTTAAGGAGGCAGTTATGAAGTATGGGTTTTTAGGCTGCGGCAATATGGGCGGAGCCATTGCCAAAGCATTGAGCAAGGTCACCAAGGACATTATGGTCACCGACCGCTCCGGCAGGGCAAGGACACTGGCCGGGGAATTGGGCATCCGCTATGGCAGCGGGGAGGAAATCGTATCCTCCTGCGACCGGATTTTTTTGGCAGTGAAGCCTCAGATGATGGCCGGTGTTTTGGAGCCCCTGCAGGGAGCCCTGCAGCAGCGCAAGCCGTTGCTCATCACCATGGCCGCCGGACTGACCATCAGTCAGATCGAGCAGCTGGCCGGTGGGAAGCTGCCGGTGATTCGCATCATGCCCAATACGCCGGTGGCGGTGGGTAAGGGGATGACCCAGTACTGCCGCAATGACCTGGTGGAGGATGGGGTAATTGCCTCTTTCCTGGAGGATATGCGGTTTTCCGGTCAGCTGGACGAGCTGGAGGAAAGACTCATCGACGCCGCCAGCGCCCTGTCCGGCTGCGGCCCGGCTTATATGTATCTGTTTATTGAGGCATTGGCGGACGGTGCCGTGTCCTGCGGCATCCCCAGAGCCAAGGCCATGGAGTACGCCGCAGCCACCATGATCGGGGCAGGGGAGATGGTGCTAGCAACCGGAATGCACCCTGGCGCCCTGAAGGACGCGGTGTGCTCCCCCGGCGGCAGTACCATTGCCGGTGTCCGTGCTTTGGAGCAGCATGGCTTCCGGGGTGCCGCTATGGACTGTGTGGCGGCAGCCTTTGAGAAAAACAGAGAATTGGGAAAGAAATGAGGTAGAACACCATGGAATATCGTATTTTAGGAAAAACCGGCCTGCGGGTCTCCCGGTTGGGCCTGGGGGGCATTCCCATCCAGCGCATCGACGCGGAGGGAACCAAAACCCTGGTTCACAGAATGGCGGAAATGGGTGTCAATTACATCGATACCGCCCGAGGCTATACCGTCAGCGAGGAATATCTGGGCTACGCCTTGGAGGGAATCCGGGATCGGTTCGTTCTGGCCACCAAGGGCAGAGCCACCAGCCGGGAGGATATGAAGGCGGATATTGAAAAGAGCCTCCGCAATCTGCGGACGGATCATATCGATTTGTACCAGTTCCACAACCCCTCCGCCCAGGCCTTAGACCAGATCCTTGCCCCCGGCGGCGCGTTGGAGGGTGCCCTGGAAGCCAAGGAAGCGGGGAAGATCGGCCACATTGGCATCACCACCCATTCCGTTGCCATTTTCGCCCGGGCGTTGGAGCTCCCCTGGGTGGAGACCATCATGTTCCCCTATAATATTGTGGAGAATCAGGCCCAGGAGCTGATTGAAAAGTGCGCGGAGAAGAACATCGGCTTTATCTGCATGAAGCCTCTGGCCGGTGGAGCCATTGAGGATGGCCGTCTGGCCCTGCGCTATATTGCCGCCAATGAGCATATCACTGAAATTATCCCCGGCATGGCGGAGCCCCGGGAGCTGGAACAGAACCTGGCTGGCATCAGCGACACCAGCCCCCTGACCGAAGCGGAAAAGGCTGCCATGCAGCACATCCGGGACAGCTTGGGTACCCAGTTCTGCCGCCGCTGCAATTACTGCGCCCCCTGCACCGTGGGCATCAGCATTCCCAGCGCTTTCCTGTTCGAGGGCTATCTGTCCCGCTACGGCCTGGAGGACTGGGCACGGGATCGGTACAAAACCATGGCCCATACCGCCGGAGAATGCATTGGCTGCGGCCAGTGCGAAACCCGCTGCCCTTACCATCTGCCCATCCGGGAGATGCTGAAGCGTACCGCAGAGAGATTCGGCTATTGAGCATGCATTTTAAGTATCCTCCGGGTTCGCCCCGGAGGATACTGCTTGACTGGAAAATAGAAATATGCTATAATCCAGTCAATACGCCGCTATGGTGGAATTGGTAGACACAAGGGACTTAAAATCCCTCGCACTCACCTGCGTACCGGTTCGAGCCCGGTTAGCGGCACCAGACCAATTTGATCCGAACCAAATCTTCCCAGTGGGAGACGGGTTCGGATTATTTATTTTCTTCGGGAGATTCGAGGAAACCCATTTCCGAAACGGTGTTGTCAAGCGACCAGAATCCAAGCCGAGAGGCCCAAGAAAAAACAGATTTCGGGAATTTGAGGGAACCTCTGACTTAATCCGCACTATTTTAAAAAGCAGGAATATTATCGGGTGTTGCCAGTACCGCAAATCTGTTGTATACTTATTCCAGCGGCAAGCTAAGCCCTATCTACCTATGACACTGTAGACAATATGCTGACCGCCTATAACGGGGGATCCATCGCCTACAATGCCGTTGGCAATCCCACCAGTTACTACAACGGCACGGTGTACTACTA
>JAXECZ010000038.1:0-18669 GCA_034104845.1 Faecousia sp. | reverse complement strand
CGGGCGGAATGGGAGGAACTGCGGGAACAAGGAGAAAAACGCCATGAATCAAAAGAGGATACTGAAAATTGCCCTGCTGCAGATTGCTCCCGGAAAAACGCTGGAGGATAATCTGGAAAAGGGGATCGAATACTGCCAGAAAGCCAAAGAAAAAGGCGCAGACATTGCCCTGTTTCCGGAAATGTGGAGCAACGGATACAACATCTACAACCGGAGCGTCCGGGAGTGGAAAAAGGAAGCGATTCCCGTGGACAGTGCGTTCGTCCAATCCTTCGGCAGCCTTGCAAAGCGGCTCAATATGGCAATCGGAATTACTTTGCTTGAGCAATCCGAAAATGGCCCCCGGAATTCTCTCGCCCTGTTTGACCGATTCGGGAAGCGGAAATTCGTCTACGCCAAGGTGCACACCTGCGACTTTGATGTGGAGCGGAATTTAACCCCCGGGGAGGACTTTCCCGTCACCACGCTGGACACCGCCCAGGGAGCCGTAAAGGTGGGGGCAATGATCTGCTACGACCGGGAATTCCCGGAGAGCGCCAGAATTCTCATGCTGAAAGGGGCCGAATTGATTCTGGTGCCCAATGCCTGCCCTATGGAAATCAACCGCCTTTCCCAGCTCCGGGGCCGGGCCTATGAAAACATGACGGCCATCGCCACCTGCAATTACCCGGAAACGGTGCCCGACTGCAATGGTGGTTCCAGTGTGTTCGATGGCGTGGCCTATCTGCCCGAGCTGCCCGGCTCCCGGGATACCTGCATTTTGCAGGCAGGCGGCGGGGAGGGGCTTTACATTGCAGAGCTGGATTTGGAGCAGCTTCGCATTTACCGCAAATCCGAGGTCCACGGCAATGCCTACCGCCGCCCGAAAAAATACGGCCTCCTGGTGGACTCCAAAATTGAGGAGCCGTTCATCCGGGAGAACCGTCGGGAAGAAGAGGAGAAAGACAGATGACTTGCAGAACCTATGAGGCAGGAAGCCTGAAGGAATACAAATATGTGGTGATTTTATCGGAATACCAAGGGAAAATCCTGCTCAGCCAGCACAAAAAACGCAATACCTGGGAGACTCAGGGGGGCCACATTGAGCCGGGAGAGACGCCCTTGGAGGCTGCCCGGCGGGAGCTGTATGAAGAATCCGGGGCGCTGGAGTATGAAATCACGCCTCTGTGCGACTACTGGGCCGGAACCCCAGAAGACTGGGCCAACGGCATGGTGTTCCGGGCAGTGGTTTCAAAGCTTGGCCCGCTGCCTCAGAGCGAAATGGCACGGGTGCGAACCTTTGACCGGCTGCCTTCCAACGTGACCTACCCCGCCATCACCCCGGTGCTGTTTGCTTTTCTTTGGCAGAGCCTAGAGCGCTGGTGAGCCGCTGGGTCAGCAGGCAGCAGGCGCGGAACGCGAAGTCCGTGTCGGTTTCGATGCTTCCCGGCAGCCGGGAATAGGCAACGTGCATGCTGTGTATCAGCGCGGTGGGGGAGCCCTGAAACCGGCCGGAGGGAATGGGCCGACGGCGCACCTGGGCCAGAAAGTAGTTTTGCAGTCTGGCTTCGTAGACCCGGTGGGCCTTGAGCTTTTTGGGGAACCGCTCATCGTGGGCGAAGGTGAAGGCATCCATGCAGTAGTGGATGAGCTTGCCCAGACAATAGCAGTCCCAGAGGTTAAAATGGTCCTTTGCTTCCAGCCGGAGGGTGAGCCGAACCATATACCGGCTGGCGTTGCTGTAGTTGTGCCCCCGCATCCAGCGGCTGCGGATAGAGCCTTTCAGATAGGTGGCTGGATTCTTATCCGGCTGGGTGCAGCCCAGAAGAAAAAATCTGGCGTGGCCTGCTGAAAGCTCGGACAGATATTCCCGAAGCAGAATTTGCCCCATCAGAGCGTGACTTTTGTTTCGCATGACGGCCTCCCGGACTTTCTTTTGGCTGCATTATATCATAATCCTTTGAAAATTTGTGAATAAATTCGGAAATCCCCTTTCCAAATTCTGAAAATCCCGGCGCCGTTTCTGGCGCCGGGATTTGGTGTTAATAAACGGTGAGATTGGCGGAGGTCACGGCCAAGCCGTTGAAATAGATATCCAGCACATAATTACCGGCCTTGGTGGGGCTGACGGGAACATTCAGCTCCGCTGTGGTCTGATCATCCCGCATCCACATTTCTTTCCAGTCCTTCGTGTCCTCGCCCACCAGCTCGGGAGCCGCACCGCCGGAGGCATCCCGGAAGACATAGAGAATCTGAATATCCTCATTTTCCAGATAGAAGCGGATGTTGCTTTGCAGCAGGACGGAAATGGGCTGCCCGGCGGCGAAGCTCTGGGTGTAGCTGTCGCTGGAGAGGGAGTAGTAGCTCCAGTCCTTGTCCTCCGGCGTGGCCAGCAGCCGGGCGGAGATGTTGCTGCCCTTTACCGCGTGGCCGCTGTAGATTTCTGCAGCGGGACAATTGTAAACCTGGCTGCCGCCGAAAACGGACACATCCCCGTCGGCCTGGATGGTAAAGTGATACACCGCGCCGGGAATCCGGGGGGCAATGGTGGCGGTGGTGCCCTGGGCTTTTACCACGCTGGGCAGGTCGCTGTTGTCCAGGGTGTACATCACCATGCAGCCGTTTTCGGGAGCCGTCCCCTGATACTGCCAGGAAAGAACCAATTCCTGCGGATTGGATTCATCGATCCGGAAATCCACCAGGGTGATGGGGTTGGCGGAAACGGTGACCCGGGAAACCTGGGTCATGCCCTTGGCATATACCTCCACGGTGTAGGATTTATCGGAGGAAATGCCGGTGAACACCGCCTGGGTGCTGGTCACCTGCTGGGATTCGTCGTAATCCGCACCGGCGCAGCGCACCTGCCAATATTCGGGCAGAATGTCTGTTGAGCTGCTCCACTGAACGGTCAGAGCCCCATCGGCACAGGAGACAATGGAAAGGTTTTCAGCGTTGATCACCTGGGAGGGGGTGAACTGAACGGTGCTCTGGCCTCCGGCGACGGATTGATTGCCTCCGTTGATCAGCTCCATCCGGAAGGTGTAGAGCTTTCCGATGGTCAGATTGCTGATGGTGACGGAGTGACCGGTGAAAGCCTGGGCCAGCTCCGGCTCTCCCTCGGCGGAGTAGTACACCTTCCACTGCTCGGGCTCATGCCCCTCCACCACCATGGAAAGCAGAACGCTGCCGTTCTCGGTGCCCATTCCGGCGTTGAGGGCTGCCACATTGGTGATTCCCTCGGTGGTGTGAACCAGGGAGACAGGCCCCTGGAGCTTGTGCAGACCGCTGATCTGCACCTGCACATTGTAGAAGGTGCCGGGGGTCAGATCGGTGAATTCCGCGATCCCTCCCCGGACACTCCGGTTAAAGGAGTTGCCGTAGGGATCGGTGAAGACCACACTGAGCAGCCCCTCCTCAATGCCGCTGTCTACCTGTACGGTGACCTTGCTCAAATCCTCTGTGATGGTAACATCGTTAACGGTTTGCAGATATTCCGTCTCATAGTACATATATCCCCAAACACCTGCGGCCAGCAGGAAGCACAGGAAGAGAATGAAAAACAGGACGCCCACGGGAGAACGCTTTTTCTTCGGCGGCTTGATGACCACCGGCTCCACATGGGGTTGGGGCTTGCGCTCCCGGACAACGGGCTTTTCGGAGGCCCGGAGGAACTGATTCATCTGGGCCAGCTCCTGATCCAGCTGCTCCGGGTCGATGGCCGGGGTTTCCTCCTCCGGAGGAAGAAAATCCCCGGTGAGCTTTGAAAATTCCTCGGCAGCGGCGGCCTCAATGTCTACGGTGGAGAGCTCCGGAATGTCCGCTTCCCCGGAGGGGGACAGGGTTTCTGCCTCTGCAGGAGCTTCGAGATCAAATGAATCCTCCGTCGGGGCCTCCTCCACCACTTCCCATTTCTCTGGCAACGGTGCTTCCTCTTCGGGAGACTCCGGCTCTGCCGTTGTTTCCGCTGCTTCCTCGACGGTTTCCTCTGCCAGAGGAATTTCCCCGTCGGCTGAAAGCGTTTCCACAAAAGAGACGGCTGCTTCGGCTTCTTCCGGTGTTTCCGGCGCTTGCTCCTGCTCCGGGACGGTGGGCTGCTCCGGCGCTTCCTCCGTCTGCTGCTCCTGCGGAATGGGGAACTGGGTGGTCTGGTACAGGGCTTCGTCCTTACGGCCGGAGAGGGAGCCGGGGATGGGCTCCATGATGGGCACATCGTTGATGGTGCCCCGCTGCATATAGTCGATCAGCGCCTGACCCATCTGGCCGGGATCCTGCCAACGGTCGGCAGGGTCTGGCGCACAGGCCTTTAGCAGGATCGCCGTCATTTCCTCGTCGGCAGAGGCGGGGGCGGGCAGGGGCTTGGTGAGCTCCTGGGGCAGGGCGCCGTTGTTGAAAATCTGGTAGAGGATCATGCCCAGGGCATAAGTATCCGCCGTGCCGTTCAGAACGGACAGATCGTCCAGCAGCTCCGGCGGGGTGTAGCAGCTGCGGTATTTTTCCGGCATGGAGGAATACTTCATGGAATCCAGGGGCACAAAGCCCAAATCGCCGATTTTGTATTCCTTTTTGGTGGAAATGAAAATGTTGGACGGCTTCAGGTCGATATACATCCTCCCTGCCTTCCGGCAGGCGCTGAGGGCGGCACACAGGTCGATGCCCAGATTCACCGCCTCCAGATGGCTGACGGTGTGCCGGTGCATATACCGCTCCAGGGAGAGCCGGAAGCCGCTGAGCAGATACAGCTGGTAGCCGATGCGGTTCTTCCCCATGGGCTCCACCTGGCAGCCCTCAAAGGCCACAAAGCCCTCCAGCCGGGATAGATCATGCAGCAGCTGGGCCTCTTCCAGCAGATCGTCGGAAAGCTGGCGGAAATAATCCACCGCCTCTGAGGAATTTTTGTAAGCGCCGGTGATCAGCAGCGCGTCCAGCTGGGTCTGGGAGGGGGGGATGGAAATCACTTTTACAATATATTTTCGTTGGGAGTTTTCCTTTACAGCGGGATAACAGCAAACACCGTAATGGTCGTTGACTGGCGTACCGATGGTAAAGCCGTCCAGCAGGGGGGAGACGGCAAATTGTTCGGCCACGAAAATCGCCTCCTTTATCCCTTGTATCATAAATGAAAATTACAAAAATTGCAATATGTTTATGCTTGTTTTCTTGAAAAAGCTGTGATATAATGTGTCGAAAGGATGGGCGCATTTACCCACCTGGTCAGGAGGAATCAATATGAGCAAGATGGTATGCGAAATTTGCGGCACAACCTACGACGATGCGGCCGGCGCTTGCCCGGTTTGCGGCTGGGCACCCGGTGAAACCCTGGACCCCTCCGTTGATATGGACGATATTCTCAATGACGATTTCCAGTTAGAGGATCTGGACGAAACCCTCTCCGACACGCCCCCACAGAAAGGCAAGGCCGTGTTCGACTACGACGCGGTGAATCCCCGCAGGCGGCAGCAGGCGGCACCTCAGAATCCGCCGAGACCCGCAAGGCCTCCCAAGCCCGCGCCCGTGCAGGAAGAGGAGGACGAGGAGGAAGAGGAATCCGGCTCCAACAAGTTCCTGGTGATCGTCCTGGTGATTTTGATCCTGGCGCTGCTGGCCGTCAGCGGATACATCGCCTATACCAAGCTTTGGAAGCCCAATCAGGTGGGCAGCGACGACAATAAACCCCAGCAGACGGTTGCTACCGAGCCTGTGGATGTGACGGAGCCCGAGACTGTCGGTTCTCTGAGCGCCGAGACCACCGAAGCCACCGAGGCTACCATTCCCTGCACCGAGCTGTCTCTGGTTGCCAGCATGGACAAGCTGACCTTTGCCGGACAGTATTGGAGACTGATGGTAAAGTACGCCCCTGAGGACACCACCGATAAGGTCACCTACACCTCCGGCGACGAATCCGTGGTCACGGTGGACGAGTATGGCCGGGTTACCGCTGTGGGCGAGGGCGAAACCGTGATTGTGATTGCCTGCGGCGACAAGCGGATCGAGACCCCCGCGGTCGTCAGCTTCGCCGCCGAGGCCACCGAGGCGACCACCGCCGCTCCCGCAGAGGGAACCTCCGGCACCGGCACCTCCGGCAGCGGCACCGTGGCCACTCCCAGCAGCGGTGTGCTCAAGCTGAAAAAGACGGATATCACTTTCTCCGTCCGGGGTGTCTATGTCACGCTGGAGCTGGAGAACGGCATTTCTCCCGAGAGCGTCAAGTGGTCCACCAGCGATTCCAGCATCGCCACCGTATACAACGGCAATGTCACTGCCCTGGGCAGAGGCGTCTGTGTGATTCGCGCGGAGTACGAAGGCCAGGTGGCCGAGTGCGTGGTGCGCTGCAATTTCAGATAAAGGATTTCAGAAAAGCGGCGGCAGTCCGGGTTCGGGCTGCCGCTGTGCTTATTCTCCCTGGGTGAACACCTGTCTGCGGAACAGAAAAGAGATGCACCACAGGCCTGCCAGCCCCACCAGCGTATAGATGATTCTGCTGAGCAGCGAGGCCTGCCCGCCAAACAGCCAGGCAACCAGGTCAAACTGAAACAGCCCGACCAGCCCCCAGTTGGCGCAGCCGATGATGGCCAGAATCAGAGTCAGTGTATCCATGCGTTTACCTCCAATTTTGTGGGATAGCCATAGCATTCCCGTATTTTAAAATATTATCAGCAGCGGCAATTGCTTTTGCCGAAATTTGCGGTATAATAGACCCATCCTGATTTGATGATAAGGAGCGGAATATGACAACTTTGTATGAGGGCGCGTTTGCCAAGCTGAATTTGACCCTGGATGTGCTGGGAAAACGGGAAGACGGCTATCACGATCTGAAAAGCGTGATGCAGACCATCTCCATCCGGGACGATGTGGAAATCGATATCGGCACCGGGGAGGAATGGACCCTGGCGTGCAGCGCTGACGGAATTCCCACGGATCGGACGAACCTTGCCTGGAAAGCGGCGGAAGTGTTTTTTGACACCGTGAAAAAGGACCCCGGCGGCCTGTCCATCCGCATTACAAAGCGGATTCCCTCCGGCGCCGGGCTGGGCGGCGGCAGTGCGGACGCGGCAGCAGTGCTCCGGGCGCTGAATAAGCACTATGGCAGCCCCCTGTCCATCCTGGCTCTGGCGGAATTGGGGGCGCAGGTGGGCAGTGATGTTCCGTTCTGTGTGGTCTGCGGCACCGCTATGGTGGAGGGCCGGGGCGAGCGGATTCGCAAGCTTCCGGATATGCCGGACTGCGTTTTTGTGGTGTGCAAGCCGGACTTTTCCGTTTCCACTCCGGAGCTGTATCGGAAAATCGATACCGTGGCCATTGCCCGCCATCCCGACAACATGGCCATGGAAAGCGCACTGCTGGCGGGTGACCTGGGAAAAATCGCCGGGCTGATTGAAAATGTGTTTGACCCCGTGGTGACCGCGGAGCATTTGGAGCTGAATTACATCAAGTCCATCTGCAACAGCTACGGCGCTCTGGGTATGCAGATGACCGGCTCCGGCTCTGCCATCTTTGCCATCATGCCCAGCTTTGAGTATGCCGCCGTGGTGTGCAATATGCTCAAGGAAAACTATCCCGGCGTGTTCATCGCAAAGCCTGTCTGATTCGCCTTTTTCTTCCGCCCGAACAGCACCTGTTCGGGCGGTTCCTTTTTGAAAGGCAATTCACAAAATCAAGCTGTTTTTTTGCGGATTTTATGATATACTCATCCTATCAAACAGAGAAAGGGGGAGACCCTATGCTTCAGCTTCTCATTGGAACGGACTGGATGGCCAACCGGCAGGCGCTTCTCCGGCGGATCGCCCAGGATGTGCAGGAGCGAAAGCCCGGCAGGATTCTCATGGTGCCGGAGCTGATCAGCCACGAAACCGAGCGGCTGCTGTGCAAGGCGGCGGGGGATACTGCCAGCCGGTATGCCGAGGTGCTGTCCTTTACCCGGCTGGCCCGCCGTGCCTCCGAGGGCGCGGGCAGCGGAGCCATGGAATGCCTGGACAACGGCGGCCGGGTGGTGGCCATGGCGGCGGCGGCCCGGCAGCTTTCCAGCCGCTTGAAGGCCTATGCGGCGGTGGAGACCAAGCCGGAATTCCTGCTGGAGCTGGTGGACGCGGTGGATGAATTCAAGCGCTGCTGCATCAGCGGCGCGGATCTGCGGCGGGCTTCGGAGCAGACCCAGGGCAGCCTGGCGCAAAAGCTGGAAGAGCTGGCCCTGCTGATGGAGGGCTACGATGCCCTATGCAGCCGGGGCAAGCGGGACCCCAGGGATCAGATGACCTGGCTGCTGGAGCAGCTGGAGGATGGCAGCTACGCAAAGGAGCATGTATTCTACATCGATGGCTTCCCGGACTTCACCCGGCAGCACATGGCTATTTTGGAGCATCTCATCGGTGCCAGCTCCCAGGTCACCGTGAGCCTGAACTGTGACAGCCTGGGCTCCCATCAGCTGGCCTTTGAAAAAGCGGGGCAGACCGCCTCCTTGCTCTATCGTTCCGCGCATCGGTTGGGAATTCCGGTTCAGGTGGAGGTAATTCCCCCCCGGCAGGACGCGCTGGAGGTGCTGCGATCCCGGCTTTACCAGGGGCCGATTGTGTTCGGTTCCGCGAAGTCCTTCCTCCGGGCCGGTGAGGCGGAAACCCCCTGGGCGGAGGTGATGCACGCAGCCCATCGGGTGCGGGAGCTGGTGGCCGCCGGAAACCGGTTCCGGGATATCACCCTGGTATGTACGGACATGGCATTGTATCAGCCCATTGTGAATCTGATTTTCCCCAGACTGCATATCCCCGTTTACCAGTCCGGCACCGAGGATATTCTGCAAAAAAGCATGATCGCCACGGTGCTCACAGCTCTGGATGCGGCGCTCAGCGATTTCGACCAGCGCAGTGTGTTTCGTTATCTGCGCTCCGGCCTCTCTGGGATGGAGCCGGATCTCTGCGATTTGGTGGAAAACTACGCTTTCCTCTGGGGCATTCGGGGCGCACAATGGTTAAAGCCCTGGGAAAAGCACCCGGATGGCCTGGGGGCGGAATGGACGGAAGAGGCCCGGCAGCGGCTGGAGCAGCTGAATGACCAGCGGAGCCGGTTCATGGCCCCCTTGGAGCGGCTGCGCCGTGGCTTGGCGGAGGCTGCTTCCCTTTCCCGGCAGGTGCTGGCGCTGTATGGATTTTTGGAGGATGTGGGCATGGAGCAGCGGCTGGAGCAATTGTCCGGAGAATTGGACGACAGCGGCGACGGCCGGAATGCCCAGATCCTGAGCCAGCTGTGGGAGATTCTGCTGTCCGCTTTGGAGCAGCTGTATGATGTGCTGGGGGATACCCACTGGGAGCCGGAGCATTTTGCAAGACTCCTGCGGCTGCTGCTGAGCCAGTACGATGTGGGCACCATCCCGCCGGTGCTGGATGTGGTGCAGATTGGCCCGGTGTCCGCCATGCGGTGCCATGGAGAAAAGCATCTGATTCTCCTGGGTGCCCAGGAGGGAAGCCTGCCCGGCTATTCCGGCTCCACCGGTGTGCTGACGGATCAGGAGCGGGTGACGCTGCGGGACCTGGGGGTACCGCTGACCGGCGGCGCCATGGAGGGCGTCCAGGCGGAATTCGCGGAAATCTACGGGGTTTTCTGCGGCGCCATGGAGTCGGTGCAGGTGTCCTTCTCCGGCAAGCAGCCCTCGTTTGTGTTTCGCCGCCTGGCCCAGCTGGCGGGGGGAGAAACCCCAATTCAGGAGCAGCTGGGCTTCGCCGACGGCGACGAACGGGAGGCGGGAGCCTATCTGGCAGGCTGGAATCAGGAGGCAGCGGCTCAGCAGCTGGGTCTTCAGGAGGAATTCCAATGGGCGCGGCACCGGGCGGAGTATGCCCTGGGCACCGTCAGTCAGGCCAACATCCGCAAGCTCTACGGCCATAGCCTGAGCCTTTCCGCCTCTCAAATCGATAAGCAGGCGGAGTGCCGGCTTTCCTATTTCCTGAACTATGGTCTGCGGGCCAGGGAGCGGAAGGAGGCCACGGTGGATCCTGCCGAGTTTGGCACCTATGTCCATGCGGTGCTGGAAAACACCGCCCGGTGCGTCCGGGAGATGGGCGGCTTCCATCAGGTGAGCCTAAACGAGACCCTGGACATTGCCCACCGCTATTCTCAGGAGTATGCCGCAGAGCGGTTTGACCAGCTCCAATCGGAGCGGATGGAATATTTGTTCCGAAGAAATCTGCGGGAGCTGGACATGGTTGTTCAGGAGCTGTGGGAGGAATTGCGGCAGTCCGATTTTGAGCCGGCGGATTTTGAGGTGGCCTTCGGCGCTCAAGAGGAGGGCTCCCTGCCGGCCATTTCCATTCCCAACGGAAAAATCGAGGCAATTCTCCGGGGCTTTGTGGACCGGGTGGATGTGTGGCAGAGCCCCGGCAGGCGGTTCTACCGGGTGGTGGACTACAAAACCGGGAAAAAGGATTTCGACTACTGCGATGTATTCAACGGCGTGGGGCTGCAAATGCTTCTTTACCTCTTTGCGCTGCAAAGCAGCGGCAGCGCCATGCTGGGGGAGAGCGCCGTCCCTGCCGGGGTTCAGTATTTCCCCGCACGGGTGCCCTATCTGCTGACGGAGGGGGTGCCGGAGCCGGAGGAATTGGAGCGGGAGCGCCGGAAACTGTGGAAGCGCCAGGGACTTCTTTTAAACGATGAGGCTGTGCTTCAGGCCATGGAGCCGGGGGAGGACCCCAAGCGGCTGCCGGTGAAGCAGAAAAAGGGAGAACGCACCGGCGACCTGGCCGATCGGGAGCAGATGAAGCTGCTGGAGCGGTATGTGTTCCGGGTGCTGGGAAGACTGGTGGAGGATATCGCCTCGGGGAATGTGGAGCCCAATCCCTACACCCGGGGCTCCAGCCATGATGCCTGCCGCTTCTGCCCCTATGGAAGCATCTGCCACAGCGGCAGTGTGGCGGGAAGGCGGAACTATCAGGCCATGAGCGCCCAGCGATTCTGGGAGGAAGTGGAAAGGGAGATGAAAACCCATGGCTGAAAAACTCACACCCCAACAGGCCCAGGCGGTGACAAACCGTGGGGGCAAGCTTCTGGTCAGCGCGGCAGCGGGCTCCGGCAAGACCAAGGTGCTGGTGGACCGTCTGCTTCAATATCTCACGGACAGCGTGAATCCTGCCAATCTGGACGATTTTCTGATCATCACCTATACCAAGGCGGCGGCTTCGGAGCTGCGGGGAAAAATAGCCGCCAAGCTGACGGAGCGGATTGCCCGGGAGCCGGAAAACAAACATCTGCAAAAGCAGATGCAGCGGCTGTACCTGACCCAGATCTCCACCGTCCACGGCTTCTGCTCCTCTGTTTTGAAGGAGTATGCCTACCGCATTGACCTGGCACCGGATTTTCGGGTAGCGGATGAGGCGGAATGCGCGGACTTAAAAGCCCAGGTGCTGAACGATGTGATCGAGCGGGCCTATGAGCAGCAGGAGGACGGCAGCTTTCGGGAATTTGTGGATTCTCAGGGTGTCGGACGAAATGATGGGGCGGTGCCGGAGATCGTCTTAAAGGTATACGACAGCGCCCGCTGCCACCTGAACCCCCAGGCCTGGCTGGATGGCTGCCTGGAAAACACCGCCTTGGAGGGAGTGACCGATGCAGGCCAGTCCCTTTGGGGCAGATACCTGATGGAGCACCTGTTTTCCTGGCTGGACAGGGAATTGGAGGTGCTGCGGGAGTGCCTGGCCCGCCTGCAAAGGGATACCGGTGTGGAAAAGCCCATGCAGAATATCGCCCAGCTGATCGAGCAGTTGGAATATCTCCGTTCCAGTGCCACCTGGGACGAGGTATGCAGCCGGAAGGACATCAGCTTCGGTGTGCTTCGCTTTTCCGGAAAAACCTATGACCCGGTGCTGGCGGAGCAGGTAAAGGCCATTCGGGATGCCTGCCGGGAGGAGCTGGAACGGCGGACGAGATGCTTTGCCAATTCCTCGGAGCAGGTGCTGACGGATCTGCGGCGATCCGGCGGCGCGGCCCGAGGGCTCATCGGCCTGGTTCGTCAGTTTGACGGGGAGTACAGCCGAGTCAAGCGCAGCCGCCGGATTCTGGATTTTGGCGACCTGGAGCACCGAACCCTGGATTTGCTTCTGGGGAAAGGCAGAACGGGCATGACCTCTGCGGCTCGGGAGATCAGCAGCCGGTTCCGGGAGATCATGGTGGATGAATATCAGGATTCCAACGGCGTGCAGGACGCGATTTTTTCCGCATTGACGGAGGAAAAGCAGAATTGCTTCCTGGTGGGGGATGTGAAGCAGTCCATCTATCGCTTCCGTCTGGCCGACCCAGGCATTTTTCTGGAGAAATATGCCTCCTTTTCCCCTGTGGAATCCGCCCAGCCGGGGCAGGGACGGAAAATACTGCTCAGTCATAATTTCCGCTCCGGGGCAGAGGTGATTTCCGGCATCAATCAGGTGTTTTCCGTCTGCATGAGCCCGGAGGTGGGCGGCCTGCACTACGGAGAGGCCGAGGCCCTGCGGGAGGGAGTGCCCCATGTCCTGCTGCCGGAGGAAGCGGTGGAGCTCTGGGTTTTGGATATCACCGACGGGGATTCCTATGAGAAAGAGGCCGCCTTTGCCGCCCGCCGCATTGGGCAGATGCTGGAATCCGGCACCCTGGTGCGGCAGGGGGATGGTCTGCGCCCGGTGACGGCGGAGGATATTGTGATTCTTCTCCGCTCTCCCGGCACCATGGCTGCAGCCTTCCGCAGTGCTCTGGAGGCGGCAGGAATCCGCTGTGCCCTGGACGGCGGCAGCGATCTGATGGACACGGAGGAGATCAGCACCCTTTGCGCTCTGCTGCAAACCGTGGCCAATCCCCGGCAGGATATCCCTTTGCTGGCGGTGCTGGCCAGCCCGGTTTTCGGCTTTACGGCGGATGACCTGGCAGAGCTCCGGGGGAATGGGAAAAAGGGTTACATCTATGACGGCCTGCTCTCCGGCAAGCAGCCGAAGGCCCGGGCGTTTTTGGATATTCTTGCGGTGCTCCGCCGGAAGGCCAGACTGGAAAGCCTGACTGCCCTGCTGCAAAGCTGCTTCCTGCTGACCCGGCTGGACAGCATTTACGGCGCCATGGCCGGGGGAAAAGCCAAAAAAGAGAATCTGTATCTGTTCTATCAGATGGCGGTGGATTTTGAAAAGGGAAATCTGAGAACCTTGGATCAGTTTCTGGATCATCTGGAAACCCTCCGGGGCAGCCAGGTGGCGGCACCCGGCAGCAATGCGGGCTGTGTGACCATCATGAGCATCCATAAGTCCAAGGGATTGGAATTTCCGGTGGTGTTCCTCTGCGGCCTGTCCCATCGGTTCAATGCCAGCGATTCCCGGGAGGCAGTGCTCTGCCATCAGGAGCTGGGCCTGGGCCTGGCGGTGGCGGACAATGAGAACCGGCTGCGCTACAGCTCTATTTCCAAGCGGGCCATCGCCGCCTCCATCCAATCGGAGAGTGTCAGTGAGGAGCTGCGGGTGCTCTATGTGGCCATGACCCGTGCCAGAGACCGGCTGGTGATGACCTGCACCATGAAAAATCCGGAAAAGAAGCTGAAAAAGCTGGCCAACCGGCTCTCCATGGGCGGGGAGGAGCTGGTATGTATGGAGGCGGACTGCCATGGGGATTGGATCCTGGCGGCGGCCCTGCAGCGGGTGGAAGCGGGGGAGCTTCACGCCTTGGGCGGCAGACCGGAAAAGCTGACCGTCAGCGACTACCCCTGGAAAATCCGCCTGCTCCAAACGGAGGCCACGGCGGAAAAAGCTCCCCAGGTGACGGAGGCGGCTGCTCCTTTCCCACAGGAGACGGTGGAACAGCTGAAAAAGGGACTGGCCTTTCACTATGACCATATCCCAGCCACCCAGGCCCCCTCCAAACAGACGGTCACCGGGCTCAAGGGCCGGGTCCGGGATGAGGAAGCCCAGGAGGATGCGCCCCAGCGGGCAAAGCGAAAAACCTGGCGCAAGCCCTCCTTCCGGCAGACGGCCAAGGGAGGAACGGCCTATGGCAATGCCGTTCACAGCGCCATGCAGTTCCTCCGCTATGAATCCTGCACCGATCCGGACGCTGTGGCCGGAGAGCTGAATCGATTGGCGGCGGCGGGATATCTCTCGGAAGAGCAGCGGCAAATGGTTCAGCCCCAAACCATTCTCCATTTCTTCCAGACGGAGGTGGGCGGCAAGCTTCGCAGCGGTGTTTCCCACATCCGGGAATTCAAGTTCTCCATCCTGGATGACGGGGAAAAATATGGCGATGGATTGGCGGGGGAGCAGGTGCTGTTGCAGGGCGTTGTGGACTGTGCTCTGCTGGAAGAGGACGGTATCACCGTTCTGGATTTTAAAACCGACCATATCACGGAGGAAACTCTCCCCGATGCCCTCCGGCGCTACCGGCTCCAGGTGGATACCTATGGAGAGGCGCTGGAAAGAATCTACCAAATGCCGGTGAAAGAGAAGTATCTCTACTTCTTCCATCTGAACCGCCTTGTGCCGGTATAATGGATTTTCCCCTCTGACGGACAAGTTGGAATTTGCAGAGATGTTTCGTAGGGAACGGATTTATCCGTTCCGAAACCTGCGATTATCACCGCAGTTCGTTGAATGGGAAATGGTCCGTTAACACCGTAGGGCGCCTGGCTGTCCCCCGCCGCTTGCTTCGGGTTATGAATCGGGTTCGTTTTAACGGAAATGCTCAAATATTTGCTACGTTTCGGCGGAGGCAAGCCCCCGCCCTTGGTGTTATCCAACATTTTTCCGTTCAACGTTCACCCCATAAAAACGTTACCGGACGGAACGGATAAATCCGTTCCCTACGAAAAGAACCAACATTTTCCCATTCAACATCCCGCCAAATTCCAAATTTGTCTATTTTCCAAGGAAAAACAAATAAAAGAAAGCTGCCCCGGTTTGGGCGTTGCTCGTAAGACAGTTAAATAGGCAAAAGGCGTGACGAAAGTGGTCACGCCTTTTGCCTTAAGAAGATAGCCGCAAAGCGGCGCAAGGGATACAATCCCTTGTTCGGAACATAGTGACGCAAAAAGCCCCGGACATTCAGGTGTCCGGGGTGTTCGGTCTCTCTGAGCACACATACTGGGCTTGCCCCGTATAGAAGTGCGCTCTTTATCAGTTCGACAAATTGGAATTTATGAAATAGGTAATTCAGAATGGGCGATATTAGCCCCATTATTTATGAAATAATAATTTGCACCTAAATTCAGAATAGCATAGGACAAATCACCTGGATAAGTCAAGGAAGCCACGCACATTTCATCTGTTTCGTTGTTATAATACATTTGAGAAATAAAGCAGATTTTATCAGCTTCGGAATAAGATGTGGTTTCAAACTCTTCAACGAAATTGTCATCAATGGCAAAGGTGAAACTCTTTTTGTAGCGGAACAACAAAGACGAAACTTCTTTAATTTCGATTTCTAGTTTGCAAGTTCCGACTTTTTCTTTCTGAGGTGTAAGAATATCTCCATCACCTGAAATTCTGTGTGTGGTTGTCATAGGGAAAAACACAACAGAAAGAATAACAATGATAGCAAAGGCAAGGGAGAGTTTCTTTTTCATGTATTCACACTCCTTCGTCAAATTCCAGTTTATCGGCCTGCTTAATTATATCATACGGCTTCAATATATGCAAGAAAAGTCCCGGCAGACATTACTGCCGGGACTAAAACTGTTTTACGAGCACCCGCCTTTGAGGCAGCTTTTTGTATTCAGCGGCTCTGCTGGTTGCTCTGCTGATTGCTCTGCCGGTTCTGATTCTCGTTCCGGCCGCAGTTCTGCTGGTTGTTTTCCTGATTCTTGTTCTGATTCTGGTTATTCATCTTTTTTTCCTCCTAAATTTGGTCGGGAATAATCCCGCAGAGATAGATTGCCCCGAAATTCAGGATTTATCCTTGGGTTTAAAGAGAATCCCTGCCAGCAGGCCGAAAAGGATCGCTGCAGTGATTCCTGCCGCTGTGGCCTTCAGTCCACCGGTGAGAATGCCCAGAGCGCCGCTTTCGTCGATGGCATCCTTGACGCCCTTTGCCAATGTGGCACCGAAGCCGGTTAAGGGGACCGAGGCTCCGGCTCCGGCAAAGTCGATAATGGGCTGATAGAGCTCCAAAGCGCCCAAAATCACACCGGCCACCACATACCCCACCAGGATCCTGGCCGGGGTCAGCTTGGTTTTGTCCACGAGGATCTGACCAATGAGGCAGAATAGTCCTCCCACGACAAAGGCTTTCAGGTAGTCCATTCAGCGCATTCCTCCTTCGATGGCCACGGCGTGACATACCCCGGGAATGGGCAGCCCCTGCTGGGTCGAGGTGGGGGAGAGCAGGGCACCGGTGCCGCAGAACAGTATTTTTTTCAGCTTGCCTCGGGACAGCTCCCCCAAAAGCTGGCTGCATAGGGTGATGGCGCTGCAGCCGCAGCCGGAGCCGCCGGAATGCACATCCTGCCGCTTCCGGTCAAACACCATGGTGCCGCAGTCGTACAGCCGGTCCTCCAGCTCCAGGCCCTCCCGCTTGGCCAGATCCAATAAAAGCTCCTTGCCCACCTGGCCCAGATCGCCGGTGACGATCATATCATAGTCCTTCGGCGTCAGCTGCATGTCCTCCAAATGGGCCTTGATGGTGGCGCAGGCAGCCGGGGCCATGGCGGCGCCCATGTTTCCCGCGTCCTTGATGCCCAGGTCCCGGACGGTGCCCACAGTGCCGGAGAGAATCCGCGGCCCCTTTCCTTCGGCGCTCACCAGGGCGGAGCCGGAGCCGGTTACCGTCCACTGAGCCGTGGGGGTTCGCTGCCCTCCATAGCCCAGGGGGAAGCGGTATTGCCGCTCGGAGGAGGCGAAATGGGAGGAGGTCAGGGCGGCCACCCGGTCGGCATAGCCTCCGTCCACAGTCATGGCTGCCAGCAGCAGGCTCTCCGCCATGGTGGAGCAGGCACCGTACAGCCCCAGGTGGGGAATGTTCATATTCCGCAGAGAAAAAGAGGAGCCGATGCACTGGTTCAGCAGATCTCCGGAAAATACAACGTCAATTTCCCAGGTATGCAGCCCTGCTTTCTCTGCCAGGGTTTTTAAGGAGAGCTCCTGCATTTTCTTTTCCGCCTGCTCCCAGGTTTTTTGCCCGAAAAAGGTATCGGAGGAGGTTTTGTCAAAGCAGCTGCCCAAAGGGCCCTCCGATTCTTTTTTCCCGGCAATGCTGGCCCAGGAGATGATCACCGGTTTGCTGGTGAATAAAAAGCTGCTTTTCCCCCGCTTGAATTTTGCCATGTGACCGTTCCTTCCTGAAAAACGATTTGCACAGCATTATACCCGGAAAGCAGCTTTTTAAAACAAAAAAACATCCGGCATTTTCATGCCGGATGAGAAGCTGTGGAATTAAACCACCCGAACGCCGCAGTAAAAATGCTCGCTCCAGTAGCCGCTGGTCAAATCGGAATAGGAGACGGTGCTGCGGGAATTGGGGGAGTGGATAAACTGCCCGTTCCCGGCGTAAATGCCGGTGTGGGAAATGCTGCTGCTGCCGGTGCCCGCGAAGAGCACAATGTCGCCGGGCTGCAGACTGGCCTTGTCCACAATGGTGCCCGCATTGTACTGTTCGGCAGGGGTGCGGCCCACGGAAATGCCGAAGGTACCATACACATAGTAAACAAAACCGGAGCAGTCGAAGCCGCTGGGGGAGGCACCGCCGTAGACATAGGGCGTACCCAGATATCCCGTGGCCTTGGCAAGAATCTGTGCGCCGCTGGCGGAGCTGCCGGAGCCGGATTGGACAGTGCTTGTCTGACCGGAGGCAGGGACGGTTCCGATGGCCTTGCCCTGCCGGAAGTATTGAGGGGTGTTGGTGGAAGCCTGGTTTTCATAGGGAATTTCGCTGAGCTTCAAAAAATCGCTGCGGATGTAGCAGGAGCTGCCGCCGGAAAGCACCTTGTACCAGCCCTGATTCAGGCCGATTATGTAGCATTTTTCACCATAGGCGGCGGTGCCCACCTTGCTGTGGCCGGTGCTGGGGCCGCTTCTCAGGTTCACGCTGTCGCCGGTTACAATTCCGTAGCCCAGCTCCGCGTTTTCTATTGTGGAAACGGTGAGATAGTCGGCGCGCATATAGCCGTCTTGAAGATTGTAGTTAACGTGATACCAGCCGTCCGCCGCATCCAGAACCACCACGCATTCGCCGGAATTGGCGGTGGCAAGAACAGGGGAATCGGTGGAGGGCTGCTCCCGCAGATTCAGTCCGGAGGCACTGACAAAGCCAATGCCATAAACAAGGCCGTCCTCTGCTGCGGCAGTGATGGAAAAACCGGAAAGAAGCATCATCAGAGTCAGGGCCAGAGCCATGACCCGCGTGGAAAATTTCATACGTTACCTCCGTCGCTGGGAATAGAAATACCAGGAAATCAGAAAATATTATTTTCCGGCCAGAGCCCGCTCAAGCCAGACACAGCCCACATCCAGGGCGGTATAGAAGCCGTCTTTCTCGCTTTTTTTCACAACCCGGTCCCTGCTCCTTGCGGTGGGATCGGTGAGCTGAAGCTGAACGGATACACGGGTGGCGATCTGGGTGTCGTTCACCGTTTTGGTTTCCAGAACCTGCAGCATCACGATGTGGCTGTCGGCCATGGAGCCATAATATACCAGGTTGTCCTTCCGCATCAGCGGACGACCCTTGTACATCAAAACTGTTTTTTCATCAGCCATGAATGGAACCTCCTGAAAA
>JAXECZ010000035.1:0-16747 GCA_034104845.1 Faecousia sp. | reverse complement strand
TGGAAAGCTTGAACATCACCTTTGTCCGGGACGAAATCCGCAGCCTGAACGAATACATCGAAAAGGTCTTCGGCAAGAGCAACATGGCCGACAGCAAGGCCTATCTGAACCGCATCCAGAATCTATTCTGATTTCTAAACTTTCTATCCCGGAGGGAACACAGACATGGCAGGTACCATTACCGATCTCTATTTAAAATATGTCAATAAGGTTGGAAAGACCTTGGAGAACGACCGGTACTTCCAGTACCTGTTCGAGATGGTCCAGGCCGGCTCCACCACATTGAAGCAGAGCCACCAGGTCCTGCACAAGGTGGTGGATGAGCGGTGGCTCAGCGTGATCGAAGAGAGCCTGGACGCGCTGAACCGGATCACCGAGCATCCCCGGCGGTTCGTCACCACCAGTGAAGAGCTGGTGCCTGTGGAGCTGGCCAAAAAAATCTCCGCTGAAAGCGTGCGCCATCTGAGCCAGAACACCCAGTTCATCGCTCCCAGCAAGGATGGGGACATTCATCCCACCAAAATTCTCAACGTCACCACCGAGGAAACCTATAACCTGTATGAAAACCGGTTTATCTATCACCTCATCCGGCGGCTGGTGACCTTTATCGATAAGCGGACGGACGTGATCTTCTGGTCCACCGGTGATGAAACCCGGAACACCCTGATGATGCAGTCCTCCGTGGACGATGCCTATGAGCAAATTGAATACAAGCTGGAAATGACCATCAAAAATACCCAGAGCTTCGCCGAGAACGACAGCGAGAATATGCAGGTATTTATGCGGATCGACCGGGTGCGCCGTATGGTCATGGCCCTGAAAAACAGCGCGTTCTGCGATTTGATGGCAGGGTGCACCAAGGTCACCAGCCCCATCCAGCGAACCAACACCATTATGAAGGACCCGGACTACCGCACCTGCTTCAAGCTGTGGCAGTTTTTGGAGAGCTACGAAGAGGTGGGCTATTCCATCGAGGCCCGGGATTCCGCTCTGGAATTCGACGAGGAATACATGATTCAGCTGTATTCCAACCTGATCACCAATTACACCGTTTTCAAAAGCCTATTGGAGGCTGATCCCCGACGCCTGGATGAAATTCCCCCCAAAAAGCGGAAGGTTATCAAGCCCAAATTCATAAAGCAGATTCAGGAGCAGATCGTAGACGACTACGATATCCCCGATGTAGAGGTTCGGCGGGTCATCATTGAAGAAGTCACCCAGGCCCAGCTGGACGCGGAAGCCAAGCTGGAAGAAGAGACCGCGCTGCGCCAGCAGGCGGAGGCCGACCGGGACGATGCCCAGCAGGCCCTCCAGGAATACCGCTGGCAGGCGGATTTCCAGCTGGCTGAGGCGGAGCGTCAGGCGGAGGAACGGCTGAACCGGACAAAGGAAGACGCCGAGGCCGCCCAAAAGGCTCTGCAGGATGCCCTGGATCAGGCAAAGGCCGAGGCCGCTCAGCGGGAAGAGGCGCTCAAGCAGCAGCTGGAGGCACTGAAGCAGTCCAGCCGGGAAGCCTTGGACAAGGCCAACGCCGCTTCCGCCCAGAGGGAAGCCGAACTGAACGCCCAAATGGAGGAAGCAAAAACAGCCGCGCAAGTGGCCATGGACAAGGCGCAGGAAGAAGCTGCCCAGCGGGAGGCCGCGATCAAGCAGCAGCTGGATGCCGCCCAGGCGGAAGCCCGGGACGCTGCGGAGCAGGCCAACGCTTTCATCGCCCGGCGGGAGGCCGAGCTGAAAGCCGAGATGAATACCGTCCGGGCCAATTCCCGGAAGGAAATCGACAAAGCAAAGGAAGAGGCCGCTCAGTACGAAGCCGCCATGAACGCCAAGATGGAAGCCGCCCGCCGCAGAGCCAAGGAATCCGTTGCCCATGCCCAGGCCCAGCAGCGCCAAGCCGCCTCCGAGCTGAAATCCGTCCAATCCGCCCTGGAAAAAGCCTGCCAGGAGCGGGACAACGCCATCCGCCTGGAGCAGCTTGCCCAGCAGAAAGCGAAAAAAGAAGCCGCCGCCCGGGAGGAAGCCCAGCGCCGCGCGGAAGAAAACAAATTCACCAAAAAGCTCCTGGAGGCTGTTGCCCAGCGGCGGGAGGATCGGGTGAAGCAGAATAAAAAGGATACCGAATCGTAACCCATGAAATGCAAATGGTTTTTCACACTCATGAATTCCTGCGCCATTTTGCTGATCATCGCCTCGCTGTTCGTCCTGCTGACGGTGGTAATGACCCCCTCCGGGCAGGTGCCTCAGGTGATGGGCTACAGCATTTTACAGGTGCTTACCGGCAGTATGGAGCCCGCCATCCCCGAGGGGTCCATGCTGCTCATCCGGGAAACCGACCCGGAAACCCTACAGCCCGGGGATATCATCTCTTTCTTCTCCCCCGACCCCAGCCTGAACGGCGCCCTGAATACCCACCGCATCCAGCAGGTTGCGGCAGAGGGCGGCACCCTGGAATTCATCACCAAGGGGGATGCCAATTTTCTGGAGGACCAGCAGCCGGTGGCGGCGCAGCAGGTGGTGGGCAAGGTGATTTTCATCTCCCCCACTCTGGGCAAATTCGTCCGGCTGATCTCCAATCCGCTGGTGTTTGTCCTGGCCATTCTGCTGCCCCTGGCCGTGATGCTGATCGCAAACCTGGTAAGGGCACTGCGTTCTGCGGCGCAGCTGGCAAAAGAAGAAGAGGAAGAAGCAGTCCGTCAGGCGCTGGAAGCCTTGAAAAATCGTTCCGAGACCCATGAGGACGGAAAGTGAGGGATTCACCCATGAATGAACAGCCCCACAATTCCCCGGAGGAAATTTATCGGGAGGCACGAAAACAAATCGTCCGCAGCGCGTTTTTGGCTCTTGCCGCGCTGGGGGTGATCATGTTCGCCTGCTATGCCTGGTTTGTCAGCAGCGGTACCGTTACCGGTACGGTGGGTTCGGTCCGGATCGACGGCAGCAGCTTCGAGCTGGCCAGTGTGGGTCCCAACGTTGGGAAATGGGATGAAACAATACTGGCTGACAATGCCAAATACGGGACAAGTCAGGACTTTGGTGATCGGAAACTTGTGGTGACCGGCGAGGAAAACGACATTCTGTGGCAGATTTCCGACGACAGCCATCTGGAGAACGGTGCGGCTAAAACCGGAATTTCCCCCGGTTCCTCCGGAAAACTGGAATTCTATGTCATTCCCAAGCGGGATGGCGAGCTTCGGCTGAAGGTCAGTGTTACGCTGGCTCCTCTTAAGAGAGACGGGAAACAGATCACTATGGAGGATGACAAAACCCTTAACTGGCTTCTGCGTGGGCATTTTCTGTTCTCCTATGAATGCCAGAATGCGCTAGGCTATAACAGTGAAAATACGCCAACGCTAATTTCTTATGAGAACGGTTCTTTCAAGCTGACCTTTCAGAATGCCGTCACAGATCAGCCAATTCCGGTCACCCTGTACTGGAAATGGCCGGAATTCCTGAGAGACATCATTTATAACGAAAAAGACGGTTCTGCAGTAAAAACTTGGATGACCAGAAATCCCAGTCATTTTTTCTATAACGAAAACAAGCCGATAAGCAAGCCAAATTTCGATGAGAATTTTACTTCACAATTCCGTGAGTACAACAACTACTACAACAATGCCGATGAATACATCGGAAGCAACGTTTACAGTCTGGTTCTCCGGCTGACCGCAGAGGAATTCTGACCCAATAGAAAGGAGGCGGGAATATGGCCCGCAGCCAAAACCAAAAAAAGCACTTTTCCGTCAAGCTGCGCTATCTGGTGCTTTTCCTGATTCTGCTGGCGCTGCTGCTGGCGGCGGTGGGCACCGTGGCCTGGATGCGCTATATCCGCAGCCTGCAAACCGTCACCCTGGTGCAGGTGACCAGCCTGTCTCTGGTGGGTCCTGACGAAAATACCCTTGCCATTGAGCTGGGTGATTTGGATGTTTCCAGCGCCAAAAGTGAAGCCTTTGTGTTCGGTGTCAAGTCGGTGAATCTGGATAAATGCACCATCCAGCTTGCCCATACCACCAACATTCCTTTTCAATACGAGATTTACAAGGCGACAAAGAACGATACCTCTTCCGGCGGAAATGAGGTCCTGGCAGCTGGCAGCTATTTTTCATACGGAGAAATAATAAAAGCCAAAGATGCTCCATATTTGAACGGTACAGGCGTCGCGCTGCAAGGCAACGACCACTACTTTACCAGCACCTATCAAGCAGGAACTGGCTCCTATGGTCATGTTCAGGAAAATGCCGCGCCGCTGTACTGGCGGAGTGGCGACGTTACCATTGCCGAGAATCAAACCACCTATTTCATTCTAAAAGTCATCTGGGGAGATGGTCTGTCAAACAACAAGGAGACGGACATGGTCTATCTCACTGTGGGCTCCGGAGGCGGCGCATGATGAAACATAATAAGAGATTGCTTATTCTGATCCTGCTGGTGCTCTCCTGCTTGGCTCTGGCGGTCACCGGCAGCGTTGCCGCGTACAATAAGACCAACTTTGTCAAGCGGGTGGTCACCACCAAAAGCGACTCCAAAGAGCTGCGCTTCTCCTCCAACTACCTCTCCCGCATGGGGCGAGACAGCACTGACTACTCAGACAAGGTGATCCGCATTTCCGGAGCTGGCCTGTCCGTTGGCGTTACGGTGTGTAACCATCCTCAAAACGACGTTACCAGGTTCAGCAGTGCAAATATCCCGTTTACGCTAAATGTGGTGCTGCTGGATTCCAAAGGCGTTACTGTGACGGATTTGGAAATTCTTTCCAAAATAAAAGTAAACGATACTCCCCTCACAGAGAATTTCAGCAAGTCAGCTACTCTACCCGGCGGGCAATCCAGCATGAAGCTGTTCACCTTTTCCTGTTCCGCCAAAAATGCCCCCAGCCTGAAAGACTATTGTCTTCGGATTGACGCCATCCCTACGGACGCCGGCATGGATAAGCTGGGCGCCGATTTGCTGTTGGCATCCGGCGATGCCATGGATATTTCATGGTCCGGAGGGTTTGTCGATGATCAGACAAGGAAATCCACAAACTATGATGCGTTCAACTATGAGATCCATGGCTCGGCAGAGGGAATCGTAACGTTGACCGTAAACAGCAATCTAAAAATCAGCCAGTTTTCCCTTGAAGAATTAGGTCTTTCAGTCGGCACCTCGAGTCCCATACAATTCTCGGTAGGCGGCGAAGGAAAGCCCACCAGCTACCGGCTGCAATTTTACCGAACCGGCGCCATTCCCGCTGACGAAGCCTGGACCACGGTAAATGGCTATATCATATTCAACTTTGAAGCCAAATCCAACGAATAACAAATACCCCATCCTCGAAAGGAAGGATTCAGCCTATGTCTAAGCGTATCAGATTCACCGCGCTGCTGCTTGCGGTTTCTCTCTTTCTGAATACAGCGTCGCTTCCGGTTACAGCGGAGGGGGCTTTGGATTCCACGCTTTTCACACAGGAGGAGTCCGTCCCCACCACTGCGGAAACCCAATATACCACCGCCCCCCAGGAGACTGTCACCGTAGCCGCCACGGAAACCACCGCTGCGGCTGCTACCGAAGCATCTACTGAGGCAACGACGGAAGCTACCACAGAAGCTACTACTGAGGCTACTACCGAAGCCACCACCGAGGCAACAACGGAGGCCACTACCGGGGAAACCGAGGAAACGACGGAAGCCACGGATGCCACGGAAGAAACAACCGAGGCAACCACCGAAGCGCCTCAGGAGCCCATTCGGGGCAAAGTGGTCTGCACCACCAGCGTAAACATCCGCAGCGGTCCGGGAACCGGCTATGAGATTCTGGGCTCCGCATACAACGACGATGTGGTCTATGTTTATGAAATCGTCCACATGGAGGACGCCGACTGGGGCCGCATCGGCGAGGGCCGGTGGATTTGCCTGACCTATGTGATTCTGGACGGAGCCGAACCCACCGAGGGAACGGAAGCCACCGAGGCTACCCAGGCCACGGAAGAAACAACCGAAGCCACCACCGAAGCAACAGAGCCCACCGAGGAATCCCAGGAAACGGAAGCAACGGAAGCCACCGAAGCGACGGATGCCACGGATGCCACCGAAAACACCGAAGCGACGGATGCCACCGAGCTGCCGGAGCTGGAGGCAGAGCCTGACCTGCTGAACCTGGAAGCCGCCACCCCTGATTTGGTAGAAGCAAGAAATCGTGCGATTACGCCGGGTGAAATGGACCTTGTTTGGTGGGCCGCAGTCTGCAATAAGACGACAATCACCTGGGCAGACAGAAATGCCACTGTCTCCGCCCTGGCAGAGGAGCCGGATAATGCTGCCCCGGCAGGAGAGGAAACCGACCCCACCGAGGAAACCACCATCCCCTCTACCGAGGAAACTACTGTTCCTACAGCTGAAGAAACCACTGTTCCTGTAACTGAGGAAACCACCGTTCCCTCTACCGAGGCCGCCACAGTTCCCGAAACCACCGCGGCCGCCACAGTTCCCGAAACCACCGCAGCCGCTACCATTCCCGAAACCACCGCAGCATCTGTGGATGTCCAAGCCCTCAGCAACGCAGAGGTCGTGGCGTTCTCTGAAACGGAAAATATTCCTACAGCCATTGACACCAGCAGCCTGTATCCGGAAAATAAGGTCATCCCTATTGACAATGCCGGGGATTTGATTTGCCTTTCCTATGTCAATCCGAAGTATTATCAGGATTTAATCATCGAGGTTGGCCCAAATGGCAATGTAAACAAGTTAAATGTTGTCAGTGACCAGACCGTCTCCGTAAATAACAGCCAGCTCCATTTCTGTGGTTTGGGCAATTCCGAGTTTCCTTTCAAGGGATCATTTAGGCTGCATAACACCTCCTCCAGTGCTCAGATTACACTGGACAAGGCTTTGTTTGAATACCTGTCCGGAAGTGCTGTCATCGGGCAAAACGGCAGCGCAGGTGGCACTGGTTATGTAACGCTGAACTGTGCAATGCCCGAGACAAGCTCTCTCGAACGGAGTGATGTGCTGCTGGCTAACCACGTCACAGCAGCAGACGCAGACGCTGCCGAGTGGTATCTTGCCCTTTATACCAGCCAAGAGAGCAACGGCGATATTCCCCCCCTGCTTCCCCTGTTGAATTTCATTGATTTCGAATGCAGTGCCAAGGTCAGAATCAAGTCCGTCACCGTTGACCAATCAAAAATTTCGGATGAGTCGGCAAAGAAACAGCCCATCGTCTCCGGCAGCGGTTTCCTGTGCAATACCATGGAAGCCAGTTCCCATCTGACCATAACCGGCATCGCAGATATTCCGGAAGTGAAGAATGAGAACGCGAACAGCCACACCGGCGGTCTGGTGGGTACCATGAAAGACGGAGCTGAATTGAACTTCGAAGACGTTTCCAGTCTTACCCTGAATTCCGTCACCGCTGCCACAGGTGGAAACGCCGGTGGTCTGGTGGGCTATGCCATTAACCCCAAATTCACCAATCTGCCCACAATTATCGCTGCGGAGGGTGCCACCATTAAGGGCAACGATGCCGGTGGATTGGCCGGCTGGATGGTAGTGTCTAACCAGAGCAAACCGTTCTCTTTGCAGAATCCCCTTACTGCTCTGACCGTGGAAGGTACCTATAGCTCCGGCGGTCTATTCGGCATACTGTGCAATGAGGGCGGCAGCTATACCATCAGCGGGATCACATCAAATGTCACATTCAGCCCCACGAATGCCGCCAATGATTCCAAAGCAGGAGGCCTGATTGGTACCTATGTTGCCTCCAAACTGAGCGACGCGCTGATTCTGTCAGGCAATACCACCACTTCCACCCTGAGCACCTCCGTCAATAAATATGGCGGTCTGATTGGATATGTTTGGGAGGGTAGTTCAAAATCCACCGCCTATATCCAAATCTCCTCTGGAACCGTCACTACAAACGAAGGGGTAAAGCCGGGATATTACGGCGGGTTGATTGCGGAATTGTCTAACCATGGGCATATGGTTCAGGCTGGCGATCCGAATAACACCACAGACACCATTACCATCACTCAAAAATATGTTACTACAGAAAACAAGTTTGCCGGAAGCACTGCCGCCGGTGGTCTGGTTGGAAAAATGCTTTCCGGTGTGCTGGCTCTGGATGTGCAGCCCATGCTTGGGACTGATGTCGATGGCCCCAACGACAAGCGGGGCTGGGTGCTGGGAGACCGGGGCAACACGCTGGTTTATACCACCGTTGAAAATTGGACAACCCCTGCCGATGCCAAGTATACCAACGACACCGGTGTCTGGGGTCAGGTGCTGCGGGTTGGCGATGGCAGTTCCCTTGACAGTCAGGATGATCCCCTGCTCACATTTGACGAAAATGCCCACACTGTAACCGTTCGCGCCATCAACGTGGACTCCGAAGACCCTACCACGCTCCTTGTGGAAAACGAAAAGGACTTTGCCGCCCTGGCACTGCGGCTGCAGCTGGATTCCAACGGTAGTCTGCAATTTGCCAAGGCGAACGATTCTGATGCTTCCGGAGATTTGGATACGAGCGGCACAATCACTATTTCCTTGAAAACGTCCATCGACTTGAATGATACAGGCCTCACCGGCTTAACCAGGGATGTTAACAAAGATAACACATTCAATATTCAGATTATCGGAACTCTCACCAATGATATTGCTCCTGTTATCACGCTACCCTCTTTGAAGGTTTACACCGTTGGCGATTCCCACGATCGGCAGGGCCTGATTGCCAAAGCCGGTACATTGTCTGTCACCAACTTAACCTTGGCCACGACTCAGGAAACCGATGGAGTTCAAACCCATTTAATCGACGGCAATACGTTCACCGGGTTGCTGGCGGCGGAAGCATCCGGAAATGTAACCTTGGACAATGTGACCTCCTCCGCCAAATTAACAATCACAGGCAACGCCGGAAACAACAACTCCCGGGCATCAGGTCTGATTGCCCAAATTACAGCGAATGATACAAAGGTCACGTTTGAAAACTGCACTTGGAGCGGCTTCATCCAGGACGAGGCCACCAACAATGACCGCTGCGCCGGTTTTCTGGCTTATTCCGAAAAAAGTAATACACAATACGAAATTACAGGCTGCACAGTTGGCGGTACCATCAATAAAACTCAGAAAGCAGATTACGTCTCTGTGGGTGGCTTGATTTCCGCACTTTCAAAAGGAACCAACATCCAACTAAATATTGATGGTCTTCAAGTAAACAACGCCCACATCACAACTGCGGGTTCTAATGCTGGTGACAAATGCGGCGGTCTGTTGGGCTACGAATGGTATAACGTCAAGGCCACATTCTCCAATGTGACAATTCAGAATTCCGAGTTGCAGGCCGGAAATTCCAATTTTGGCGGTCTGGTATACAAGGGCTCCGGTTATTGGCAGATTGGCAGAGAAGAGGATGGCACGGTTCAGCCCGGTGTCACCTTTACAGGAACCAACACTTTCTGTGGTGCTTCCTCAGATAACGCTCCCAGCGGTCTGCTGGTTTGCCGCGGCGACAAGGTAGATGTTGACATCACGCAGTCCGCCCTGTACCTGGAAGTTCTTCCGGGGGCCTATACCATTGGAGGCACCATCTCGGGACTGGATAGCATAACCAGCTTTGATGAATTGGTGGGCACGACCATCAGTGCTGACGGGCTGAACAATGGCATTGTTTCCATTGCCACACCGAATCATGCCCCTATTGACTCGACAACGCGCAATACCTACCAAAAACAGCTTTCCACAGACTATAATAATCCCAACACCCGCTATTATTACAATCTGGATAGCTTCCAGGATGATGGCGACGGGTCAATCAATACCCCTCAGGAAATGGTTCTTTTCAGCGCATGGAGCCACTGCCACAGCGGACTGCGGCAGTACTTTCTAAAAGGCGATCCCAGCAAAATCACGAACCCGGCGAAAGACGAACTAGATTTAACAGGCTACTCCTATTATCCCGTTCCCTTCAATGGAATCAGCATTGAAAACGCCACCATCACCTTTGACTATGCAAATCTGCAAACGCAGGAGGCTTCCAACAAGCAACCCTCCAATGACCAGCGGCAGCACTACGGAATGCACACGGGGCTTTTCACCGATGTGGGAAGTGCGTCCGCAAAGGCCAGCTTGACCATTGATGGGCTGACGTTGCGGGGAACCGTGGGCGGCAGTGCGATTATCAATGGTACGGCAAGAGGCAAGGGCTCCGACGCAATGACAGCGCTTGAGATTTCCAATGTGAAATTGGATGGCATTCGCACGGTCACAGCAACAGAGGGAGAACTGCTTCCGCTGCTCATCAACAGCATTGAAAGCTTCACCTCGTTGCAGCTGACGGATGTTACCACCACCAATGCTTATCAGAGCCTTTCCGGTTTCACCCATGCCGCCACCAGCTTGATTGGCAAAGTCGGAGAAACCAACGGCGACGATCAGGTGGGACAGTACATCCAGCTGGATTTCTCTCAGATTGCTCTGGATGGCAGAATCAGTGAGGACACAACCAGCACCATTGTCCACGAAACCACCCGCAGCATTTTCAGCGAGGCTCTGTTTTTGCAGGAGTTCCAGTACGCAGACACCAACAGCTGGGGCATTTACAACTTCTCAAACGCCGATGAAGGACAAGGAGCCGGTTACTATACCTTGGGTGAAGAGCTTTCCAATGCTGAAACTGATACCAACGTAAGAAATGGAGGCGAGCAGTTCT
Organism: Faecousia sp.; assembly: GCA_034104845.1. Lineage (GTDB taxonomy): Bacteria > Bacillota > Clostridia > Oscillospirales > Oscillospiraceae > Faecousia. The sequence goes on along the minus strand of JAXECZ010000035.1, from coordinate 6,070 downwards.
ACTTTTACGGTAGTACGACGGATTATGTCTATCTCGATGTTGACCCTACCGCTGCAGCAGATGGTTCAGAAGCCACCACATTCTTCAAGGACATCTATCTACGTTATGTAGGCAACAATGAAACCGGCACGAAGCATGAGATGGACATCAATCTGCTTAGTCCGGATATTATCATGGGCTGCGGAACCTATTCCCACCCCTATGTCATTACCAATGGCAAGCAGCTTTTGGCTGTGGCAAATGTCCTAAAAGGAGCTAACCCCAAAAAGGGCTGGACAATTACCTTAAATTCCACCGTTCTTACCAATGGCTTCTCCAGCCAGGCTTCCCATACTGATAGCAACGACAAGAAATATTCCTGGAATGAGAAATGGATTGATGAAAGTGGTGTTGCCCTTAATAGTGACACCAATACCGGCAAAACACAGGTGATTAACTATCTTCGCAATGCTTACTATCTGTTGCGGGGTAACGATGATAACAATCACATAATCACCCTGTCCTCTCGTTCCGGCTGGGGTGGATTGGGCAGTAAAGATCATCGTTTCTGCGGTGTAATTGTGGGTGAAAAAGACGGCGAAGGAAACAGCACCGTCACAGTTCACATTGACGCACCATCCGCGACCCAGTTTGGCGGCTTGATTGCATTCAGCACCGGCAGCGTGGTGAAGAATGTAACCATCCAATATGACCAGGCTCCGTCCATTGCATGTTCCTCTGTCCCCAGCACCATCGATGCCCCCTTCTTTGGCGGCGTGGTGGGCTGGTGCATCGGCGGCGATACCATCATCGACAAAGTGACGGTGACCTACCAAAGCTCCCCGACTGTAACCGGTGACATGCCGTACCTGCTTCCCGTAGGCGGCTATGTGGGCTTGGTTGGCGGAACGGAGGGATTTAACACGACCTCTGACGGCCTGGGCGGCGGCGTGGTGTTCCGAGGCACGAATACTAGCAACCTTTCCTCTGTATCTGTTGGCAGCAGTTCTGTCAACCCCAGCGAGGATTCAAACTTCTTTTACGTCAACCCCTACGTTGGCCGGGTGCTGGATGGGTATGCCATTACAGAAGGAACCGAATTCATCAATACCGACAAAAACTACAAGATTCCTTGTATTGCATCCTCTGGTTTGTCAATTGATGAAAGCGGAAACATCGAAGTATCTGATGGTACAGGCCTGTGGCTGCTGTCCGCCATTGTCAACAGCGGGGCAGCATCAACGACGGCAAACGGAAAAGCCCGAGCCTGTGACTACGATACAGTGGGTGGAAGTCTCCCCGATGGTGGCGTTACCGATGAAGTCAGTGGCGCATCCCCCTATCTGATTCGGAAATACGGTCTGGAATCGCTGAAAACCAATATCAGCGCCGGAGCCGTCTCCATCGAGCTGACCGGTAACTGTGACATGACCACCTACGGCAACGGCTTCCGGGGGATTGGTACCAGCTATGGGGCCATTGATAGTACGGAACGACTGATCAAGGTTGATTCTGTTATCGGCGGCAGCCATACCATTACCCTCGGGCAGGATCGAAAAGAGTACACAGCCGAGAGTGAAAACTGGACCACCCTCGGAGCCGGACTGTTCCCCGTGCTGAATCCCGCCGGTTCGCTCACTGTCAGCAACCTGAATTTGGACGGAACGACCGGAATCACATACTATAACGGCACCTCAAACACGTCGGTTGCAAAACCCATTGGCGATTCCGATAAGCTTATGGATGCAAAACGAACTGGTTATGTAGGGGCGGGCATGCTTGCAGGTTGCTTGGCAAAATCAACTCCCAAAGGCGCTTCCATTACGCTGCAAAATATCGAACTAACCGGAAGCGTAAACGGAAATGCAGCCTTTGCGGGCGGATTGATCGGTCTGGCCTGCATCAACAGCAATACCGGAAATGGATGTCTCGCAAACCTATCCGTGGAGAACTGTTACTATTCCGGATTAAGTGTCTCCGGATATGCCATCGCCGGTGGTCTGCTGGGCTATGCCTATGCCAGCAAGCTCTCCATCAAACCTGCTGAAAACAGCACAACAACTTTTTCCGGAACGAATTCGGTTGTATCTCAAAACACGAGTTACTCCGCTGCCAGAATGGGCGTTGGCGGTTTGATTGGACGGTGTGATACCAACACGCTGGTTATTGGTTCCGAGAACGAAAATACTGTTCCGGATTTTGTGTTCAGTGGTACCCTCAATGTCACATGCAGTTCTACTTCAAACTCTGCTGACAAATGCTCCAGCGGCGGTATTGGAGGAATGCTGGGCATTCGCATGAGCGGCAGCGCAAACATTCGGAATATTGATCTGGGCGGCAATGTCACAATCAGCAATGGAACAATCTATGCCAGCTCCGGTGGCCTCGTCGGAGTCATGGGTTATTACAATGACAAGGCCAATTTGTTTAACAATGATGACTTTGGCTGGACAAACGGAAGCGTTACTGTCAACGTTTCAAATATTCATATTGCTGATGGCGATACAGCTTCTCTTACTGTCAAGAAAACCAGTCAGGGTGGTGCGCTATTTGGCGCTCTGATGGCAAGTAGCGCAACCGTGAAGAAGCTTTTCATCGGTTCTGATTCCTCAAAGGTAACCGTATCCAGTAATGGCAGCAAATCCACTCAGTCACTAGGCGGTGTCATTGGCTCCCAAATCAATACCATGCTGACTCTGGAAGAGATCACTGTCATCAATACAAACGTATGGAGGCAGTATACTAACAGCGAGCCCAGAGGCACGGGTCTTCTTATTGGATATGCAGAAAAAACCGGCAGTATTAAGATTCGCAACGCCAAATTGAAAGGCTGCAAGGTTGCGGTAAACAGCGCAGCCAATAATGCCTACACTGGTCTTCTTTATGGGTATGTCAAAGATAATAATCCTGTCAATGGCTTCAACATTCTGATTCAAGATTGCACCATCGGCTTATCCTTGAAAGACGGAGCACTAAATGCGTTCGACGACAGTGTAGAACCAGATATGACAAGTTCGACAGAAAAACAAACAATTGGACTAAGCTACAAGAACTCCCAAAGTCAGACCAAGTATACACCCTATCCCGACATTGGAACCGATTACTCAGCTTACACCGTCGCAACGGCCATCGGCATCTTCGGTGGCTACACAAACAAGGATGTTAAGCTGGTCGGTGCCAGCGTGCAGAATTGTTTCACCCCCGCAAAGGACTTTGGCAAAGGCACCACCGGATGTTACGCCATCCGGGCGGACTATTCCGGAGCGGCTGCGGGAATTGCGTCAAGCGTCACCATCCGTCCGGAAAGACAATTCCCCGGCATCGAGACTGGAACCCTCACCGGTGACGGCATTGCCTTTACCAAGGATGAAAACGGCAACGACACCACCACTCCCCTGGCCCAGGGAATTTTGGAGGATTATCTGGACACCGCAAACATCCCCAGAAACCGCATTTACTTCAATGTCACTAGCGAGATGGACAAGTTCTGCACAACACCGGAGGGAGGAATGAAAACCGCAGACACCAGCTTCTTCTCCACCTACAACGCCGCCGGTGAAAATGGCGAGAAATACGGTGGGCAGGATTTCCCGGTGCTGGTCATCAATTCCAACAAAACCGACGAAATCACCTCGCAAATCCAGAGCTTCATCGCTATGATGACCAACGAGGCTTTCAACACCGGCAGTCCCAGCATCAAGATCAGAACCTATCAATGGTCGAATAATACCTTTGCGGAACAGCCGAAAGCAACCCTTACGTATAACGCGACCAAGGGCACCTTCTCCGTCAATGGCGGCCGCTACGACAACCAGCTGAACCAATTCACCCTCCTGGATGTGCAATATAAGGACCCGGCGGACACAAGCAAAACCGCTTACCACCTCTACATCCCGGTGATTGTGAAAAAGATTATGGAGTTCAAGTTCTGGGCATCGGCAAAGGACGGCACGGACTACTACACCGATGCCTACGCTGGACTCCTATATCCCGCCATGGGTTCCCACGGCAACCAGGTGACCACCCTGATCACCTATGCGTATCAGCGAACCGAAGAAGAATGGCAGGCCGCGGTGGACAACGGCGAAAACCTGATGTGGAATTTCCCAAAAATTCTGCTGCTGGACGATGGCAATGGTACGAATCTCCCCGTGGGGACAAAGCTGACTCTGGTGGACCGGAGCAACCTGAACAAGGCGTACTACCTCACCACGACTGCTCCCCTGAATAAAGCAGGTAATATATTGCAACTGCCCCTTTCCCTCTTTCATCTTGAGGAAGTGCCCCTGTGCAGTCTGTTGAACCTCACCGTTGAGTCAGACAGCTCCGGCAGCTACATCGAAACAGATGAACAAGGCGCAACCATTCAAGCAGCGGGCAACTATTACCGGCCGGCGACGGATGTGGAAAAAGCCGATACCACAAAAACGTTCTACAAGATCACCGTTACCGGAGACGCAAAGCAGGAGCAATACTACCTGACCATCCAAACGCCGGTAGAAACCACGGACTTTGTCAACCTCCTGGTTCAATGTGAAGACCGTCTGTCAAATCCCGCCGGCAAAGTCGGCCTGCCCACCACCCGTCTTCCCGCCAAAGATGGTGATTCTGAGACAAGAATAGAATATGCCCTGAATGGTTCGGAAAATCGAATTGTTATCGGCAATTTCTTCACGCAAACCGTCACGGTAACCACCAATGGCCCGGAGCTGATGTGCGACACCAATTTGACCATCCGCGGAACGATGAGCACGGAAATTGTGTTCGCAGATGGCGGACTGGATAATTTCAGCAAATATGGTCACGATCGTTCCCTGTATCAGCAGTTCTCGCTTTACCTGAAAAAAAGCGAGAATGGCAGCAGCGAATCCCTTGATCCCTTTGCTGACGGAGTGACGCTTACCGTTGGGGGCAAGAGTTATCCCATTGCCGGGGAGACGTACCACAAGCTGGATATCGTTGAGAGCAAGATCAACGCCGCTGCCGGTGCAAAAGTCACTGTGAAAACGCCTTTCACGCTAAGCTATACGCTGTCCGGGATTGAGGCACAGTTCCCCAAAAGAGTTTCGGAAAAAGATGGTATCCGTGTATACGCCGATTCCAGCCTGTCCTACGACAGCCAGATGCAGCAAAGCGGTCTCAAAGGAACCGACTCCGACGAGAAATTCCTTTACTACAGGGAAGAAGTGCATCTGGCCACACTGACCTACAACGCCTACGAGAACGCCTACGGCACCCAGCGCTACGGCTGGAGCCAGCTTGGCATCAACGATCTGGACGGAAACGGAAGCTATCAGATTCTGTCCGCAGCGCTGTATGATGTCCATGAGCTGACCAGCGCACCCAACGCCCAGAAGCTGAGAATCCGCGTCGAACTGCTGCAAAAGAACGAAAGCGGCGGCTACACATCGGTCACCTCCCCCATAGGCAGCTACCTGAGCTCCATCACGGTATCTCCCAAGGTGAATCCCACAGGCAGCTTCCTTACGTCGCAGAGTGTGCGTGATGGCGAGACTGAATTCGACCTTGCAGGCACCGGCTACAACAGCAGCGTCCCCATTGAGATCGATGTAGACATGGGTGTAAAAACAGGCGCAGAGTTTGAAGCGAATGGATTGACCTACGCCAACTACATGCTGAAGCTCACAGCGGAGCTTTTGGCGGAAAATGGCAGCACCATCGTAGGCTCCACCGCCAGCGACTACATCATCTACACCAACGCAAAGATCATTCCCACTCTGGTTTCCTAACCCAAAAAGACCATGGACTCCCCTTTTGGAGCTCCATGGTCTTTTTTTCTGCAGGGGCTGTTGCCGTCGCAGCAGATTTGCGCTGCAATCCGGAAAGCAGTTTGGCATAAGAATCCCGCATTCAAGGGATACCATTTTTAGAAGGCAGTGGGATTGGGTGAGAAAAAAATAACGAGTGCTCTCACAGGATATCAAATCCTATCAGAACACTCGTTATGGTGCGAGAGAGGGGACTCGAACCCCCACGGCGTAACCACACGCACCTCAAACGTGCTTGTCTACCATTCCAACACTCTCGCAGTTGCCAGAATATTATAACCACTACAGGGGATTTTGTCAAC
>JAXECZ010000028.1:0-13079 GCA_034104845.1 Faecousia sp. | reverse complement strand
GCCGGTCTTCCTCTGCATTGCCGCCACATATTTTTCCAATTCCGTAGCAGCAAGCGCACCGTCGCTGGTGGCAGTCACCACCTGACGCAGAGGCTTGATACACACATCTCCCGCCGCGTACACGCCGTCCGCACTGGTTTTCTGAGATGCATCAGTTACGATATAGCCCTGTTCGTTCAGCTCCACAATCCCTTTGAGGATTTCCGTAGCAGGAGCATACCCGGCAAACACGAAAACGCCAAAGGTTTCCTTGCTCTTGTATTCCGTCACCTCACCGGTGGCGGTGTTTTTGTATCGAGCATACGGAAGATTCAAAGAAAAGCGATTCCCAGAATCGCGCAGCCGCTGGAATTATCCAGCGTTTCCAGAACACGGCAATGTGTTCTGCGGGGCTTAGGGCAGCGCCTCAACAAGCAGAATAACTGTTCATTCCGTTCCGATAATTGTAGTTTGCGGTGATGAATAGTTCAGCCAAGATTATTCCAATGCTGTTCAGCGGCAGCAGAGTATACCGCTGAACAGCAGCTAATAAGACGAAAAAATAAAGAACTCCTGGAGCAGGCAGACACCGCTACACTCGGAGATCGCAGAAAAAATAAAGAGTTCTGGAAAACTGTAAAAATTTAAGTCTTGTGGTCAAGAAGCACATAAGAGATTGGAAAAATCCACTCCGTGATATCCTATTATGGGTCAAAATATGGGTCAGGAGGTTCTATGCAGAAATACAAAAATAATATTCAAACTTTTTGAACAAAAAGCAAAAGAAAAAGTCCTGAAATCGGTTGATTTCAGGACTATTTATGGTTCGTATCGTCGAAAAAGATATTACGGGATTTTTAGAAAAATCCGCTTGTGACAAGGCTTTTTCGGACTTTTTTATATTCTTTTTGCCTTCGACCATTATGGTCGGAGGTCTTTCTTGTCTTTTCCATTGCGAACCGAAAAAGATACCTGTTCGAATCGATGTATTTCCCATTTTCAAAACCGGAGTTACCGAGTTCAAAAGAGGGGACCTATTCAGACCATTATTTGAGCGGTTCGGAAATATTGCGTATTTCCGGGATGATTCTCCCTAAATTACAGGTCAATAGACCATGGCATTGCAGAACATCTTCATTTAGATACTGTTGGCTCACCCGGATGCGGTGCGGAAAGGCTACACAGAATATGCCGAAGCCATCCAGAGCAAGTTCGATAAGATGTGGCGGGACAAGGTGCTGCAATTCCAGGCACCCATCTTCTCCCTGAATACCAAGGGCTCCTGGACACTCCGCTTTGACGATATCCTTGCCGACGCTCTCGAACAAAGGCCGTTGCGCTATTACGAAATTACGATCCCCGATGCCCTCCGCCAGAGTGTGGAGGAATTGGCAGGAAAGAAAGCTGCTCCCTACATCTGCGACCTGATTGCCTTCTACTGCGCTCACAGGGAGGAGGACTGCGAGTGGGTCGTCCTGCCGGTGACCAACTTTGATATCCATAATTGGAGTTAATTGTCCGCAATTGATATGGCATGCCGTCAATCTCAAGCTTACCGGTTTCCGTTACGGTGTTTTCTCTGACATATTGCGGCAGGGGATCGGAAATGCCCGGCTGTGTATGATTCCGGGAATTCTGGACGGCGTCGTCTGCCGGGTGCTGCTTACCAGCCCGGACTACGACTGGGAGCAGGTCGGATTCTGGGGCAATGAAGGTCCGGCCTTTCTTGTGCACGGGGATCGGATCTTTCTGACCCATTCCGCCAGCGCGGCCGGCGCCTGCTACTGCATGGGAATGCTGAGCATTGACGCGGATGGGGATCTGCTGGATCCCTGGGCTTGGAAAAAGGAGCGCTTTCCCGTGCTCCGCACCGATGGGGAGAAGGGTGTGTTCGGACCCGGGCACAACTCCTTTGTCAGGGCGGAGGATGGAACGACGGATCTGTGCTTCTATCACGCAAGGCAGTATGATGAGATCACCGGAGATCCGCTGTACGACCCCAACCGTCATACCATGGTGCTTGCGCTGGCCTATGACAATACCGGCCGGCCGGTATTTGAGATCCCGAAGCGATGATCCTCCGCCGGAAGAACAGCGGCAATCAGCACAGCTTCTTCAAAACCGTGCGAAAAGCTGTTCCCTTTTCGCAGGACAGCGTTTCGTCCCAAACTGGTTTTAGAGGAAACAGGCAAATATTGATAAAGTCCCCGGAGAAAACCCGGGGACTTTGAGACTGTATGATCGCATGGAAATATGGCATTACTTGTACAGGGGCGCTGTCTTCTCTTTGAGGTATTCCTTCAGATTCTGAGCCGAGCCGAGCATACGGTCTCTGACATACATCCGCCGCCGGATGGGATCGGACTTGATGTGCTCTATCATGGCATCCACCTGACGGAACAGATCCTCGTCGGAGTCCCCGGAGAATGCGATGCCGATGGCGATTTTGTCGCCGTAGTGATCCCACAGGGCAAACTTGTCGCACATGGGCTGCCCGCACCACGCGTCCATGCCGGCTTCCACCATGGCGGGAACCAGCGCGTCGTTGTGTCCGCAGCAGTGGAACTCAAAGAAGATACCGTTCGCGTGGCAGAAATCCACCACCTGCTTCATGTAGGGAACCAGCATCTCCCGGCAGGTATCCAGGGAGAAGAAGGGAGCCAGCTGCGCGCCCCAGTCATCATGGAAAAAGAGGTGGTCAATGTCAAAATACTTTTTATACGCGGCAATGAGCCGGATGTTGGTGTCGGCAATCGCCTGCAGAAGCGCGTGCACATCGTCGGCGCAGTCCTCGTCGATCAGCGCCATGGCGGCGCCCTCAAATCCCATAAAGGAGATCAGCCGCTCGAAGAAACCGGTGTAGATCACCGTACTGGTCAGTCGGTCCGGAGCCAGGAAGCCCTGATTCCGCCGGGCGGCGCCCTCCCAATCCCAGCTGTCAATATCCGGGAAGCGGATCACATCCCGCCAGTCGGCCACATCGGTGAGGATGGGCGGGACGGAAGGATCCTCCATGGAGCCGCCCACGGAGGCTTCGTATACCCAGGGCACGCCGTACATATCCGGGCCGCCAAACCGGGACTGTGGAATGGACTCCGTTTCCTTTATAAAGCCGCGGGCGATGTTTTCCGGCACGCAGAGGGGCAGAATGGTCTGCATTTCCGAATAAACGGGCATCCATTCCGGCTTTTCTCCCCGGAGAAAACCGAAGCCAGTTTTCTTTTGAAGTAATAGTAGACATGAGGCATTCTCTCCTTTTTTGGATTTACCGGTCAAACTCCGGCTCGGAGCATACAAGGGAGCCGTCCTGAAGGTTCCTGGAGAAGCGCTTCAGGAAGGGCCAGGCCAGATCCATCATGTCGACAGGCTCGAAATGGGGCATATCTTCAATAAAGATATAGCGCACACTGTCGATTCCCTCCGCGTCAGTGTAGTCCAGACAGTAATGCTTTTTGCCCGCCCACTCCCAGACCTTAGAGCGCTGGGCTCTCATGCCGATGCGCTTTTCGGCGGGTGTGCCCTGGGTCAGTACATAGTCCCGGTTTTCCTCCACAGAGTAATATGGGATATGATTCACCCGGAAGATCCGGTTGATCCAGCGCATCTTTCCCTCGGCGCACAGCAGCTTCTCAATAAAGGGAGAGGTGGGGTGGTCCAGAGAGTTGGTGCTGTAAAAAGGTGTGTGATTGCCCTTATCGGACAGGCATCCAATCGCGATCATGGGCATCTTGTATTTTTCCGTGTTGATGATTTCCTTTTCGTCATCGATCAGGTTAAAGGGAACGCCGGCGCCGATGAGCATACCGGCGAAGATCTCCGGATGCCGCAGGCATACCCGGACGGACCGGTCGCTGCCGGCGGAATATCCGGTGGCATAGACCCGGGAACGGTCCACGGGGTAGTGCTCTACCAGATAGTTGTACAGATTCATAATGGGCTCGGCGTCATGATCCTCGGGCATGGCCAGAATAAATTCTTCTTCAGCGGCTTTCTTGGCATAGCCGGTGGACTCGGCCAGAAAAATGGGCTCGCCGGCAAACTCACCGGCGTCTCCGCCGTGCAGACCGAATACCAGGGGGTACTTCCGCCCGGCGTTCTCCGGCAGCTCCGCGGAAACGGGAGTGAAGATGGTCCACATATTCCATTCCTGAGGACCGCCCCGAACCATTTCCTTTTTCAGACCCTTTTCCCGCCAATACGCTACAACCTTGGGGTCCATGGGATCGGTGCTCAGGAAAAAAGGCTCCATTGTGTCGATGATTTTCTGACCGTACTCGCTGCAGATCAGCCGGTTGACATCAAAACTGTTGTTGCCGGAAAAAATCAGTCCCTCTTTTAAAGAATACGCCTGCCGATCCTTTTCTTTGGGGGCGACCAGAGTGTCCCATCTGCGATCATATGCTGTTGTTTCCACGGGTGAATCCTCCGTTCGTTTTAGAAGATTATGCAACAAAATTGCATTACTTTTTGCAGCCTTCCAATTGGCCCATCTAAACAATACCACATATGTGTGAGAAATGTCAATAAAAATCCGGTTTGATTTTTAATTATTTTGCATACTTGACAAAAAAGAAGCTTTGCTATATAAATGAAGCAAGGCAAACGTTTGCCTATATGAAACCAAATTTTAGGAGGATAAAAATGAAACGGAAATTAGTTTGCTGTTTGCTTTGCGCAGCGATGCTGCTGGGCCTTCTGGCCGGCTGCGGCAGCAAGACCGAAACTCCCGCACCGACCGCCGCTCCCACCGATAACGGGGGACAGACCGCCACCGAGTCCGGTGACACCACGCCCGCGCCCCAGGGTAAAACCAATCTGCGCGTTGCCGTGAACATGGACGCTCCCGGCTTTGACCCCTATACCTCCGGCTATAACGTCTCTTCCGCTCTGATCTGCCGCAATGTGTATGAAACCCTGCTGAATCTGGACGCGGCCGGTAACCTGTATGCCGGTCTGGCTACAGACTGGGAGTGGGGCGCCGACAATATGTCCGTCATCCTGACGATCCGTCAGGGCGTCAAGTTCTCCAACGGCGAGGACCTGAACGCGGATGTGGTCATCTTCTCCCTCCGGGATTACAGAGGCAAGACCGCTGTGGGCGGCGAGGGCGAATCCCTGTTTGACTTCGACAACATGAAGAAGCTGGACGACTTCAAGGTGGAGATCCCCCTCAAGCGCGCCGGCTCCGACGCGTTCATCACCCTGACCGACCAGATGTACTCCATTTGCTCCAAGAAGGCTGCTGAGGAGCTGGGCGATGACTATCCCAACAACCCCGTTGGCACCGGCCCCTACAAGTTCGTCTCCTTCACCTCCGGCGTTGGCGCCAAGATGGAGGCCAATGAGGATTACTGGGGCGGCGCTCCCGCCATCAAGACCGTGGAAACCGTTCTGATCGCCGAGAGCTCTCAGGCTGAAATTGAGCTGGAGAACGGCAACATCGACTGGGTTACCGGCCCCGACAATATGGATATCACCCGTATTCAGAGCGGCTCCATTTCCGGTCTGAAGACCATGGAGATGCCTGCGGCGCTGGTTAAGAATATCTGGTTCAACTTCCGCAGTGAGCCCATGCGGGATGTCAACGTCCGCAAAGCCATCAACTGCGCCATTGACAAGGAAGCGATCATCGCTGTTGCTTACGGCGGCTCCGCTACTGTCGCCAACCAGAAGATCGCCAACAACAACGGCGCTTACGATCCCGCATACGACGAGAATCCCATGTATCCCTACGATATCGAGCTGGCCAAGGAATACCTGTCCAAGTCCGCATACCCCGAGGGACTGAAGCTGACCATCTACTCCGATACGACCCCCGCTGAGGTTCACATTCTGGAGTGCGTGAAGAACGACCTGGCAAAGATCGGCATCGAGGTCGAGATCTTCAACCTGGACAGCAACGTTGCCGTTCCCACCCTGATTGCCGGTGAAGAGGACGATATGTATGCCGCCATCGGCTGTACCTCCGTGGGCTACGCCCCCGGCTATCTGAAGAACTGCAGCCCCGACATGGTTCCCAACTGGGGCGCATGGCATCTGGTGGAGTGCGATGAGGCCATCAATGACCTGTACGTCAAGTCCCTGGCTACCACCGATGTGGACGAGTGCAACAGACTGGTCAAGGAAGCGATCCGCCTGGAGCTGGAGAATGCCATGTCCGTGCCTGTCTGCTACCCCGTCAGCTACATGACCTGCAGCGAGAAGCTTCAGGGTGTCACCATCAACGGCGGCAACTGCACCTTCCTGCTGGCGGATGCCTACTTTGAGGGCTGATACAGCGGCTGAATAATCCCTGTCTGTGCTGTGGGGGAAACCCCACAGCACAAATCTTCAAAACCATTCGGAAACCATATGACTTTTATTGGGAGACAATATGACTAGGTACATCTTAAAAAGAATCGGAATGATGATCTTCGTCATTTTTGGCGTTCTCCTGTTCATCTTTGTTCTTTTGTATCTGACCCCCGGAGATCCGGCCCGGCAGGTTCTGGGACTCACTGCTACGGATGAGCAGATTGAAGCGCAGCGGCATATCATGGGTCTTGACCAGCCGTTTTTCAAGCAGTTCGGCGATTATCTGTATAATCTGATTTTCCGGTTTGACATGGGTACGTCCTATAAAACAAACCTGAGCGTCATGGATGAAATCGCAAAGCGCGTTCCTGTGACGCTGCTGATCGGTTCCCTGGGCGTATTGCTCAGCCTGCTGATCGGCATTCCGCTGGGCATCCTGTCTGCGGTAAAGCAGTACAGCCTGGTGGACAATGCCGCGAATGTATTTGCGGTAATCTTTACTTCCATGCCTTCCTTCTGGTTCGCGCTGGAGCTTTCCCTGATTTTTGCCTGGCGGCTGAAGGTGCTGCCCGCCACCGGCTTTGAGGGATTCAAGTCCATTATTCTGCCGGTGGTGACCCTGGGACTTGGCGGTGCGGCTGCCAATTTCCGTATGTCCCGCTCCACGGTGCTGGACGAGATCCGCAAGGACTATGTGCGAACTGCCCGTGCCAAGGGCACCAGGGAAACCAGGGTCATTATGAACCACGCGGTCAAGAACGCGATGATCCCCATCATCACCCAGGTGGGCAACGGTGTGGGCGGTATTCTGGGCGGCGCCGTGGTTGTGGAAAACGTGTTTTCCATTCCCGGCATGGGCACCTATCTGCTGGGCGCCATCAATGCCCGGGACTACCCCATCATCCGGGGCGGCGTGCTGGTGATCTGCGTGTTTGTATCTCTGTGCAATCTGCTGACGGACATCGGCTCCGCCTACATTGATCCCCGGATCAAGTCCTACTACAAGAAGATGGGTGGAAAATCCAAAAAGAAAGAGACGGGTGAGGCGGCATGAAGAGCAAACAGCATATTGACACTGACCTGACCCGATTCTGGAGAAGATACCGCCGCAACCGGCTGGCGGTGTTCGGACTGTGCTTTCTGTGCCTGCTGACGCTTTGCGCGGTGTTTGCCAACGTGATCGCGCCGGAGGGCTACGACGTTCAGAATTACAAGATTCAGTTTACCAAGCCCTGCTGGGAGCACCCCATGGGCACGGACTATCTGGGCCGGGACAATCTGGTGCGTATGATCTACGGTGCCCGGATCTCCCTGTCCATCGGCGTGAGCACTACGGTGCTTGGCACCGCCATCGCGGTATTCATCGGTATGCTGGCCGGCTTCTACGGCGGCAAGGCCGATAATATCCTGATGCGTATTATGGACATTTTCCTGTCCATCCCCTCCATCCTGCTGTCCATCGTGCTGGCGGCCGTATTTGGCGGCGGCGTGATCTCCATGATCCTGGCGCTGTCCCTGGGCGCGATTCCCGGTGTTTCCCGGCTGGTCCGGGCCATGGTGATCTCCGAGCGGGACAAGGAGTACATTGAGGTGGCAAGAACCTCCCGGGCCAGTGACTTCCGGATCATGTTCCGGTACATCCTGCCCAACATTTCCTCCTCCCTGATCGTTCTGTTTACTATGGGCGTGGCCGGCGGGATTCTGAACGCCTCCACCCTGAGCTTTTTGGGTCTGGGCGCCCAGGCACCCATGCCGGAGTGGGGCAAGATGCTGTCCGAGGGACGCGGCTACATCCGGGACTACCCCTATCTGGTGCTGGCGCCCGGCATGATTATCATGCTCACTGTTTTTTCCCTGAATATGATCGGCGATGGTCTGCGGGATGCTCTGGATCCCCGCCTGAAAGGTAGATAAGCTATGGAAAAAAAGGATACGATTCTTTCAATCCGGAATCTGTCGGTGAATTACAGCACCGAGGACGGCGATGTAAAAGCGGTTCGCGATGTGAGCTTTGATCTGGAGCGGGGCAAGACCATTGGCCTGGTGGGAGAAACCGGCGCGGGAAAGACCACCATTGCCCTGACCATTATGGGCCTGCTGCCGGAGCCTCCCGCGAAGGTGATTTCCGGCGAGGTGGAATACAACGGCACCGATGTTTTCCGGATGTCCCCCAAGAAGCGCACCAGCCTCCGGGGAAGCCAGATGTCCATGATCTTCCAGGATCCCATGACCTCCCTCAATCCCATCGAAACCGTGGGCAGCCAGATCACCGAGGCCATTCTGAACCACAACAAAATCAGCCGGGCGGAGGCCCGGATGCGGGCGGTGGACAAGCTGGAAATGGTGGGCATTCCCGGTGAGCGCTTTGACGAATATCCCCACCAGTTCTCCGGCGGCATGAAACAGCGTATTGTCATCGCCATCGCCCTGGCCTGCAATCCGGAGCTGCTGATCGCGGACGAGCCCACCACGGCGCTGGATGTCACCATTCAGGCGCAGATCCTGCAGCTGATCAACAAGCTGAAAAAGGAGCAGAACACCTCCAACATCATGATCACCCACGATCTGGGCGTCATTGCCATGATGTGTGATGAGGTGGCGGTGGTGTACGCCGGCCAGATCATCGAAAAGGGTACACTGCGTCAGATCTTCAAGCATCCGGCTCATCCTTATACGATCGGTCTTTTCCGGGCGCTTCCGGATATCAACAGCCACAGCAAGCACCGGCTGGAGCCCATTAAGGGACTGATGCCCGATCCCACCAAGCTGCCGGAGGGCTGCGCCTTTGCGCCCAGATGCCCCAAATGCTGCGAGGAATGCAAGCAGCAGGCGGTGGCGCTGAAGGACATCGGCGACGGTCATCTGGTTCGCTGCCTATTTCATGTGGAAGGGTAAGAGCTATGAGTACAATACTTGAAATCAAACACCTGAAAAAGTATTTCGAAACCAAGGCGGGACTGCTGCACGCGGTGGATGATGTATCCTTCTCCGTGGAGAAGGGGGAAACGCTGGGAGTTGTGGGCGAGTCCGGCTGCGGCAAGTCCACTCTGGGCAGAACCATTCAGCATCTGCTGGACGCCACCGACGGCACCATCATTTTCAAGGGCAGAGATGTCACCCACCTGTCCAAGCGGGAAACCCGGGATTTTATGAAGGAAGTGCAGATGATCTTCCAGGATCCCTATTCCTCTCTGAATCCCCGCATGACGGTAAAGCAGATCATCATGGAACCCCTGCTGATCGACGGCGTGAAGAAAAAGGAAGCCGAAGCGAAGGTCCGGGAAATGATGGAAACGGTAGGTCTGGACGCCCGCTTTGAAAACGCCTATCCCAATGAGCTGGACGGCGGCCGCCGTCAGAGAATCGGCATCGCCCGGGCACTGATCCTGAAGCCGGATTTCATCATCTGCGATGAGCCGGTTTCCGCGCTGGATGTTTCCATTCAGGCGCAGATCCTGAATCTGATGCAGGATCTGCAGGAGCAGATGGGTCTGACCTATATCTTTGTCACCCATGATCTGTCCGTGGTGAAGCACATCTCCAACAAGATCGCCGTGATGTATCTGGGCAATCTGGTGGAGTACTCCGAAACGGAGGAGCTGTTTGCCAACCCCGCCCATCCCTATACCCGGGCGCTGCTGGCATCTGTTCCCACCATCGATTTGGAAAAAGCCCAGGAAATCCAGACCATTGCCGGAGAGATTACTTCGCCCATCAACCCGAAACCCGGCTGCCGGTTTGCGGCCCGTTGTCCCCACGCCATGGAGGCGTGCTTCGCCAGACAGCCGGAGATGCACGAGGTGAGCGCAAACCATTTTGTCGCCTGCCATCTTCTTGACAAAGGATGAGAAGGTGGGTATTATGGAAAGAAAATCAATCTGGAATCGCAATTATACACTGGTTTTCCTGTGTAATATCCTTACAGCGTTCAGTTTCCACATTCTGACCCCCACCATTCCCAAGTATGTGCTGGCTCTGGGCGGCGGTGTGGAGCTGGCGGGATTTGCCGCCACGGCTTTCTCCATCACAGCCATTCTGACCCGCCCCTTTGTGGGCTATTACATCAACATCAAGCGGAAAAAGGTGATCCTGACCGCGGCGCTTGTCATCGTGGCCTGCTCCATTCTGGGCTACGCCCTGAGCGGCAGCGTGGCAATGATCCTTCTGTTTCGGCTGCTGCACGGTGTGGGCTGGGGTATGGTGACCACGGCCAACAGCACGGTGCTGGTGGCCTCCATTGGGGAGGATCAGATCGGCAGGGGCATCGGCCTGTTCGGCATTGCTTCTTCTCTGGCTTCCGTGTTCGCCCCCAATCTGGGTCTGCAGCTGATTCAGGGAGTGGGTTACCGCTGGATGTTTCTGATCTCCTTTGCTCTGGCGGTGGCGGGATGCCTGATGAGCCTTGGCGTGGATGAAAACGCCATGCGAAAGTCCCAGGCGCCTCATGGAAAGCTGAATGTGCTGGAGCACCTGTTTGCCCGGGAAGCTGTGGTTCCCGCCGTTGTGATCCTGTGCGTCGGCGCGGGTATGGCCAGCATTACCAATTTTATTGCCATCTATGCGGAGAGCCTGTCGGTTTCCGGCATCGGGTATTACTTCACCGTGGCCGGCGCCGTGATGCTGGTGATGCGCCCACTGTTCGGACGGCTGTCGGACAGCCGCTTCAGCCGAACCATTGTGTTTGTCTCTCTGGCAGGCTTCAGTCTGGTGTTCCTCACGCTGGGACTGGCCCGGACGCTGCCGGTATTCCTGGTGGCAGCGGTGCTGTACGGAACCTTCTACGGCGCGCTGTGCCCCATTTTACAGACCTGGTGCGTAAAAGCGGTGGATGTATCCAAAAGCGGCACGGCAAACAGCACCTATTACACGGCACTGGATATCGGCCAGGCGCTGGGCGCCTCGGCAGCCGGCCTGCTGTCGGTGCGTATGAGCTACAGCAATATGTATTTTACCGTCATGATTCCGCAGCTGCTCGCCATTGCGCTGGTCGCTGTGGTGACGCTGCGGGAGAGAGCGGCAAGGAAGTAATTATCGATTTGCAGCCGGGGGGATTCTATGGAGAAGATCACAATCCGCCATATCGCCGAGGCGACAGGCGTGTCGGCCAGCACGGTTTCCAGAATCATCAATGGAAAAGGCAAATATTCAGAGGCGACCAAGCAGGCGGTGTGGAGCGCGATTTCCGCCATGGGGTATTCTCCCAATCTGGCGGCGCAGACGCTTCGCTCCAACACCAGCTCGCTGGTGGGGATCATGATTCCCAAACAGTCTTCGGAGTATTTTTCCAATCTGTGCGACCGCATCATCCATGAGGTGATGCAGGAGGGCTACACCCCCCTTGTGTGCGTGACCCTCTACGATGAAGAGGTCGAGGCGGCCTATTGCCGTACGCTGGCAGCGCTGAATGCCGGCGCTGTGATCTATCTCTTTAAGGAGACCCCAGTCAAGCCGGAGGGGGAGGAAATCCCTGCCATTTTTGTGGGAACAGCTCCCACGGAATCGGAGGGCGCCGCGAAAATTCTGTTTGACGTGGTTGGCGGAGCGAAACAGGCCACAGACGAGCTGATTCGTGCCGGATGCCGCCGCATCCTGTATTTCCAATCCTCCCGGTTCCGCGACGGACATCTGGGACGTTATCTGGGCTATCAGCAGTCTCTCTGGGAAAACGGACTGACAGTGGCGGATGAGCTGAATGTGGTCGCGGGCAACAGGGAAGAACATTCTGTCACCCAGATGGTGGAGGATTTGCTGAACAGAAATGTCAGTTTCGACGGTATTTTTGCCAATACGGTGTCATCTGCCGTGGAAGCAACCAACTGCCTGCGTAAGTTCGGCATCCGTGTGCCGGAGGATGTCAAGGTGATCTCTCTGGAGAACGGCCCTCTGGCGGAAATGGTCAGTCCCGGTATCTCCGCCATTGAGATGGATGCCCAGCAGACCTGCCAGTCTGTGCTGGAGGTCCTGAATCAGATCATCCGGCAGCGCAACACCCAGTGTGGCACCACCCGGATTCCCTCTGTGCTTTTTGCTCGGGGGAGTACACAGATGGGTGCGGAATAATATTTGAAAAAGGAACCCCCCGGTAAAACCGGGGGTTCTTCATATGCGGGCATAGCCCTCTGTTCCTCGCGTGACACGTGAACGAGTAAAACGGCTCGCCAGCCGCGCTGGGGACTGTTACTTGCTACCCGTTAACGGGTCGGGGTAAGGTATCCTTAATTGTTCTCCCATCTCATCTTCTTTAAGCTGGTTCTTGATATACTCCGCAATTCGGCTCTCATTTTTCCTACCGTATCTACGTAATACCCCCTGCACCAGAATTCTTTATTCCGGTACTTATACTTTAAATCGCCGAATTGCTCATACATCATTGCAGCACTTTTCCCTTGGGGTACCCCATAAACCCTGAAACCGAAATCTTTGGCGGTATTTCTACGAATAGGTGGATATGGTCTGGGCATGCTTCTGCTTCGATTATCTTCACGCCCTTCCATTCACATAACTGCCGCAGAATTTTTCCTATCATTGCTCGTTTCTCTTTGTAGAATACTTTCCGGCGATATTTTGGCGCAAACACAATATGGTATTTGCAATTCCACGACGTATGTGATAATCTATTGATGTCATTCATACTCATATGAGTGCCTCCCTGTTTTGATTGTTGATGCAGTTGGCGGACCGCATCTATAATCTTAACAGGGATTTTTACTCATCGCCATAGGCTTTTTGGAACCACTCGTTTAACGAGTGGTTTTCAGATATACAAAAATCACGGGCTTCGGCGGCATGCCGAAGCCCGTGTTAAA
>JAXECZ010000024.1:0-3346 GCA_034104845.1 Faecousia sp. | reverse complement strand
CTGGTTCCGTCGGAATTGACCAGAGTGACCTCTCTGGGCGCGGGGTCATAGCTTTGGAGATTGTTCTGGAGGATCTCCTCCTCAGAGGGCTTGTCCTCCTGGCAAAGCTCGGCCAATACGATATAGCGCTGGTAGTTCTGCCCATAGGGATGGCAGGTCATCAGCGAGATCAGGGTCCTCCCTTGCTGAATTTTGCACCAGGTATTGTCCTCCGGCGTGACGATCCGGATCTCGAACACCCGGTAGACCAGGGTCTGCCATGGGGTCGTGACATAGATGGGGTCATCGATCTGCAGCTTCTGGATTTCCCGGAACATGGGCGCGCCCCGCCATCCCCGGTGCCCCGCAATGACCACGTTTTCACTTTCCCGGCCCAGCGGCAGGGAGGTCATGCCAAAAATCGCCACGCCCTTCGCCATATTTTCCGAATTGGCTCCCAGATATAGCCCCAGCTCAATTTCCATCCGGGGAATCTGAATGGTTCCGATGATATTTTCAGCGTACCCATAGTCCAGTGCACTCAGAGCGAATTGCTCCAAATCGGACCGGCTTGTCATAGCCTCCTGTCCGCTGCTGAGGAGCGATGCATTATAGGCCTTTGCCGCCTGATAGAACGGGTCCTGAGGCTCCTGCGGTGTCTGCGTTTCGACGGTAGGAAGCGCGGTGGGAACGGTTTGCGTTTCATCGGCAGAAAGCGCGGTGGGAACGGTTTGGGCTTTCCCTACGCCCTGATAAAAGGAATCCACCACCTGATTCTGAACCTTTTCTTCCCTGGCGCCAAGCAGGAAGGGGCCGGTCAGCAGCCCGAGACCGGCCAGCATGATCAGAAAGCCGATCCATTGCCGAATGCGCCGCGCCACTTAATCATCCTCCCTCTGTTCTGCATAGCGTTTCAGGAGCGCCAGCATCAGCAGCGCTTCCAGGCCGATGGCGATCATGGCTGCCAGAGCCAGCCAGGGCCAGATCTCCACCAGACGGCGGACTGCCGTACCGGTGTGGACACTCCGGTACAAATCGCTGGAGCCGGAAACTTCCTCCCCCTCGTATTCCACACGGGTGCCGCGAACCAGCAGCCGGTGGGAGTTGATGCCGATAGGGGTGCAGGTGACCAGGGTACACAGGTCCTCCCCTTCCACGATTTCCAGGGCCTCCACCTGCTCCGGCTCCACCACCAGCACCTGATCCACCTGATAAGCCAGCACCTCGTCGAGAATGTGCAGATAAAACCGGTCCCCCAGCACCAGCTTGTCCAGATTGGTAAACAGCTCCGCCTCCGCAAGCCCCCGGTGGCCGGATAGAGCACTGTGGGTGCTTTCGCCGCCCAGGGGATAGCTGGTTTCCGACAGATGGCCGATACCATGGGCCAGGACGTCGGAGCCGGTACCCTCATAGATGGGCAGATTCAGGTCGATTTTGGGAATGGTGATATAGCCAAGGGCGTCGCCAAGCTGGATCAGGTCGATGTAGCTGTCCTGGGCGACGCCTTCTCCCTGGGCATTTTTTCCAATCACGCTCTCAAGCTGGTCGTTGTACGCTTTCGCCGCCTCCTTGATGGCGTCGATCTCCTCCCGCTGCAAGGCGCTGACGGAGGTATTGTATTCCTGTACCGCCACGGAGGCATTCCGGTTCGCCAGGGCGCTGCTGACGAAGGGGTAGGAAAAAACAGCGACGCCGGTCAGGATCATGAGAACCGCGAAGAAAAGAACGATTTGTCTGGATTTTGTCATAGAAAACTCCTTTGGCAGCAGGCAGGGGAGCGTAAAAACGCATTGGATTGGGGAAACGATCCATTCTGTCTGACAGAATAGTAACACGTTTTTCACGGAATATCAATAGACAGAAATGCGCATCGGGCTGACGCAGCAGCGGCATACATGGCCTGCGGAATCAGCCCGTTACGCATTTCTGGATTTTCACCCATGGCTGGAAAACGGGCACGGCACTGAGTACCGTGCCCGTTTCGGCGTGTCGGCAAGCCCCCAATTGGGGCGCCGTCTCATTCTCATTGGCAGCTATCCGGGATCAGCGGATTTTCTTCTTGCGTCCGCCGAAGATCAGCGCCGCGCCGCCACCGATCAGGACGATGCCGACTGTGCAGAACAGCAGATAGCCCATGCCGCCAGTCTGGGGCAGGACGAAGCCTTTTTTGTTGATGATGGTGCTGGTGCCCTTTGCATCTGTAACATCGTAAGATGTAGATTGGTAGGTCTTAACAGTTCTTCCCGTAGCAGTAAATTGTGTTGCATTAGTAGCCCAATCACCGGGATCCCATGTCGTTGTCTCGGTTACATTCAACTGGATCTGGAACGGCGCACTCAGGAGGTTATATCCTTCAATGGTCTTGGTCTCTTTCAGGTAATATGTACCGTTTTCCAAGCCCTTAATCAGGATAGTGCCATCAGCTTTGGTAGCAAGAGTCGTTGTCTTTTTAGTTGCATCCGTATCAGAGGTCAACCATAGGCGATAAACACCATCAGTTTCTTTATAAACCTCAACCGGTGTACCTGTTTCCGAATACAGCAGGTTGAATTCAACGCCTCCTGCCACGTCACCCGTCGTGGAGTCTTTGCGTTTTGTGATCTGGTACTGGTAGGTATACACTCTGGCTTCGTCAGTGATGGCATAGGTAGTGGTATCCGTGACGCCAATATACTTGGAATAGGTCAGCGTGGCTGTGTTGCCGTTGCCGTTACCTGCAATCACCGCGTTGGCATTCATATGCGCCTTGTAGACGATCTGAATGAACTTACCAGCAACCAAGCCTTTTCCTGTGGAATTAAGTTCCAGCTTAAAGCCTTGGCCGTTATTACCGCTTGCTTCGATTTTAGTCAACGTGTAATTGTCTGCTTTCAACGAAGCATTACAAGCATTCGCTGCATCGCCGTAGTTCACGGTGTAGTCACTACTACTCTCACTGTCAGTAATTCCAACTTGCGGCACATCCTTGATTTCGAACGTACCGAGTTCGGCGACATTTTTGGGAACATAAACGGTCAGGCGATAGGTGATCTCATCATCCAGACGGTACTGCTCGTCAGTTTTCCACGTGTCGCCGCCATTTTGCTTGACCTCCTTGATTAGAGAGGGAAGCTCGTTGCACAGGGTAATGGATAGCTTAGGATCTGTCGTGATCGTAGTAGCCGTGACACCTGTATTTGTGTTATTGCAGCCGTTAGTATCTCCACTTGTTGCGTTCCACGTAATGGTGTTATCGTTGTTCACCTTGAAGTACAGGGGTGTTTGGTTCACAATATAGCCGTTAGGAGCGGAAACCTCAACCAGCTTATACTGGGTGCCATACAGGCCGGAGGGAAGATTCGCTATAGTGAGTTTGCCACTCTCATTT
>JAXECZ010000169.1:0-5774 GCA_034104845.1 Faecousia sp. | reverse complement strand
CATCGCCGGTTTCCGGATTCATCAGCTGATACTTCAGAGAAGAGCTGCCGGCGTTGATAACCAGAACATTCATTGGAATTGCCTCCTAATTAATTAGATATTTCTTTTTTGCAGAAAATATGGTATGATTTCCATAGCTGGGAATATTATAGTCTATTTTTCCGCTTTTCTCAAGCCCCAATTCTGAAAAATTTTGGCAAAGAAGGTTTTTTCTTGAAGACAGTTGGAATTATCTGTGAATACAATCCCTTTCACAACGGTCACCGGCGGCAAATTCAGCTGATTCGGGAAAAATATGGAGAAAATACCACAGTCGTATGCCTGATGAGCGGCAATTTTGTGCAGCGGGGGGCGCCGGCCATTGTGGACAAATCGGTTCGGGCCAGAGCAGCTGTTTTGTCCGGCGCGGATCTGGTGCTGGAGCTTCCGGTTTCCGTCTCCCTTTCCTCTGCAGAGGGCTTCGCTGCCGGAGGCGTAACGCTTCTGTCCAAATGCTGTGAGGTGCTGTGCTTCGGAACCGAAACCATGACGGAGCAGAGCCTTTTTCAAACGGCCCGTAAGCTGCTGTCGCCTGATTTCTCCATCCTGCTGAAAGAGGAGATCGCCGCAGGCTGCTCCTTCCCCGCTGCCCGGCAGGCGGCGCTTCGACGAATGGGTGCCGATGCCGCGCTGTCCAGTCCCAATGATATTTTGGGCGTTGAATACACCAAGGCCATTCTTTCCCAGAAGTCCCCCATAACCATTTTCCCGATTTTTCGGGAGGGGGATTACCATGATCGGGAATTATGCCGTCAAGCTCCCTCTGCCACGGCGGTGCGGGAGGCGCTGCTGTCCGGTGGGAACTGGGAGCCCGCCGTGCCCATTTCCACGGTTTCCCTGCTGCGGAATGCACCGCTGCACACGCTGGAAGCAGGGCAGCGGGCCATCCTTGCCAAGCTCCGCTCCATGGAAGAAGCGGAGTTTGCGCTGCTGCCCTACGGCTCAGAGGGGCTGTGGCGCAAGCTGAGGAAGGCAGTTCGCGTCTGTCCCGATCTCTCCTCCATCATCGATGCCACCAAATCCAAGCGCTATACCCGAACCCGGATCGATCGAATGATTCTTTGCGCGTTCCTGGGGCTCAAGCAGGATGACCTGGGGGTCTTGCCGGAGAAAATCCGAGTGCTTGCCTTTAACGATCGGGGCCGGAACGTGCTGCACGGCTGCGCCTGCTTTGTAAATGCCGGGGAGGCGGTGGAGGAGACGGAGCAGCGGATCGGCAGCCTTTATGGCTTATTCTGCCTGAACGGCACAGAGCCGCCGGATGTGGAAGAAAGGCGGCGTATCATTTATATTCAGGAGTAATCATGTCACAAAAAATCACTGTTCGCAATTGCATCATTTCCCTTTTCGGCGCGGGGTTTCTCGCTTTCGGAATGTATCATGTGCATTCCATCTCCGGAATTACAGAGGGCGGCGTCTTGGGAGCGGTTTTGCTGATTCACCATTGGCTGCACATCTCCCCCGCCCTGTCCAGCCTGGTTTTAAACAGCCTCTGCTATCTTCTGGGGTGGCGCACCTTTGGAAAAAGCTTTCTGTTCTATTCCGGCATTTCGGCTCTTGGCTATTCCGCCGTCTACTCCATCTGTGAGCTGTTTCCGCCCATCTATCCGGAAATCGCCTCCATGCCTCTGGCAGCATCCATTGCAGGCAGCATTTTCGTGGGTGTGGGCTGCGGCATCTGCGTGAGGATCGGCGGCGCTCCCAGCGGGGACGATGCACTTGCCATGAGCCTTTCCCGTCTGACCCGAGTGCCGATCCAGTGGGTGTATCTCATCAGCGATCTGCTGGTATTGGGCCTTTCCCTGAGCTACATTCCGGTAAACCGGATCGCCTATTCCCTGCTGACGGTTCTCCTATCCGGGCAAATCATCGGCCTTTTCCAAAAAAGGAAATAAGAATTCCAGCCGGTTCACGTTTTGAAGTGATTCCGGCTGGAAATACTGTTTATTACAGGTGCAGGACCCGATCCTTGATCTCCTGGGTACGGCCCTGGTTCCAATACTGGGTGCCGATGTAGCCGCAGGTTCTCCGGGCCACATTCATCTTGCTCTGATCCCGGTTGCCGCACTGGGGGCAAACCCAAACCAGCTTGTTGTCGTCCTCCTGAATCTCGATCTCCCCATCGAAGCCGCAGATCTGGCAGTAGTCCGACTTGGTGTTCAGCTCGGCATACATGATGTTGTCGTAAATGAACTGCATCACTTCCAGAACGGCATCGATGTTCTGCTGCATGTTGGGAACCTCCACATAGCTGATGGCGCCGCCGGGAGACAGCTGCTGGAATTCCGCTTCAAAACGGAGCTTGGTAAAGGCATCGATGGGCTCCGCCACATGGACATGATAGGAGTTGGTGATATAGCTCTTATCGGTGATGCCGGGGATGATTCCAAACCGCTTTTGCAGGCACTTGGCGAACTTGTAGGTGGTGGACTCCAGGGGTGTGCCGTAGAGGGAGTAGTCGATGTTCTCGGCAGTTTTCCATTCCAGGCACTTGTCGTTCATTTTCTGCATGACGGACAGAGCAAAGGGCTTTGCCTCCTCGTCGGTGTGGGACTTGCCGGTCATATACTTGACGCACTCATACAGTCCCGCGTAGCCCAGGGAAATGGTGGAATAGCCGCCGTAGAGCAGCTTGTCGATGGGCTCGCCCTTATCCAGGCGGGCCAGAGCACCATACTGCCACAGAATAGGCGCAGCATCGGACAGGGTGCCTTTCAGCCGTTCGTGCCGGCACTGCAGCGCCCGGTGGCACAGCTCCAGCCGGTCTTCAAAGATTTCCCAGAATTTCGTGGTGTCCCGGCCGGAGGACAGGGCCACATCCACCAGATTGATGGTGACCACGCCCTGATTGAACCGGCCATAGTACTTGGGCTTGCCCGGCTCATAGTTCTTGGCCCGGGCCACATTGTCCCAGCCGTTGCCGGAGCGGTCGGGGGTCAGGAAGCTGCGGCAGCCCATGCAGGTGTACACGTCGCCGTTGCCCGGAGTCTCCCCCTTGGAGAGCTTGTACTCCTTCATTTTCTTTTCGCTGATGTAGTCGGGCACCAGCCGCTTTGCGGTGCACTGGGCGGCCAGCTTGGTCAGATACCAATAGGGAGTTCCCTCCCGGATGTTCTCTTCCTCAAGGACATAAATCAGCTTGGGGAAAGCGGGGGTGATCCAAACGCCCTTTTCATTTTTCACGCCCTCATAGCGCTGGCGCAGGGTTTCCTCGATGATCATGGCCAGGTCTTTCTTTTCCTGCTCGTTTCTGGCCTCATTGAGGTACATGAAAACGGTAATAAAAGGCGCCTGGCCGTTGGTGGTCATCAGGGTAACGACCTGATACTGAATGGTCTGGACGCCCCTGCGGACTTCATCCCGCAGCCGGTCCTCCACCACCTTGGAGATGGCTTCGTCGGATGCCTGAATGCCAAAGGTCTCCATTTCCTTTTCCACATTTTTGCGGATCTTTTCCCGGCTGATCTGCACAAAGGGTGCCAGGTGGGTCAGGGAGATGGACTGACCGCCATACTGGTTGGAGGCAACCTGAGCAATGATCTGGGTGGCGATGTTGCAAGCGGTGGAGAAAGAATGGGGCTTTTCGATGAGGGTACCGGAAATGACGGTGCCGTTCTGAAGCATATCATCCAGGTTCACCAGGTCGCAGTTGTGCATATGCTGGGCATAGTAGTCGGAATCATGAAAATGGATGATTCCGCTTTCGTGGGCGGAGACAATTTCCTGCGGCAGCAGAATGCGGTTGGTAATATCCTTGGAAACCTCACCGGCCATATAGTCCCGCTGTACGGCGTTGATGGTGGGGTTCTTGTTGGCGTTTTCCTGCTTGACCTCTTCGTTGTTGCATTCGATCAGGCTGAGGATCCGGTCGTCGGTGGTGTTGGACTGACGAAGCAGGCTGCGGGTATAGCGATAGGTAATGTATTCCTTGGCGACCTCGAAAGCGCCGTGGGCCATGATGGATTTCTCGACCAGATCCTGAATCTCTTCCACCGAGGGACTGCGGCCCATTTCTTCACAGGCCACTTCCACATGCTGGGAAATGCGCTGGATCTGAAGCGGAGTCATACGCACCTTCTCGTCGGCCGCTTCGTTGGCTTTGGTAACGGCCATTACGATCTTATTGAGATCAAAAACAACCTCAGTGCCGTTTCTTTTGATAATTTTCATGTGTAGTCCTCCTTTGGCACATGGTGGGCTGGTGACCCGTACATGACACATTATACTACATATTGTGGTTTTGTCAAGATAAAAACACAAAATATTGTGTTTAGAAGAAAACATAAAAATTAATGCGAAAAAGTCTGCCTCTTATCAAGCGTCACAAAAAGGAGAATGTTTCGTTTTATCCATTTGATAGAAAAGAAACAATTGAAAAATGTCAAAGAATGTAGTACAATTGGAAAAAGCAATCTTTACATAATTCCCCGCTTTATTTTCAGAAAAATGGAAGGAGCATTTTATGAAGCACTCTTTTGGCAAACTTCCCACCGGTGAAGAAACGTTTCTGTATTCCATCTCCCGGGGCGGCATTACGGCCACGGTGTCTGACCTTGGCGCAACGCTGGTCAATGTGCTTGTTCCCGACGCGGACGGCAATGTTGCGGATGTGGCCCTGGGCTATGACGATGCCGAGGGCTATTTGAACGGCACCTGCTTCCTGGGAGCCATTGTGGGCCGCAGTGCCAACCGGATCAAAGGAAGCGCTTTCTCCATCGGCGAAAGGACCTATTCCCTCACCCCCAACGAAAACGGCAACAATCTCCATTCCGGCCCGAACTACTACCACACCCGTATCTGGACAGTGACCCATTATGAGGATACCGCCATCACCCTCCACCTGGACAGCCCTAACGGGGATCAGGGCTATCCCGGCAATGCCGCCATTGATGTGACCTACAGCCTGGATGAAAAAGGAGGACTTCATATTTCCTACGATGCCGTGTCCGATCGGGATACCGTGTTCAACCTGACCAACCACAGCTACTTTAACCTTGCCGGTCAGAACAACACTTCTGCCGCCATGGATCAGCTGCTCATGCTGCCCGCCAGAGTGTTTGCCGTGGCCGACGAAGAGAGTGTGCCCACCGGCGAAATGCGGAGCGTGGAGGGTACCCCCATGGATTTCCGCACCCCCAAGGCCATTGGCAGAGACATTGGTGAGGACTACGAGCCCCTGAACCTCCAGGGCGGCTACGACCACAATTTCGAGGTGTTCTGCAACCCCTGCGCCGTAGTATCCGACCCTGTCTCCGGACGGATCATGGCGGTTTATACCGATCTGCCCGGCATTCAGTTCTACGCCGGCAATTTCCTCAGCGGAAAAGGCAAGGGCGGCGTGGAATACGGCAAGCGCAGCGGCATTGCCCTGGAAACCCAGTACTACCCCGACTCCATCCACCACCCCGAATGGGAGCAGCCCATCACCAAGGCCGGTGAAAAATACCACACCGAGACGGTTTACCGCTTCTCCTGCTGAGGCAGCTCAGCCACTCCTTTCCCCTCTCATTCCGAAAAGGCTCAGAGGCGAAAGAGGCCGGGCTTCCTATTCAAGCTCAATGACTTTCGAGCATAAAACAAGAACGGGAGGCCGATGGCTTCCCGCTTTCTTCTGCACTTCCTGAAAAGCCATGCATAGACTGTCTTATAAGCGGTAGCAGCTTATGCGAACACGTTTTCAGGAGGGATTCCCATGTCAGACAAATGCCAGAACATCCTGCACTGTGATCCGGAAG
>JAXECZ010000146.1:0-48002 GCA_034104845.1 Faecousia sp. | reverse complement strand
TGTCCTCGTAGGTGTAGCCGAAGGCCTTGTAGAGCTTCTCTCGCTGGGCTTGGGGATACATGGGCACCTTTTTGTTGGGGACGGGAAGCTGTTCCAGCCGCACCAGGTGCTCATCCAGCCATTCGCCGTAGGGCTGCCGGGCGGCAAAGGCGGACTTGCATTCCTCGTCGGAAATGACCTGTTTCCGCTTGGTGTCTACCAGCAGCATCTTGCCGGGCTGAAGTCGGGATTTGCACAGAATGTTCTCCGGGGGGATATCCAGCACGCCCACCTCGGAGGAGAGCACCAGGCGGCGGTCCTTGGTGATGTAGTAGCGGGCGGGCCGCAGACCGTTCCGGTCCAGAACGGCGCCCATCACATCACCGTCGGAGAAGAAGATGGCGGCGGGGCCGTCCCAGGGCTCCATCATGGTGGAGTAGTAGTGGTACAGGTCCCGCTTCTGCCGGGACATGCTGGCATCGTTGCGCCAGGGCTCGGGGATGGTGATCATCACCGCCAGGGGCAGGGGGATGCCGTTCATCATCATGAATTCCAGGGTGTTGTCCAGCATGGCGGAGTCAGAGCCTTCCCGGGCAATCACGGGCAGCACCTTGTCCATGTCCTGCTCCATGATTTGAGAGCGCATGGTTTCCTCCCGGGCCAGCATCCGGTCGGCGTTGCCCCGGATGGTGTTGATTTCGCCGTTGTGGAGAATCAGCCGGTTGGGGTGGGCCCGCTCCCAGCTGGGGGTGGTGTTGGTGGAGAACCGGGAGTGGACCATGGCAATGGCGCTGTCGTAGTCCTCCTGCTGCAAATCCAGGTAGAACTTCCGCAGCTGGTGCACCAGGAACATGCCCTTGTAAACCAGGGTGCGGGAGGAGAAGGAGCAGACATAGGTCTCATCGTTGCTCTGCTCGAACACCCGGCGGATGACATAGAGCTTTCGGTCAAAATCCAGGCCCTTTTCAATGTCAGCCGGACGCTGCACAAAGCACTGCCAGATGGCGGGCATGGTTTCCCTTGCCCGTCGGCCCAGAATTTCCGCGTTGACGGGAACCTCCCGCCAGCCCAGGAATTTCACGCCCTCCTTGGAGCAGATCACCTCGCAGAGCTTTTGTGCCTGCCGGCGCTTGAGCCCATCCTGGGGGAAGAAGAACATACCGATGCCGTAGTCACCGGGGCCGCCCAGGTTCAGCCCCAGCCTGGAGAAGAATTTGTGGGAAATTTGCACGAGAACACCCACGCCGTCGCCCACCTCTCCGGTGGCGTCCTTACCGGCGCGGTGCTCCAATCGCTCCACAATGGACAGAGCGTCGTCCACGATGGCGTGGCTGGCGATGCCGTCGATGCTCACCACTGCGCCGATGCCGCAGGCGTCGTGCTCATAGTCGCTTGAATACAGGGGATAGTTTCGCTGGTTTGTTTCCATGGGGAAACCTCCGATCTATGACAAAAAATCCGGGGTCGTGGCGGCCCCGGATTTACAGATGGTGTGAATGCCATTGCGAAGCCCCGGTTAGGAAGCCCCGCAATGGCTTTCTGTCAATATCCGGCGCCTCACTGCACCATTTGTGATTCTCCCGCTGGGAGAATGGGTTATGGATTGCTTAGCGAACGCCGAAGAGCATCTCGCCGTAGCTGGGTACGGGCCAGTATTCGGCGGAGGCGGTGGACTCCATGGAATCCACGCTGATACGCAGGGCGCACATATCATCGATGATGGTGGTCTTAAAGAAGTCGGCCAGCTCCACGGAATCGGTGATGGACTTGCTTTCCAGCAGATCCCGCTCCAGCTTTCCGGCAGCCCGATGGGCGGCGCCCAGCAGGGCACTGATGGTCTTCACGCTGTCGCGCTCATAGCTGCAGTCGGAATCGGGGATGGCGTTGAGCTTGGCGGTAATGCCGGCGCTCAGGTCGGCGGTGTAGCGGGCCATAGCAGGGAGGTAATCCTTCCGGGCCATATCCAGCATGGTCTGGGCCTCGATGTTGACCACCTTGCAGTAGTTTTCCAGCTTGACCTCGTGCCGGGCAACCAGCTCGGTTTCGCTGTAGACGTTGTGGGCGGCAAACAGATCAATGTTCTTCTTGTCCAGCAGGTGCGCCAGGGCATCGGGGGTGGTCTTCAGATTCAGCAGGCCCCGGCGCTCGGCTTCCTTGACCCAGGAGGCATCGTAGCCGTCGCCGTTGAAGATGATCCGCTTGTGCTCGGCGATGGTCTTGCGAATCAGCTCATGCAGGGTGGCCTCGAAGTTTTCGGCACCCTCCAGAATGTCGGCAAACTGCTTCAGTTCTTCCGCCACGGAGGTGTTCAGCACGGTGTTGGCGCAGGAGATGGACTCGGAGGAGCCCAGCATCCGGAACTCAAACTTGTTGCCGGTGAAAGCAAAGGGGCTGGTGCGGTTCCGGTCGGTGGCGTCCTTCTGGAACTTGGGCAGGGTGTGCACGCCGATGCGGAGCACTTCCTTTTCGTGGCCGTCGTAGGGGGCTTCCTTTTCAATGGCGTCCAGAATCTCGCTCAGGTCGGAGCCCAGGA
Organism: Faecousia sp.; assembly: GCA_034104845.1. Taxonomy (GTDB): domain Bacteria; phylum Bacillota; class Clostridia; order Oscillospirales; family Oscillospiraceae; genus Faecousia. Next base: position 45,490 of record JAXECZ010000146.1, on the reverse strand, counting down.
ACATGGACACAATGGCGGGAGGCGCCTCGTTGGCACCCAGACGGTGATCGTTTCCGGCGGAGGCCACGGTGATACGCAGCAGATCCTGGTATTCATCCACGGCCTTGATAACGGCGCACAGGAACAGCAGGAACTGGGCGTTTTCGTAGGGGGTCTCGCCGGGCTCCAGCAGGTTCATTCCGGTGTCGGTGGAGATGGACCAGTTGTTGTGCTTGCCGGAGCCGTTCACGCCGTCAAAGGGCTTCTCATGGAGCAGGCAAACCAGACCGTGACGCTTGGCGACCTTCTGCATCATCTCCATGGTCAGCTGGTTGTGGTCTGCAGCGATGTTGGTGGTGGTGAAGATGGGGGCCAGCTCATGCTGGGCGGGGGCCACCTCGTTGTGCTCGGTCTTGGCCAGAATGCCCAGCTTCCACAGCTCGTCGTTCAGGTCCTTCATGAAAGCGGCGACTCTGGGCTTAATGGCGCCGAAGTAGTGATCGTCCAGCTCCTGACCCTTGGGGGGCTTGGCGCCGAAGAGGGTGCGGCCGGTGTAGATCAAGTCCTTGCGCTGGTCGTAGTGGGCTTTATCCACCAGGAAGTATTCCTGCTCGGGACCCACAGTGGTCTTCACGGAGGTGACGTCCTTATTGCCAAAGAGCTTCAATACCCGCAGGGCCTGACGGTTGATGGCCTCCATGGAGCGAAGCAGTGCAGTCTTCTGGTCCAGGGCCTCGCCGCCGTAGGAAAGGAACACGGTGGGGATGCACAGCACCCCGTCCTTGATGAATGCGTAGCTGGTAGCGTCCCAGGCGGTGTAGCCTCTGGCCTCGAAAGTGGCCCGCAGGCCGCCGGAGGGGAAGGAGGAGGCATCGGGCTCGCCCTGAATCAGCTCCTTGCCGGAGAACTCCATAATGACCTTTCCGCCGGGCTTGGGGGAGATGAAGCTGTCGTGCTTCTCGGCGGTGACGCCGGTCATGGGCTGGAACCAGTGGGTGAAATGGGTGGCTCCCTTTTCAATGGCCCAATCCTTCATGGCGTTGGCCACAACGGTTGCCACATTGGGGTCCAGGTGCTTGCCCTGCTTGATGGTGCGCTGGAGGGCCTTGTAGGTCTCCTTGGGGAGGCGGGCTTCCATTGTCGCGTCGTCAAAAACCATGGAAGAAAAAATATCTGTTACCATACCGATTTCTCCTTTTAAAAAAATGAAAAAAGCGACAGGAGGCACATGGTTTTCCCATATGTGACATCCTTGTCGCTTTCATTTACGTGTTTGCTGCCCCGGGGGGCTCTCTTTGTTTGAGAGGATTTTACTGCGGATTGCCTTTATTGTCAACTCCTTTCCGCCTGCCGGAACGGATTTTGTAAAAACTCACAGCCCATTCCGGAAAGAAGAGGGAAAAGTTTGTGGCAATCCTCCAAGAGATTTTCCGCTTGCCGGGAACATTTGTTTTTGCACAGGATACAATCAAAGAGAATCAGATGGGAATTCTCCCTCTGCCCACGCCAGCATCGCCTCAAAATGCAGCTGCTTTCCCTGATGGGGAAAGGTCAGCGCGCAGGAAAAGAGCATGGGGGCCTGCACATCGTCTTTTGCGCCGTATTTGTGGTCCCCCACCAGAGGATACCCCCGGCTGGCAAACTGCACCCGAATCTGGTGGCTTCTGCCGGTGTGGAGCCGGATCCGCACCAAGCTGGGATCGCCCTCTTTCAGCCGGAGGAATTCCAGCCGGGCGGGCTTTACTCCCTTGCGCTGCCGGTTTACAACAAATACCTTGTTTTTTGCTGTATCTTTCCATAAAAGGTCCTGCCAATCCCCCGATTCCGGCGGGACGCCATGGACCAGCGCCACATATTCCTTTACCATGGTTCCCTGCTGGATGGCCTTGCTCAAAGAGGCGGCGGCCTGCTTTGTCCGGGCGAAGACCATCACACCGCCCACATTTTTGTCCAGCCGGTGAACGGGGAAAACCAGGCCCCCCAGTTCCCGTAGAATGACCTCCGGCAGCTCTTTTTCCGAATCCAGCCCCACAGGCTTGACGCAGACGGCAATGTCCCTGTCCGTATAAAGAAATTCCATATATTCCTCCCTAGGCTTTCCCACACCGGATAAAATCCGAAATGCACCCATAGGCAGCTTCCCAATCCCGGTGGGGATTGGAGATCACCATGCTTTTAACCGGCAGCTTCTGCAATATGGAGAGCTCCCGGCGCTGGCGCTCTTCCAGACAGGACACCAGTCCCTCAAATCCATGGGCATGGGTCCGCCTCCCGTAGGCACTGCTTGTATGGTAGTCCAGGAATCCCTCCAGCCAGCCCGGCCGTTTCTGGGCGGTGACCTCTATTCGCCGGGCAATGTCCTCGTTTTTCAGATAAATCACCCTGGGCTCCAGAGGGGCAATGGTTTGTGCGATCTCTTTGATATAGGCCAGGGATTCCCGTTCCGGCAGGTCAAACCGCATCATGGTTTCGCACATGGGATTTTGAAGCAGCACACAGTTGAATAGATATATCCGGTCTTTTTCCGCTTGGCCCGCGAACCGCTTCCATTTTTCCAGCATCACCGGCCTTTCCCGTTCCCAGGGCAGCCCATCGTACAGCTTGTATGGCAGCAGCGCCTGTAAATCCTCCCCCTGGAACCGGGACAGCGGGACCACCCAGCCGTCCAAAACGGGTTCGCCCCAAGCCCGGATTTGCGGGCGGAGCCGGGGAGCACATTCGGTCAATTCGCGGCTTAAAAAGGCGTGGAACTCGTAGTCGGCGGGATGGGCTCCGCTTCCCTCATCCACATTTGTAACCATGCTGCCGTCTTCCCTCAGTACCTGGGCGGCAAAGGCGGCGGTTGTACTCTTCCCGGAGCAGGGCAATCCCTCCACAATATATACAATTGCCATGGCAGTCCCTCCTGTTCAAGCTGACCTCAGTATAACAGAAAAAACCAAAAAGAGCAAGAAATCCCCGGGACATTCCATTGCATTTTCTGGATTTCGCTGTATAATAGTCGGGATTGGAGGTTTGAGAGATGACAACACAGGAATATCGGGAAAAATCCCCCCTGCGGATTTTCCTGGGCTATTTTGCCGCCCACAAGAAGCTGTTTGCGGTGGATATCTGCTGCGCCCTGGGCATTGCCGCCATTGACCTGGCCTTTCCCCTGGCCACCCGGCAGGCGCTCTACGATCTGCTGCCCAACGAGAAATACGCCGTGTTTTTCACCGTCATGGCAATTGTGGTGGCCTTTTATGTGCTGCGGGCGTTTTTGAATTATATCGTCTGCTACTACGGCCACACCTTTGGCATCCGGGTGGAGGCGGACATCCGCCGGGACCTGTTCCGGCATTTGCAGGACATGAGCTTTGACTTTTACGATTCCAACCGGACGGGCCAGCTGATGAGCCGGCTGACCTCCGACCTGTTCGAGCTGACGGAGCTGGCCCACCATGGCCCCGAGGACCTGATTACTTCGGCAATTACCATTTTGGGCGCTCTCATCGTCATGGCAACCATCCGCTGGGAGTTGGCCCTGGTGGTGGCGGCACTGATTCCCATTTTCCTCGTGGTGGTGTTCTCCATGCGGGGACGGATGGGCAGGGCCTCCGTCCAGGTCAAGCAGAAGGTGGGCCATATCAATACGGAGATCGAGTCCAGCCTCTCCGGCATCCGGACGGCCAAGGCCTTTGGCAATGAGGCTGTGGAGCGGGAACGGTTTGGCGCTGCCAATGAGCAGTTCAAAACCTCCAAGCGGGAATTCCACAAGGCCATGGGCATGTTCAACAGCTCCATGGAGTTCTTCCTCACCAGCATGAACGTGGTGGTTATTGCCATCGGCGGCTATATGATTATGAAGAATAAGCTGGACTACCGGGACCTGGTGACGTTCAGCCTGTATATTGCCACCTTTGTCTCCCCTCTGCGGAAGCTCTCCAGCTTCTCGGAGTTGCTGGCCAATGGCTTTGCAGGACTGAACCGGTTTGTGGAGATCATGCGTACCGAGCCCACGGTTCAGGATGCCCCGGATGCCAAGCCCCTTTCCAATGTCAAAGGAGAGATTCGGGTGGAGAATGTGTCCTTTGCCTACGAGGGAGATCTGGCGGTGCTGCACCAGGTGGATTTGCTGGTCCAGCCCGGGGAGACCATTGCCATTGTGGGCCCCTCCGGCGGCGGCAAGAGTACCCTGTGCCAGCTGATTCCCAGATTTTATGATGTGACCCAGGGCAGTATCCGCATCGACGGCCAGGATATCCGTCAGGTCACCCAGCAGAGCATCCATGAGAATATTGGTATTGTGCAGCAGGATGTGTTCCTCTTTGCCGATACCATTTTTGAGAACATCCGCTACGGCAGGCCGGAGGCCACCGAGGAAGAGGTCATCGAGGCAGCGAAAAAGGCGGAGATTTATGAGGACATTCTGGCCATGCCCAACGGCTTTCAGACCTATGTGGGGGAGCGGGGCACCCTGCTCTCCGGCGGCCAGAAGCAGCGGGTGGCCATTGCCCGGATTTTCCTGAAAAATCCCCCCATTCTGATTCTGGACGAGGCCACCTCCGCTTTGGATTCCGTGACGGCGGCCAAAATCCAGCGGGCCTTCGACAAGCTCTCCCAGGGGCGCACCACCTTGATCATCGCCCACCGGCTGAGTACCATCCGCAGCGCCAGCCGCATCGTGTCCATTGCCGACGGCGTGATTACGGAATGCGGCACCCATCAGCAGCTGCTGGAAAAAGGCGGCATCTATTCCGAGCTCTACCGCACCCAAAACGCCCTGGCCCTGGAAGCCTTGCAGTAGGCAGGAAAATCGGAATTTGTCAGTATGTGTTCGTAGGGAACGGATTTATCCGTTCCGAAACGTCAGTCAACATCAATGGTTCGTTGGATGGTAACGGGGTCCTTTTTTCCATTCAACGTGCACCCCATAAAAACGTTACCGAGGCGGAACGGATAAATCCGTTCCCTACGAAATATCTCTGCAAATTCCAATTTGCCTGGATACGTTAAAAACCACATAAAAAATCCGCTGCGTTTGCAGCGGATTTTGATTAGTCGAAATCATAATAGAGGTGCAGCCGTGGGTTTTCTGCCTGGGCCTCCTGGAATACGGAGAGAACCTTGGAAAAATAGCCTTCCCCGGCATCATCCAGGTTGACGAACTGAATCTCCTTTTTGCCCAAATCCGTCAGGCAGTCGTAAAGGGCATCCAGATTGCATCCGTAGTACTCCGGCAGCGCCAGAGCCTGTTTTAAATATTGGTGCGCCGAAGCTTTTTCCTCCAGGCACCTGACATCCAGAATGATCATGGCGTGTCCTCCCCATAGAGCAGCTGGAAGGACTCGTAGTGGTCCTCGGTGTAGTAGATCAGGCCGTCGTTGGAGTAGATGATTCGTTTGGCGTTTCGGTAGCTGCCGTCAAAATCAATGTCGCATTCGTAATAGGTCCGTCCTGATGATTTGGGCAGCAGACCCTCCCGGTTGCCGAACCGGTCGCCGCCGATACTCATCCCCGGGGCCACCTCCCAGAGGTTCCCCTTGCTTGCCACCCAGCCCAAATCCTGAGCCTCTTTTTTGGTGAGATAATTGGATGGCAGATGGCCGTATCGGTGGAGATATTCCGCTACCTCATCCCGGGAGCTGTAGGTTCCGAATTCGGAAATGGCGGCTGCTTCGGTGACGGTTTCCGGTTGTTTTCCCGGCGCAAAGGTATCCAAATTGACGCAGCCGGTAAACAGCACCATGGCCACCAGCAGGATTGACAGCCAGCGAAGAAGCGTGTTTTTTTTCATAACAGCCCTCTTTTCTCAAAAATAATCTCTGTTTCGACGATTGGGTTACCACGGCAGAGGGGTAAAATCGGTCAGTGGGGCTTGTTTCCTGGGGGAAAATGGTCTATAATAAAGAAAAACGCAAGTGGAGGAGCATGAATGTTAACCCTGATGAATGGGCGGCCCCGGAACGAGGAAGGCCGCCTGGAAAAAGAAATCAAATGCTATGACCTGCTGGACAGACTGGGCATTCCCTATCAGCGCCTGGACCACTGGCCTGCGGATTCTATGGAGGTCTGCGGAGAAATCGACAAGAGCTTGAATGCCGTGATCTGCAAGAATCTGTTCCTGTGCAACCGGCAGGAGACGGCCTTTTATCTGCTGCTGATCCCGGGGAACAAGCCCTTTAAAACCAAATACCTCTCCGCCCAGCTGGGGGTGTCCCGGCTTTCTTTCGGGAAAGAGGAATACATGGAGCGATTTTTGGACAATACCCCCGGCTCTGCCACGGTGCTGGGACTGATGAACGACCATGAAAACCGGGTCCAGCTGGTGATTGACCGGGATGTGTTCCGCCATGAATATTTCGGCTGCCATCCCTGCATCAATACCTCCAGCCTCCGTCTGCGGCTTTCGGATGTGATGGAGAAGCTGCTGCCCGCCATCCACCATGAGGCGGTGCTGGTGGAGCTGCCCTGGGAAGAGGAGGCACCATGCACAAATCAGTGAGCATTGCCCTGGGGGAGGTGGGCTACCTGGAAAAGCAGACCCCCGAAAACCTGGACGACAAGCTGGCCAATCCGGGGGAGGAGAACTTCACCAAATACGCCCGGGATATGGCCGCCCACCCGGGATTTTACCTGGGAAACAAGCAGGGCTATCCCTGGTGCGATGTGTTTGTGGACTGGTGCTTTACCCAGGCCTATGGGGTGCAAAATGCCAGGAAGCTGCTGTGCCAGCCCCTGTTCAGCAAGGGCGCAGGCTGCCGCCATTCCTTTGGCTATTTTCAGGAGGCGGGTCGGCTGGTTTTCTTCCCCCAGCCGGGAGACCAGATCTTTTTCCGGCGGAATGACCAAATCTGCCACACCGGAATTGTGGTAAAGGTGGAAGACGGCCTGGTATATACCGTGGAGGGCAACACCTCCGATGAAGACGGGGTCATCCCCAACGGCGGCTGTGTGACGGAAAAGCAGTACCCCATGGATTCCACCAGCATCGCAGGCTACGGCCGGCCGGATTATTCCCTGGTCAATGAGTAACAGAGCCGAGCCTGCCAGTATGTGTTCGTAGGGAATGCATTTATGCATTCCGCCCGGTAACGGTTTTGCACTGGTGCGTTGAATGGAAAAATGATGGACGATTCGTAGGGAATGCATTCATGCATTCCGCTTGCGTTAAATTTCAAAATTGGTTGGTTGAATTGGAAAACGCCAAAAATATGTTTCAAAAAATACCATTCATCGAACCGCGATATAAATCCAACGTTGCGGAACGGATAAATCCGTTCCCTACGAAATATCTCTGCAAATTCCAATTTTTCTACGGGATTCTTTCATATCTTCCCGCATACACCGCATACCCGTGGCCCGGTTCCGGCTGCCACTGGTAGCGGTTTTTGTTTTCCTCCGGGAAAAGATAGGCCATGATGCAGGCAATCACCCCTCCATGGGTGATGAGCGCGGTGGGCAGGTTTTCTTCTTCCAGACGGCGGAAGGCGGCGAGCACTCTTTCTTCCATCTGCTCACCGCTTTCTCCCCCGGGGGGAATGTTTCCATGGTTGTCCCCGGAAATCCAGGCGAGATACTCCGGGTCGCTTTTCAATTCCTGGTAGGAATGGAGCTCGAAGCGGCCAAAATCAATCTCCCGAAAGGCCGGACGGATTTCGTGGGGTACCTCCCCAAACAGCAGGGAAAGGGTCTGCTCCGTGCGCTTCATCCCACTGGTGAGAAACCGGGCGGGGGGAAGCACATAGCGCAGCTGCCGCAATTCCGCCTCCCCGCCGGGGGAGAGGGGGAGGTCGGCGCTGCCGCAGTAGAGGTGCTCCTCGTTGGCCCGGGTCCTCCCGTGGCGAATCAGATAGATGGGGCTCATTTCAGCTTTTGCTCCAATCCGCAGAAAATCCGGCTGACGGAATCGGCGTTCTTCGTCAGATATTGGCACAGCCGTCCGGTTTCCTGCCGCCATTGCCGCAGGGTGGCGTCCGTGGGAACCACGCCGCAAAAAATATCCTGGCAGATCAGCACGGAGTTTTTCCATTTGTCTTTGTACTGCTGAAAAAGTGCCACCGGGTCCTTCCCGGCTTTCACACAGCCAAGGGTGAATTCCTCAATTTTGTCAATGCAGGGGGCCGAAAAGATGATTTCCTCCCCGGTGCAGGTAAAAATCTGTGCATCCGTCAGGTGAAAGGCGGCCTTGGCAAAGTCCCGCTTGCCCTGATAGGCACCTCCGATAATCAGCTTCATCCGTTTCCTCCTTATCGATATAAAACCGCCAGGGTGACCAGGGCGCTGAGCTCTCCGATGGTCAGGCAATAGCCGGAAATGTCGCCGTTCATGCCCTTTAAGGAACGATAGCCGCGAAGCAGCGCCAGGCAGAAGCCAGCCACACAGCCCAGCAGGGTCAGGCCGAATTTGGTTCGCATCCAGAATCCCGCGGCAATGGCCAGAATGAGCATCACCACCGGCGCGGCCACATGGGGCTGCCGGTGGGCATACTGGCTGGTCGCCATGGGCGGCAGCAGTTGAATGGCGATCACGCTGCAGCACCGGCTCACCACGGGAATCAGAATCAGAACGGTTATTCGCATGCCGGGATACAGGGATACAGAGGCGGAGAACTGGCAGAGCATCACCAGCACCACCCCGATCACCGCGAAGCTGCCCACATGGGAATCCTTGAGGATTTCCCGGCGGCGCTCCAAACTGCGGTAAGACCGCACCGCATCCGTCACATCCATGAACCCGTCCAGGTGCATAAATCCGGTGAGCAGATAGGGAGCGGCGGTGAGCACCACGGCCCGGATGGCCTGGGGCAGACCGAACCAATCGCAAATCCACAGCAGCCCCCACCAGACAAGGCCAATTTCCAGCCCGATGAGGGGCAGACACAACAGCATCCGATCCCGGGCCTTTTCCTCCCAGCCATGCCAGGGAAAGGGGAGGGCGCAGAACATGCTCTGGCACATGCCCAGGGCGTATAACCAAAGTTTCATGGCTGAAAATCCCCCTTGTGTACAAGGATATTTCCGGCTGTGAGCTCCAGCACCACATCGCTGACGGCGGCAAGCCTGCGGTCGATCCCGGCCAGGGCTTTGCGGTAGGCTTCGGTGACTTCGTCATAGCGTAAAGCATCGGAGTAGATGTAGTCGCTGACCACCACAATGTTGGCAACGGACCTTGCAAATTCCACCAGCTCACTGGCGCATTTTTCCCCGGCTGCCGGATTCAGACGATAGTCCGGAGGGAGGAAAAGCTCGTTCATCAGCAGAGCGGTGGCGCTGTCCAGCAGAAAGCTGCCTCCTTTGTCCACCTTGGGCAGACAGGAGAGTATGTCCCGTCCGCATTCCAGGGTTTCAAAGCCCAGTCCCTCCCGGTCGGCAACATGGCGGCGGATCCGCTCCCGATCCTCGTCGTCCACGGGAATCATGGTGGCGATGTAGTAGTGGGGGCCGCCCGCCGAAAGCTTCACCGCAAGCTGCTGAGCCAGGGAGGATTTGCCGTTTTTAGCTCCGCCGGTGATGAAGACGATCATACCTCCGCCTCCACGGTGAACTTGTCCCCCTCCCGGATCTCCTCCAGATAGCCATCGTCAATGCCTGCCTGCTCAAAGGTGGCCATGTGATTGATGATGGCACAGGCGGCCTTCAGCACCTGGAAGGCCAGGGGGCAGCCGCTGCCCTCACCCAGCCGCATACCCAGCAGGAAAATGGGCTGCAGCTCCATGGCCTCCATGGCCAGCTTATATCCAATCTCAAAGGAGGCGTGGCTGGGCACCAGATAGTGCCGCACCAGGGGATTCAGCTTCACGGCGCACAGGGCGGCAACAGCGGAGATGAACCCGTCGATCACCACCGGCCGCTTGGTTGCCGCCGCACCCAAAAATCCGCCGCACATAGCCGCAAGATCAAAGCCGCCCACCTTGGAAAGGACATCCACCACATCGTTCTTGTCCGGCCGGTTCCGCTGGATGGCCCGGCGGATGGTGTCCTTTTTCACCTGGAAGGCCTCGTCGGTGATGCCGCCGCCTCTGCCGGTGACGGCCTCCACATCCGCGGAAAGCAGCACGGAAAGCACGGCGGAGGAGGTGGTGGTGTTGCCGATGCCCATTTCACCGATGCCCAATCCATCCGCTTCCGTATGAATGGCGATCCCCGCTCCGGTGAGGATGGCGGTGATGGCCTGTTCCCGGGTCATGGCCGGGCCCTTAACGATGTTTCCGGTGCCAAAGGCAATTTTCCGGTTTACTACCAAAGGATCGTGAATCTCCGCATTCACACCCACGTCGCACACGGTAATGCCCACGCCGAATTCCCTGCACAGGGTGGAGGCGCCGGTTTTGGCCCGGGTCAGGTTGATGGTCTGCATCAGGGTGACGGACTGGGGTGCGCTGGAAACTCCCTCCTCCACCACGCCGTTGTCTGCGGCGAATACCAAAAGGTGGGGGTTATCCATATGGTTGTGCACCTTTCCGGTGATGCCCGCCAGCTGAATGGAGAGCTCCTCCAGCCGTCCCAAACTTTCCGGCGGCTTTGCCAGCTGAGACTGCCGGACATGGGCTGCCTCCATGGCCGCCTCATCCGGCGGGGTGATTTTTTCAAGAAGTGACTTTAATTCCATTTCCATTTTGTATCGCTCCCTTATTCGATTGCTTTGGATTCACGGAAACAGACAAATTCCAATTTCCCATATTACACCGGCGGGAGGAGCGCATTTTCCTCCAGCCAGGAGATGTTCTCTCCGATTTCCGGCAGCTCCAGAGTGGCGGTGGCGCCGGAGGGGAGGGACTGCATCAGGGATATGATGTCCAATGCGCCGTCCCACAGGGCGCTGTGGGTGTCGGCGGTGCCGTCGTTGTTGTGCAGGTGGGTGTGGCTCAGCAGTTCCCCCCAGCAGGCGATCCAATCCCCCGCGCTCACGGAGGAATAGGCGTTCACATGGCCCACATCCAGACAGAGCCGCAGCCGGGGGTCGTTGACCTGGGAGACGATGGAGCGGAGCGTTTCCGGCTCCTCCTCCAGCACGTTTTCCAGGCAGATTTCATAGTTTCCCGGATGCTTCTCCAGAAATTCCCGCCAGAAGAGCGTGGACTGCTCCACATACCAGCAGGGGTAGTACAGCTTGGGATGAAAGCCTCCATGGAGAATCAGCTTTTTCCCGCCGTATTCCTGGGTGAGTGCCAGCGCCTGCTCAAAGCGAAATGCCGCCAGCTTCCGGGCGAGGGGATCGATGGCGCAGGGGAAAAGCTCGTTGAAAGGGCCGTGAAGCAGCCTCCGGGAGATCTGCTCCAGCTGCTGCTCCAGGGCAGCGGCGGTTTGCTCCCGAAAGCGGTCGATGTTCATGGCGGTGCAGTAGTCGGCGATTTCCACACCCAGGCCGTATTTCCGGGCCAAGGCACCGGCGCGGGAATCGATGGTGGACAGATATAGCTGATTGCGGTTCATATCAAAGCTCCAAAATGCCGTATTTGTTTTGCAGCCGCTCCAGCTTGCGAAGCAGCGGACCACTGACGAAAAACAGGGTCAGTGCCGCGCCGATGCCGTGGGTCACGTTGTAGCCGATGCCTGCGGCGTACACCGCCAAAACGTTTTTGACTGTGAATTTGCTCAGCATGGTGAACACGGTGCAGCTGTCCAGCAGCGGACCGATGACGAAGAGAATGGAAAGAAATCCGAAAGGCGCCAGAAGATAGGGCTTAGCCCAATTTCGCCGCCGGTGGAAGATCGTTCCCGCGAGAAAGCCGCCGAAGCCATAGGCAAACATCTGCCACGGCGTCCAGGGGCCCTGGCTGAAAAAGAAATTGCTGGCAAAGGCGGCAACGGCTCCCGTGAGGAAGCCCGCCTCCGGGCCGAAGGCAATGCCCGTGATCATGATGATGCCGGTGATGGTTTTTAAATAAGGAGAAAAGGCAAACACCACCCGGGAAACCGCAGCCAGGGCGGCCATTACCGTGAGAATGACCAGCTCCCGGGCCTGAGGACGCCGTGCCTCAAACCGAAAGAAAAAGGGCAGCATCAGTTCGATGATGATCATGGTGCTGATCAGATAGTACCACCGGCCCTTTACCTGGGTGCCCAGGAACAGGGTCAGAGGAATCAGCACCAGGATCACAAGAATGGACAGAAGTGTGGATTTTCTCACGGCCTCTCCTCCCGGTTCTGCTTTAGAAGCGTCACCACATCCCGGGCGGTAACGGCATTTTCAAAGAGATGACGGCTCATCCGGTTGGCAGCGGTGGTGTAGAAGCTGTTGGAGCCGAAGAACCGCCGGGGAGTGTCGGAGGTGAGCAGCTGCCCATCGAAGAACATGCCCACCAAATCGGCATATTCGGCGCAGAATTCAATGTCATGGGATACCATCACCACGGTGATGCCCCGGCGGCACAGATTCCTAAGAATTTCCGCGAAGGACTGCTTGAAGAAGCTGTCCAGTCCCTTGGTGGGCTCGTCCAGCAGAAGCAGCCTGGGCTCCGTCAGCAGCACCTTGGCCAGGGCGGCCCGTTGCATTTCGCCGCCGGACAAATCGGCGGGGTGGGCGCCCAGCAAATGTGCCACCTGGCAGAGCGCGGCGATTTCCGCGATTTTTTCAGGAGAGGCGTTCATTTCCTGCAGATCCTCCCGGAGGGTCTGCTTCACAAAGAGACATTTGGGATCCTGAGGCAGCATGGTCAGGCAGCCCTGATACAGATCATCCCGGTAGGCTTTCAGATTCCTGCCGAAGAGCCGGACACTGCCCCGATATAGCTTACAGATGCCGCAAATGGCCTTCAGCGCAGTGGATTTTCCCGCGCCGTTTCCGCCGACGATGGCGTAAAAGCTTCCCTGGGGGACGGATAGAGAAATGTCCTTTAAAACATCCGGGCTGTCCTTTTCATAGCGGAACCAGCCGCCTTTCAGCTCCAGGGCAGGAACCCCTCCGGCGGAAACGCCGGGCTCCGGAGGCAGAGCTTTGACGGCAGCAGCCTGGGGGAAAAGCCGGCTCAGCCAATTCCGTCCTTCCCGCACGGTGAGGGGGCAGGGGAGAGAGGAGCCGGATTCGTAGAAGATTTTCACCGGAGCGGGCAGGGCAGAGAACATGGGGCTCCGCTCCTGATAAAGCTGCTGTGCCACCTCTCCGGGAGCTCCGGAGGCGGTGACGCGGCCTTGCTCCATTACCACCACCCGATCCGCCGCAGGGAATACCTCCTCCGTTCGGTGCTCGGTGATGAGGATGGTGGTTCCCAACTCCCGGTTGATTTTTTGAATGGTGTTTAAAAAGTCGGAGGCGGCAATGGGGTCCAGCTGACTGGTGGGCTCATCCAGGATCAGCACCTCCGGCTGCATGGCCATGATGGAGGCCAGGTTCAGCAGCTGCTTCTGCCCGCCGGAAAGCTCCGAAATCTCCCGGTGGAACCAATCCTGAATGCCAAAAAAGCTGGCCATCTCCGCCACCCGCAGGCGCATGGTGCTCTGGTCGCAGCCTAAGTTTTCCAGTCCAAAGGCCAATTCGTGCCAGACCCGGTCGGTGACGATCTGGTCGTCCGGATTCTGCATCACAAAGCCGATTCGGGCGGCCTGCTCCCGCAGATCGATTTGCTCCAGAGGGGTGCCGTCCAGCAGCACGGAACCGGAGCGCTCCCCGTGGGGGCTGAGCACGGTTTTCAGATGCCGCAGCAGGGTGGTTTTGCCGCAGCCGGATTTGCCGCAGAGCAGCAGGAATTCCCCGGGTTCAATGGAAAGGCTGATTCCGTCCAGCGCCTTTTGTCCGGCGCCGGGATAGGAAAAGCTCAGATCCTGGATCTGGAAACCCGCCATGCGATCACCTCCTTGATATGCAGCAGTGTGGGGAGCAGCAGAAAGCCGCAGTATACCGGCAGCCCAAAGCCAATGGGGTCGATTTTCAGCCGGGGGGTGAAGCTGGCGTTGGTGCCGCCCAGCAAAAGCACGGCAAATTCCAGCAAAAGAATCAGAAGAAGCAAAAAAACATCCCGATGGGTGAGGGCGTAGATTTGAAAATTGGTGCGCTTTCCCGTGCCGTAGCCCCGGGAGCGCATGGAATCCGCAGTGATGATGCTGCCCTCCAATGCCCAATCCGTCAAAGCGGAGAGAACGGTGGCGCCATCCTTTGCCTTTTCCGTCAGCCGTTTGGTCTGGGAGGGGCCCTTGCCGATGGCCCGCCGTGCCAGCAAAATCTGCCTTGCCTTTCTGGTAAAGGCGGGGATCATCCGCAGTACCATCACCAGCAGCAGTGACAGGGCGGGAATCACCTTTCCAAAAAGGGCGGTGAATTTATCGCTGGTGAGAACCATGCTGTAGCATCCGAACCACAGCAGCATCACGGCCATAATTGCCCCCAGCGCCATGCCGTAGTACAGCGCCTCCAGGGTGTAGGGGCGGCCAAACCAGGTGAAAAGGACATGCTTGCCGGACCTATTCAGCAGGGGATTGATCAGCGACAGCAGCACGAACAACGCCGTGACCGACAGCAGCATTTTGAGTCCGTCGGAGCCTTTCAATAATAAATAGTAGATGGCGGCGCAGACAAACCCCGCCGCACAGTAGGCCGGGTGCTGAATGGTCGCGCCAAAGCCGATGGCACCTACAAAAAAGAGAAAATTCACAGCCGGATGGCATCCGGAAAAGGCATCCCGTTTCAAGGGCAGTCTCCTTTGCTTTTTTTCATGTACCTTATATTATACCAATTTGTATGGAAAAAGGCAACCGGCAAATCTGCCCGCTTGACATCCCTGGCTTAGGGCCTTACAATAAAAAGAAAAGGAGGCGCAATAAATGACGGATCAAGAGATGGTGGAGCTGGCAGTGGCAGAGGGCTTCGCCGGGGCGGCGGTGATCGACACGGACAAAATCGTGTTTGATTCCATGTTCCGGCCCTTCTGCGAGGAAAATCTCTGCGGCCAGTATGGCGTGAACCACTCCTGCCCCCCAAGCTGCGGCAGCCCGGAGCAGATGAAGCAGCGGATTCTCTCCCACAAAAAGGCCCTGGTGCTGCAAACCATGTGGGAGATTTCCGACCTTGAGGACAAGGAGACGATCAAGCAGGCAAAGCGGGGACATAATCTGGCGGCCCTCCGGCTGATGAAAGCTCTGCGGGAACAGGGCTGTCCGGGCTTCCTGGTGGGAGCCAGCGGCTGCGCCCTCTGCTCTCCCTGCGCTTTGAAAAACGGAGAAAGCTGCACCTTCCCGGATTTGCAGTATTCCTGCATGTCCGCCTACTGCATTTTTGTGAAAAAGCTGGCGGATGCATGCGGCTTGGAATACACCCCCGGCGACGGCCTGACGGCGTTTTTCGGCATGTATGTTTTTGCTTGATTTTCCGTCCGCCCTGTGGTAGAATAATCCGTACAGAAATACTGATAAGGAGTGACCTGATCATGAAAAAACTCTTTTCCCTGCTCCTGGCTCTGACCATGCTGTGCAGCCTGGCATCCGCTGCTTTCGCGGCTTCCACGGAGCAGAGCGAAATCGTTTGGGACGAGAATGAAGAAACCATCCTGCTGGAAAACGGCGGCGTGTATGGCCAGGGGGATACCGCGTTCACCCTGGTGGTGTCCTGCCTGAGCGAAACCGCGGCGGTCACCGTGAACACCGATGCCGCTACCGTGGGCGAGGCACTGTTGGCGCTGAACATTGTGGCCGGTGAGGACAGCGAGTGGGGCCTGTATGTGAAAACCGTCAACGGCATCACCGCCGACTACGATACCGACGGCAGCTACTGGGCTTTCTACATCGATGGCGAGTATGCCATGACCGGCGTGGACGCCACCGAAATCGATCCCGACAGCGTTTATCTGCTGACGGTGGAGGGCATCGAGCTGGAAGAGGGGCAGACCGTCCCCCTGCACGACGGCAAGAATTACGGCCTGGGCGAAAAGACGTTTGCGTTCCAGGTGACCGATGATGAGGGGAATGTGACCTCCGTCACCGTCTCCACCGATGCGGAAACCGTGGGGGAAGCGCTGGAGGAGCTGGGCATCATCGCCGGTGACGAGAGCGAGTGGGGCCTGTATGTCAAGACCATCAACGGCATCACCGCTGACTATGATACCGACGGCAGCTACTGGGCTTTCTACATCGATGGCGAGTACGCCATGACCGGCGTGGACGCCACCGAGATCGATGAGGATGCGACCTACTCCTTTGCCATTGAGAAATGAGGATTCCATAAACACACAGCCGGTGCCCAGGGCACCGGCTGCGTGTTTTAGAATGTGCATATCGGCTTGACTCAGCAAAGTGGTATTTGTCGGGGAGGCCCCGCTGCCAATTCGTTACGAACCTTGGGCAGTAAATCCACAACTCCTGGGCCCCTCGACCGGTACTGCCTCGGTAAATTCCAATTTACCGGTTAAATACTTTGTAAAATGGCGTGGTCACCTTTTTGCTTCCGCAGAGGCGGAAAGAAATCTCCGCGATCAGCCATCCGCCGAATACATCGAGCAGGATGTGCTGCTTGGTGGTCAGGGTGGAAACAAAAATCAGCAGGGAGAAGATCAGGGCCAATCGCTTGCCGCCGGTGGGGACGTTTTCCACCTTTTTCAAGCCCTGGAAGCAGAGCCAGCTCAGCTCACAGTGGAGGGAGGGGAAGAGATTGTCCGGGGTATCCAGGGCATAAATCAGGCGCATTCCAAAATTCCACAGCCCGCCGCCTTCAATTTGCGGGCGGGTATTGGTGGTGGGCAGCAGCAGGAAAAAGACTAGGGCAATCAGCAGGGACATGCAGTGGGCGCAGAGAAACCGAAAGGCGTTTTCCGTGCCGCTTCGCAGGATCAAAAGAAAACTGATTGCCCAGTAGAGAAAGGTGCCCACATAGATGGATACCGTCCAGGGCAGAAAGGGAATGGCCAAATCCCAGGCGGTTTCCAAATTATGGTGATAGGCTCCGGCCATCAGCAGCTTGGAGCCGAAATATACCAGACCCTGCAGCGCAAGCGTAAAGACCAGCGGCAGAACGGTGTTGCCCGGAATTGGCAGTCGAACCGGCTTTTTATTTGTCATGTCGTGCTCCTTCGTGCTTTTTGCAGATTGCATTGTAGATGCTGAGCCCCAGTGCGCTGATGGCAAAGGTGACAGCAAAAACCAGAATTGCCGCCCCGTAGCTTTTTGTCCCCAATGCGTTTCCGCCCACGGTGGAGGTGATCACCGAGGGGATCCGCCCCAGGGTGCACATCAGGAAAAACACGGAAAAGGGGATATCCGTCAGTCCGGCGAAATAGCCCAGCAGATCCTTGGGGGTACCGGGAATCAGATAAATCACCAGGAAGAGGATGTTTCGGGCATTGCTGGATTTCAGAAATTTGACGGAATTGATTTTCTCCTCACTGAAAAAGACCCGCACCAGCCGCATGCCAAACCGCCGCACAAGAGAAAAGGTGATGATGCTGCCCACAGTTGCCCCCGCAATGGAGAGAATGGTGCCCTCCACCGCGCCAAAGGCATAGCCCGCCGCGATCTCAAAGGGTTCTCCAGGGATGAAAGCGAGGATCACCTGGAAAATCATCATCCCCATAAACACCAGCCGGCTGGACCAGCCCTTAGCCTCCACCCAGCTGCGGAAAGCCTCCGGGTCGGAGACCCATCGTATCAGGGGAGGGACCACCAAAGCTCCGACGGCCACGGAAATCACCATCACAAGCGCCAGCAGTCCGGCGGCAGCCCATTTTTTTCTTTTGTTGCCGTCCATAAGTCCTCCGTGCAAAATTGCGTCCAAAAGAATTAGAAACGTGGCTATCATACAGCAGTTCTTTTGGATTGTCAACACCACAGGACGAAAATTAAAGGTTTTGCATCTATTTCTTCATAAAAAGGAAAGAAATGGCGCACAATCCCCCAAAACAGCAAAGACGCACCCCCGCCTGAAATGAACGGACGGAGGTGCGATGCTGTAGGTTTTGGCAGCAGGTTATTCTTTTGTTTCCTCCGGATGAACGAATCGCCGGTAGCCCGCGCCGTACTGGACGCATCGGGAGACCCGGCTGAGGGTAGCGGAGGAAATGCCCGTCTGCTCCATCACCTGCGTGTAGGTTTTCCCCTCCATGAGGAGCTTTGCCGCCCGCAGCCGCTGGGCCATCTGCTCCACCTCCTTGCGGGTGCACAGATCCTCCAAAAGCTGGGCGCAGGTTTCCTGGGAGTCAATTTCCACAAAGGCATGATAGAGCTCAAGAATCATCCCTTCATCAAATTTCCGCTGGGTCATGTCGTATTCCTCCCATTCAGAAGCTTTCCAGAGAGCTGCTTAAAAACTGTCGGGTTTTGGCGGACTGGGGATCGCCGAATACCTGCTCCGGGGTGCCCTCTTCTTCAATAATACCCTCCGCCATGAAAATCACACGGTCGGAAATGGATTTGGCGAATTCCATTTCGTGGGTGACGATGATGATGGTACGGTCCGCGCCTTTCAGGCCCCGAATGACCCGCAGTACCTCGCCGGTAAGCTCCGGATCCAGAGCGGAGGTGGGCTCGTCAAAGCAGAGAATATCCGGCTCCAGCGCCAAAGCCCGGGCAATTGACACCCGCTGCTGCTGCCCGCCGGACAGCTGGCAGGGATAATTGCCGATTCGGTTGGATAGACCCACCTGCTCAATCAGGGAACGGGCCTTTTCCTCGATCTGTGCCACCGGCGCCTTTTTCAGCAGCTTGGGAGCCAGCATCACGTTTTCCAGCACGGTGTACTGGGGAAACAGATGAAAGGATTGAAACACCAGTCCAAAATGCAGCCGGTTCTGCCGAATCTCGCTGTCAGAAAGGTGCTTCTGCTGCTCACCGTCGAAAAGGGTCTTTCCATTTACCCGGATGGTGCCGCTTTCGGCGGTTTCCAGAAAATTCAGGCACCGCAGCAGGGTGGTTTTGCCGCTGCCGGAGGAGCCGATGATGGAGAGCACCTGCCCCCGCTCCAGGCTGAAGGAAATGTCCTTTAGCACGGCGGTGCTGCCGAAGCTTTTTTGAATGTGATTCACTTCCAGTATTGCCATTGCCTTACCCTCTGAAATAGTCCATTTTCTTTTCCACCCAGCCCAGCAGCAGGGTGAGAATTCCGCTGAATACAAGATAGTAGATGGCGGTGAAGAACAGGGGCCACACCTGGCCGGAGATTCCCTGGGAGCCTTTTAAGAATGCGGTGCCCGCCCAAATGATCTCCTGTAGCGCGATGATCCTGGCCAGAGCAGTGTCCTTGACCAGAGTGATGATCTCGTTGCCCATGGGGGGCACAATGCGCTTTATCACCTGCAGAAGAATCACGCGGAAGAAAATCTGGCTGCCGGTCATGCCCAGCACCTGCCCTGCCTCCCGCTGCCCTACGGGGATGCTCTGCAGGCCGCCCCGGTAGATCTCGGAAAAATAGCAGGCGTAGTTGATGATAAAAGCCACGGCGGAGGCGGCGAAGCGGCCACTCTCTCCCTTGCCCCAAAAGGTGATGTGGAGCACCAGCCCGGGGAAATAGTAGATGATCAGCAGCTGGATCATCAGCGGCGTACCCCGAATCACCCAGACGATCAGATTGGTCAGAACGCTCAGGGGTTTAAACCGGGACATGGAGCCGAACATGATGATAAGCCCGAAAGGAATGGCTCCCAGCAGTGTCACGCCGAAAAGCCGCAGCGTCTGCAAAAAGCCGATATTTAAGGACTGAAAGACGATGGGAAATTGCTGGAGGAAAGTTTCCATGTAGAATCCGCCTTTTTCTCTTTGGTAAACGAACCGCCCGGTTGGGTCTCAGCCGGGCGGTTTCTCGTTGAATTCTGATAGTTACTTCTGCTCGATCAGAGCGGCCTGAACGCCGTAGGTTTCAGCGCACAGCTGCATGGCGCCGCCTTCGTAGGAGGCCTTGAAGAACTCGTTCAGCAGCCTAGCCAGGTCGGAGCCGGTGCGGAAGCCCACGCCGTATTCCTCACTGTTCAGGGGAGCGGTGTAGGTCAGGTTTTCATAGCTGGTGCCCTCGCCCACCATGGCGGCGGCCATGAGGGAGTCGATGACGGCGGCGTCACAGGTGCCGGCGGCAACCTCCATCAGGGCGCTGGCCTGGGACTGAACGGGGGTACACTCATAGCCCAGAGCGGTGACTTCGGCCTCACCGGCGGAGCCTGCCTCCACGGCAAACACCAGATCGGCGCAGTCCTCAGCAGTCTGGTACTTGTCGGCCACATCCACGGGAACGATGACCACCTGGGCATTGTTGCAGTAGGCGTTGGAGCAGCTCATGGCGGCCATCACTTCGTCAGTGAGGGTCATGCCGTTCCACACGCAGTCAATGCTCTTGGAGTCCAGCTCCAGAACCTTGTTGTCCCATTCGATTTCCACGAATTCCACATCCACGCCCAGCCAGGCGGCGAAGGTTGCGGCCATGTCGGCGTCGAAGCCGATCCAGTTGCCGTCCTCGTCCTTGTAGTCCATGGGAGCGAAATCGGTGATGCCCACCACCAGGGTGCCCTTTTCCTTCACATACTCGGAATCGGTTTGGTTAGCGGCAAAGGCGCAGCATACCATGGACATTACCATCACCACAGCGGTGAGCATTGCAATGAGTTTTTTCATGATGTATTTCTCCTTTTTTCCACCCCAGCCGGGGCGGCTATGTTTTGATGGCTGTATTATACTTTAGTTCGCTAAAGAAGTAAAGTATTATTTTTGAAAAATTTTGATTTTGTAGGATGTATCAAAATCGGCCGCACATGTCAAGGCCCTTTTGAACAATGTGCGGATTGGTTTCGCCGGAAACCGGCTAAATTGGAATCTCCTGGGAATTCATTCTTATTTTCCTATTCCCATTTCTGTCAAAACCTGATATAATGCTGTCTACTAAGGTGCTTTTCTGTCCAACTATAGGTTGGAAACTTTTCCAACCACGAAAAACTTGCATTTTTTCCATTTTTCACCTATGATTTTCTGGAACTTGCGGCAAGAAATTATGTAAAGGCGGTATTGACAGATGGAACAGATTTATTTCGGCCAGCGGATCGCGGCGCTTCGGAAAAGCAGGAAAATGACTCAGGAGGCCTTGGCTCAGCAGCTGGGCATCACCAATCAGGCGGTGAGCAAATGGGAGAGCGACCAGTGCTGCCCGGACATTATGCAGCTGCCTGCTCTGGCGGATATTTTTGAAATCAGTATGGATACGCTCTTTGGCAGAGAAGAACCCGCTCTGCCGGAAAATCCCCCTCAGGAGCCGGTGACGGTGATTGGAGAGCTGCCCTGGGAGGATAACGATGACCTCCATGCGGTGTGCTTCATCGGTCACCAGCTGGTGCGTTATCAGGACATTCCCTCCTTGGGCGGCAAGCGGGAGCGGTTCAGCTATTCCTTTTCCTGCCTGGGCTTCGACAAATCCAGCCAAAGGGGAAATGAACCGGTGCAGCTTCATTTTTCCGGCAATGTAGGGAATATTTATTCCGACTATGCCGTTTATTGCGCGGAAAGCGCCATAGGCGGCAACGTCCAGGCCGGTGACGGGGTGATCTGCACCGAAGTGGGTGGAGAGGTTCGTGCCGGTGACGGGGTGACCTGTGTCAGCGTTCGGGGCAATGTCATTGCCGGTGACAGCGTGTCCTGCACCGGCTCCATCGGCGGCAATGCCCAGGCGGGGGACGATGTGCGCTGCGACGGAACCATTATGGGCAATGCCTCTGCCGGCGGCGATCTGGAATGCGGCGGGGATATCGGCGGCAGGGTTCAGGCCGGGGGAGATGTGGCGTGTCAGGGCTCCATCCGGAGCGACCTCCGGGCGGAGGGAGATGTGAGCTGTGCCGGGGACATTACCGGCAACGTCACCGCCTCCGGGGATGTGGACTGCACCGGCTCCATCGGCGGCAATGCCTCGGCAGACGGGGATATCCGCTGTGGCCGGATTCAGGGCTCCGCCTCCGCCCGGGGAGATATTCATATGAGTTAAATAAAGAGGAAAACATGAAAAAAATCATAACCCAATATGCCGGGCTGAAACGGGAGGTCTATGTGCTCTTTGCGGGCAGGATCGTCACGGCCATGGGCTCCTTTGTCTGGCCCATGCTCACCTTCCTGCTCACCACCAAGCTGGGCTTCAGCGACGGCGTGGCCACCTTGTTTATCGCCACTGCCGGACTCATCTCTCTGCCCATGGCGCTGCTGGGGGGCAGACTGGCGGACCGGTTTCCCCGGAAAAACATCATTATCATTTTTGACTGCCTGACGGTGGCGCTGTATGTCCTTGCGGCCATTTTGCCCATCGGCTACCACACGGCGGCAATCATTTTCTTTGCCTCGTTGTTTCAAACGGTGGAGTCCCCTGCCTATGATGCGCTGAACGCGGATTATTCCACCACGGAGCAGCGGGAAAAGGCCTTCTCCCTGTCCTATCTGGGCTATAATCTGGGCTATGTGTTTGGAGCGAGCATGGGCGGCATTCTGTTTGAATTCCATACCAATCTGGCGTTCCTGCTCAACGGTTTGTCCATTTTCGTGTCAACGGCCCTGATTTTCCTCTTTGTCATGCCGGAAAACGCCATTTCGGATACCGGCAGTCAGGCGGAATGCTACAGCGAGTATGAAAAGCCGGTGGAGGAATCCCTGCCCATTCTGGCGGTGCTCAGGCAGCGCAGTGTGGTGCTGGCCATTCTGCTGATTGGCTGCTTCGCCTCCATGTCCAGCAACACCATGGGCATCCTGCTGCCGCTGCAATTGAAGGAGCAAATGGGCCAGCACGGCGCCGCCATTTACGGCTACTTAAACTCCCTGAACGGGCTTGTGGTGATCCTCTTCACCCCGATTTTGACCATGGCGCTGAACCGGCTGACGGAAATCCCCAAATCCATTCTGGGCATGGGCCTGTTCCTGACGGGGATGGCGCTGTTTACCCTGGGCAGCCCGCTCTGGGTGCTGTTTGTGGGGATGTTTGTGTTTACCCTGGGGGAGGTGGTGTCCGTCCTGGGCAACAATCCCTATACCTCCCGCCGGATTCCCGCCTCCCACCGGGGGCGCATCGGCGGCGTGACCAGCGTACTCTATTCCGTATTCTTTACCCTGATTCAGTACGGCATCAGCTTTGTGCTCATGATAGCGGAGGGGAACTACCGGCTGCTGTGGCTGGTTTTCATCGGCTGCGGCCTGACTTCCATGGCCCTGTACGCCCTGGCCTATCCGGCGGATAAAAAGAGATTCCCCGATCTGTATCCCAAGGAGGTATGCTGAAAGGAAAAGCCAGCTTTTCCCACAAGATCGGAAAAATGGAATTTGACGGCAGGGAGCAGAGGAAAATTGCCGAAACAGTGGCGGCTTTTGGAGGATAATATGAAGAAATGGCTGACAGTATTGATCATCTGCGTGGCTTTGATGTTTGCCTGGATTTTCCTGGCGGTGGCCCTCACCGGAGGGCGGGATGTGGCGGACTTTACCCAGCGGGACAAGCAGATCATGCTTGGCTTCGCGGTGGTGGAGTTTGTCACCGTGGCTGTGATGCTTGTTTCCGCCTGCATACTTGGAAAGCAGCCCCGTCCCTACAGTGGCGCTCAGATAAAGCACCAGATTGCTGAGTTATGCCGCTAAGTACAAAAAATAGGAGTGTTCCGCTTTTTTGGAACACTCCCTTTTTCAGTTCTCCAGCTGCATTCCCAGAAAGCCGGCCGCCGTCCTGGCCAGGATGCGGTCGGAATCCTGGAGGGGCGCGTCGTTCTCACCCAACAGCAGCAGCACGCAGCCCATCAGATCCCCCTGGGAAAGAATGGGCGCGGCGGCGCCCAGATGATATTTGTCCGTTCCGTCCGCCGCCCGGATGGGGGATTCCCCGCTTTGGTAGAGATAATTCTTCCGCTGCTCCATGATTTTTTCCAATTCCGGGGAGTTGGGCTTGTCCATCAAATCCCGCTTGGGCGCCCCGTGGAGGGCAATGATGCTGTCCCGATCCGCCACTGCCGCGATGTGCCCCGTGGCCGCTACGATGGACTCGCACATCTGGGACGCGAATTCCTGTAAATCCCCCATGGGTGAATACTTCCGAAAAATCACCCCGCCGTCCTTTTCCGTGTAAATCTCCAGCGGGTCACCCTCTCGGATTCTGAGGGTTCTGCGAATCTCTTTTGGAATGACAATTCTTCCCAAATCGTCCACCCGGCGGACGATGCCTGTAGCTTTCATTGTTTTCCTCTCCTTGTGCCGAATTTCCAATGGTAGTGTTTGCAGGAAATGGGGGATTATGCGGGAATAAGCGCTTGACGCGATTTGAAAAAAGGAGAGAATTTTCCGGCACGGCACATCTGCTGAAAAATGGGGCATACCGGCATCTTTGCCTGTGCAGTGTCTTTTTGACATACCTGCGGCGGGTTATTATTACCCGAGAAGAACATCGCTGATGAGCATGACACAGAATCCGGCCAGCAGGGCATAGGTTGCTCCGGTTTCACTGCCGTGAGCATGGGTTTCGGGGATCATCTCGTCGCTGATGACATAGAGCATGGTTCCGCCTGCAAAGGCAAGGGCAAAGGGAAGAAACGCAGAAGCGATGCTCACGGCCCAATAGCCCACCAGCGTGCCCACCACCTCAATGAGGCCGGTGAACATGGCGCAGACAAAGGTCTTTCCCGGGCTGACCCCGGCTGCCAGCATGGGGCCGATGATCACCATGCCTTCCGGGATGTTTTGCAGGGCAATGCCAAAGGCGATCATCAGGGCCTGAGAGGTGTCCTCCGTTCCAAAGCTGACACCGGCGGCGATGCCCTCCGGGAGGTTGTGGATAGCAATGGCCGTTACGAAGAGCAGCACCTTGTCCAGATGGGCATTTCTGTGGGCTTCGGTATCCGTGCCCATCAGCCTGTGCAGATGGGGAACCAGCTTGTCGATCACATTCAGGCACACCGCACCGGCAAAGATTCCGGCAACGGTGATGAGAATGCCGAACTGTCCACCATAATCCAAAGAGGGCAGAATGAGCCCCAGCACTGCGGCAGACAGCATGACCCCTGCCGCAAAGGAAAGCACGATATCCGAAAACCTGTGGGAGATATGTTTGAAGGCGAAGCCCATGAGACTTCCGAAGATTGTAGCGCCGCCCACGCCCAGGGCGGTCAGTAATACCATTTCCATAGTGAAAATCATGCAGGATATCTATGCAGAGCCTGCTGTCTCCTTTCGTCCAAACGCAACACCGGGTCATCGGGAGAAGGCTGCTTTGCCCTGCTCCGCAATGGCGGGATGGGTAGGATGTTTATTTCTTGATCTGGAACAGGGGTGCGGCCACATGCTTATACAGCAGCATGGTCAGGAAAGAAACCACGGCGCCTTTCACCACATTCAGCGGCGCCACACACAGGAACACAAAGCTGCTGACCCCGTTGATACCGGCATGGATATCGGAGCCCATGGCAATGATGCTGTCCAGGGGCATATGGAAGAGCTCGGAGAATTTGGGCAGCAGATAGACGGCATTGAAGGCGCTGCCAAACACCGCCATGGTGACGGTGCCCACGACCAGTCCCAAAATGGCGCTGCCCTTGGATTTGCGGATGTGATAGATCACGGTGGCGGGGAGCACAAGGCAGCAGCCCACCACGAAATTGGCAAAATCTCCCACAAAAGCAGTGGATGTGCCTTTCAGCAGCAGCTTCAAAAGAATTTTCACACCCTCGCAGGCCACGGTGGCGCTGGGTCCAAGGAAGAATCCGGCCAGCAGCACGGGAACCTCGGAGAGGTCCAGCTTGTAGAACGTGGGGGCCAGAAAGGGCAGGGGGAAGTCCAGCATATGCAGCACCGCGGCCAGGGCGGAGCAGATGCCGATGATGCTCACCCGACGGGCAACGGAGACCTTGCGGATCTGGGGCAGCTTCCATTCCACCAGCCGGGCAGCCACGCCAAAGGCCACAACTACCAGCACACATGCGCCGAGGAAGCTCAGATTGTTGACAACGTCTGACCATAGTTTGTTCATTTTTCTCTACACCTCTTGAAAAAATACCCCCTGAGATAGACTCAGAGGGCGAAAAAACGCAAAAGAATTGCGGATCTTCTTCCATCCAGACTATACTGTCGGTATCGGAGTTTCACCGATTCGGCGCCGAAGCGTTCGCGGACTGTCACCGCCGGTGGGGAATTACACCCCGCCCTGAAGATACTCTTCACTTGTGGTTTCAAGATAGCACAGCTTCCTGCGCTTGTCAAGAGCGGATTTATGTGATACACTTTTCCCGCAAACCATTGGCGGAAGGCAAATGGCAGAGGGCTACTGCTGGGCCTGGGCGGAGGGGAAGGTGGGCTCCGGAGCGGGCTGGGTGGCAGGCTGAGTGGCGGGTTGGGTTGCAGGTTGGGTTGCAGGAGCAATGGCTGCCGGCATCTGGAAGCCACGGATTTTCCCCTGGGCGGCGGTGTCCGTCACATCCCCGCCGATCACCTTGTTTTTGTAAACCAGCACGGTGGCATACACCGGCTCCTGGGCGCCGGGATAATTGTTGATTTCATACACATAGCGCATGACCTTTTTTCCGGAATATTTGCTCAGGTCATAGCCCTGGCCCTTTTGCAGGGCGTTGTAGCGGCGGAACATCTCGCCGGATTCCTCCGGGATGCGTACCTGAGAGGCTTCGGTTGGGGCTGGGGTCACCTGCCAGCCGAAGCTTTCCAGAAATTTCACCCGGTCATCGTTGGCGGAAACCGCCGAGGTGGCCGCTGCGGTGCCCTGGCTTTTTCCGCCGAATAGGAGGATCACAGCCAGCAGCACAGCGGCAAGGGAGAGCAAAACCACCATGATTTTTTTGAAATCGACCTTAGCGGTCAGAATCATCATATCCATTCCCTCCTGCAAGTTCGGATGCTTCACTCTATGTCCGGCTTTGGAGGGATAGAACGGAGGGAATATGGAGCGTTTGGATAAGTTCCTGTGCGACAGCGGCGCCGGCACCCGCAGCCAGGTGAAGCTGATTTTGAAATCCGGCAGGGTGACGGTGGACGGCAAGCCGGAAAAGGACGGCAGCCGGAAAATCCAACCCGATGAAAACAGGATCTGCCTGGATGGAACGCTGCTTGGGGGAAAACGCCGGGTAGTGCTGATGCTGAACAAACCGGCGGGGTATGTCACCGCGACCGAGGACGCAAGAGAGAAAACGGTGATGGAGCTGCTGCCTGTGGAATACAGGCATCTGGATTTGAAGCCGGTGGGGCGGCTGGATAAGGCCACCGAGGGGCTGCTGCTGTTTACCAACGACGGCGAGCTGCTCCACCGGCTGATCTCCCCCAAGAAAGAGGTGCCCAAGGTCTATTATGCCTGCCATGAGGGAACTGCCACGGAGCAGGATGTTACTGCCTTTGCCCAGGGGCTTACCCTGGCGGACGGAACCCAATGCCGCAGCGCGGTTTTGGAGCCCATAGGGCCGGGGGAGAGCCTCATCACCGTGTGTGAGGGAAAATACCATCAGGTGCGCCGGATGATGGCCTCCCGGGGGATGACCGTAAGCTATCTGGAGCGCAGAAAGGAAGGCTGCCTCCTTCTGGGAGATCTGCCCCGGGGGGCGGCACGGGAATTGACAGACCGGGAAGTGGAAGCCCTGGAACAGGAAAAATAGATAAAAATGCGGAAAACCCGGGAAGATCCCCTTTTTTCGACGATTTGACAAAGACTGTCAGAAAAGTGTTGTACAAAAAAGGTGTCCTTTCGGCATAGACTTTTGCCGCTGTTGGAATAATACCTAAAAAGGGTGTAAGTTTTTGCAATAAAATGTCAAAAGGTACTTGCAAAATGTGCAAAAGATGTGTATACTGATACTACAGTTTTATGAAATGTGCATTTATGCAGGATACTAAGGAGGCAGCCATATGTCCAACAGTGTTTTTCAGAGTGTTATTGTTCAGTTGAGAGATATCCCCGACCATACCTTCGGCGTCATCGATACCGAGGGCAGCGTGGTCTCCTGTACCGACGCCTCCCTGCTGGGTGAGCGCTGGAGCGATGCCGCCCTGAAGGTGGGCAATGCCGGTGAGAATATGGTTACCTTTGGGCAGAAGTGGTTCAAGGCCATTGTGGGCAGCTCCAATGCTTTTGAGTACGCCGTGTTCTGCACCGGTGACGACGAGATCTCCAAGAGCTTCTGCTCCATGGCCTACATCGCCTTCAGCGATGCCAAGGGGTTCTACGAGGAAAAGCATGACCGGGGCACCTTTGTGAAGAACATCATCATGGACAACATTCTCCCCGGTGATATCTATATCCGGGCCAAGGAGCTGCACTTCGCCACCGATGCGCCTCGGGCGGTGTTTTTGATCCGCCAGGTGGGTCACGGGGATGTGGCCACGGTGGATGTGCTGTCCGGTCTGTTCCCGGATAAGCTCCAGGATTTTGTGCTCAGCGTCAATGAAACCGACGTGGCCATTGTCAAGCAGATCAGCTCCACCACCACCAGCGAGGACCTGGAAAAGATCGCCGTCAATCTGGAAAATACCCTGAAAAACGAGCTGCGGATCAAAACCGTTATCGGCATCGGCACTGTGGCCGAGCATCTGCGGGAGCTGGCCGATTCCTACAAGGAGGCCCAGACCGCCATTGAGGTGGGCAAGGTGTTCGACACGGAAAAGAGCATCATGCACTATGAGAATCTGGGCATTGGCCGCTTGATTTATCAGCTGCCCACCACATTGTGCGAGATTTTCCTGTGCGAGGTCTTTAAGAAGAACTCTATCGACTCTTTGGATCAGGAGACGCTGTTCACCATCAACAAGTTCTTCGAGAATAACCTGAATGTATCCGAAACCTCCCGCAAGCTCTTTGTCCACCGCAACACCCTGGTGTACCGGCTGGAAAAGATCAAAAAGCTCACCGGGCTGGATTTGCGGCAGTTCGACCATGCCATCGTGTTTAAGGTGGCGCTGATGGTTCGCAAATATCTCTCTTCCAGAGAAAACCGATAAACAATAGAGCTGCCGCCTGCTTCACCCGGGCGGCAGTTTTTTCTTGAAAGGGGAATGCATGATGTGCAATCCAAAGACCCTGTCCGTCAACGGGAAATCCTATGAGGTTGTCAGGCTCTTGGGCAAGGGAAAGGGAGGCTATTCCTATTTGGTCACCGATGAAAAAGGGACGCAGTATGTGCTCAAGCAGATTCACCATGAGCCCTGCGACTACTACCAGTTCGGCGACAAGCTCCAATCCGAGCTGCGGGACTACCGGCGGCTGAAAGACATCGGGATCCCCATCCCGGCGCTTTTGGAAGCGGATGTGGAGAACGAGCGGATTTTGAAAGAGTATATCGATGGTCCCACCATTGCTCAACTGGTGGAAGAAAACCGGATGAAGCAAATCTATTACGATCAGATTCAGGAAATGTGCCATTTGCTCTATCCCGCAAATACCAATATTGATTACTATCCAACCAATTTTGTGGTGCAGGGGGAAACGCTCTATTATATCGATTTTGAGTGCAACGACTATATGCAGCAGTGGGATTATGAAAACTGGGGAAGGCAGTATTGGTATTCCTGATGATTTGTTTCCGAAAAGAGTCTTGCAAAATCTCATATCCATGGGTATAATAGATGCTATTGTATCAAAATAGGCGGATTGTGAGCTTATGACCAACGGAAAGGGGAATCGTCCTTGTCCTTATACAAGCGGGTGCTGGCGCTGAGCATAAAGCGCCGGGGCAAGCCCATGAGCGCGACCAAATTGATCGCGGTGATTTTTTTCGCTATTATCTGCGTGGGGACCGGTCTGCTGATGCTCCCCATTGCCTCCCGGGACGGCAGCTCCTGCGCGTTTTTGAAGGCGCTGTTTACCGCCACCTCTGCCACCTGCGTCACCGGCCTGACTCCCTTTGACACCTGGAGCCAGTGGAGCGGCTTTGGCCAGGGGGTGCTGCTGATGCTCATTGAAACCGGCGGACTGGGCTTTATGTCCGCCGCCACATTGGTGATTTTCCTGTTTCGCCGGAAGGTGGGCTTGAAGCAGCGGATGATCATGGCCCAGGCACTGTCGCTGAATGAAATGAACGGTGTGGTAAAGCTCCAGCGTACCGTCCTCATCGGCAGCCTGTGCATGGAGGCGGCGGGAGCCCTGATCCTCACCTGCTGGTTCTGGCCGAAATACGGCTTCTCCACCGCGCTGCGGTGGGGGGTGTTCCACTCGGTATCCGCTTTCTGCAACGCGGGCTTTGACATTTTCGGCGAGCTTTCCCCCGGCAGCAGCTTGCAGCTGTTCCGCAGTGATCCGGTGGTGCTGCTCACCCTGGGCACTCTGGTGGTGGTGGGCGGCCTGGGCTTTCTGGTCTGGGAGGATATTGGCGAAAAGCGGAGCTTCCGCAAGCTCACGGTGTATTCCAAGCTGGTGCTGTCTGCCACGGTCAGCCTGATTCTCATTGGATGGGTGCTGGCCTGCGTGATGGAGTGGAATAACCCCCAGACCTTAGGCGGCCTCTCGGTGGGAGAAAAGCTTCTGGGCGGCCTGTTTCAGTCCATCACCCTGCGGACTGCAGGCTTCGATGCCATGAATCAGGCCGGTTTGACGGATAGCAGCAAGGCGATCTTCTCGGTGTTTATGCTCATTGGCGGCTCCTCCGGCTCCACTGCCGGCGGCCTAAAAACCGTCACGGTGCTGGTGCTGCTGCTGTTCATCTCCTCCCGGGCCCGGGGCAGAAGCACCGTCACCGTTTATCACCGCACCATTCCAGATGCTCAGGTGATGAACGCCATGACCATCAGCCTGATTATGATCGTGCTTGCCCTGTTCGGCGGCATTTTCATCAGCGCCACCTCTCCCATTGGCTTTACGGATGCCCTGTTTGAAGCGGTTTCCGCTCTGGGCACCGTGGGCTTGACGGCGGGGGCTACCGGGCTGCTGAGTGTTCCCGCGCAGATTTTGATCATTATATTTATGTATTTCGGACGGGTGGGTGTGCTTACCATCAGCCTGGGCTTCCTTATGGGCAACCAGGCGGTTGAGCGGTTCCGCTATGCGGAGACCAGCCTGCTGATTGGATAAGGAGGTTCTTATGAAATCCTATGTGGTGATTGGCCTGGGACGGTTTGGTTCCGCCCTGGCGAAAAACCTGTGCCAGCTGGGTGCTGAGGTGCTGGCCATTGACATCCGGGGGGACCTGGTGCAGCAGATTGCCAACGACGTGACCCATGCCGTTGTGGGTGACGGTCAGGATAAGGAGGTGCTCCGGGCCCTGGGCGTTCGGAATTTTGACTGCGCGGTGGTTGCCATCGGCGACAATCTGGCTGCCTCCGTGCTGACGGTGATGAATCTCAAGGAGCTGGGAGTGCCCTACCTGGTCTGCAAGGCCCACGATGCCACCTATGGCCGTGTGCTGGAAAAGCTGGGGGTGGACCGGGTGGTGATTCCGGAAATGGAGCAGGCCCAGCGGCTGGCCAGAATTCTCCACTCCCACAACGTGCTGGATTATATCGAGCTTTCCACAGATTATGGCATTTTGGAGGTGCCCGCCCCTAAGAGCTGGATCGGAAAGAGCCTGCGGGAGCTGAATGTCCGGGCCAAGCTGGACATCAACATCATCGCGGTGAAAAACGGGGAGAAGACCAACGTGTCCCCCTCTGCCGACTACCAGATCTGTACCGGGGATGTGCTGGCTGTTCTGGGTGATACCGTGGCTTTGGAGGCTATGCAGAGACTGTGACGGAACGGATTACCTCCCGAAAAAATCCCCTGCTCCAGCAGGTGAAAAAGCTGTTCGCCTCCCGCCGGGAGCGGGAGATGGCGGGGCTTTTTGCCGCGGACGGGGTGAAGCTGCTGGAAGAGGCGGTAGCATACTGCGCCGGGTTGGAGACGGTGATCCTCTCCGATGCTGTGGAGGTGTCGCTGCCGGAGCAGGTGCGCCTCATTCGGGTGCCCCAGGATGTGATGGAGTCCATCTCTCCCATGGCAGCGCCCCAGGGAGCGGTCTTCCTCTGCCGCCTGCCGGAGAAAAAGCGGTTTGCGCCCCAGCCGGGAATGCTTCTGCTGGACGGCATTCAGGATCCCGGCAATCTGGGCACCATTCTGCGGACGGCGGACGCGCTGGATGTGACCGTGGTCCTGCTGGAAGGCTGCGCCGACCCCTATAGCCACAAGGTCGTCCGAGCCAGCATGGGCGCGGTGTTCCGCACACCGGTGGTCACCGCCTCCTGGGAGCAGGTGTCTGCCGCCTGCCGGGAAGCCGGGATCCCCATAGCGGTGACGGCGCTGGAGGACGGCGCGGTGGATATTCGTCAGGCGGCGCTTTCCCGGATGGCGGTCGTCATTGGCAGCGAGGGTCAGGGCGTCCGGCGGGAGATTTTGGAGACCGCCGGGATAAAGCTGATCATTCCCATGAATCCCCACTGCGAATCCCTGAATGCCGCTGTGGCTGCCGCCATTACCATGTGGCAGATGAAACAATAAAAAGAAAGAGGGAAATACATGCTGGAGCATTGGCTGTGGCTGGCCCATCGGCCGGGAATCAACGAGCATCTGAAGGGATTGCTGCTCCAGTTTTTCGGTTCTCCGGAGCAGGTTTATTCCGCCGGGCTGAGGGAATATGCCTCCGTCCCGGGATTGACCGCTGCCGGAAAGAAAGCCCTGTCGGATAAGGATCTGGCGCCTTTCCAGGCGGCGCTGGAAACCTGCCGGAAAAAGGGGATCCGGATTTTAACCTATGAGGATCCGGAATACCCCTGGCGGCTGAAGAATATCTATCATCCGCCCCTGATACTTTATTACAAGGGCAGCCTCCCTCCGTTCAGCGGAAGCCCCGTCATCGGCCTGGTGGGCACCCGGAAATGCTCGGCCTACGGAGTCTCCGTTGCCAAGCGGCTGGGCGGCGAGATCAGCGCCTGCGGCGGCTTGGTGGTCTCCGGCCTGGCGGATGGCATTGACGCGGCGGCTATGAGCGGAGCGCTCCAGGCGGGCTATCCTGCCGTTGGTGTGCTGGGCACGGGGGTGGATGTGGTCTACCCGGCGTGCAACAAGGCGCTGTTTGCCCAGGTGGAGCAAAACGGCTGCCTTTTATCCGAGTTTCTTCCCGGAACCCAGGCGTACAAATGGAATTTTCCCCGGCGCAACCGAATCATCAGCGGCCTGAGCGTGGGTGTGGTGATCGTGGAAGCGCCGGAGAAGAGCGGCGCCCTCCACACTGCCCGGGCGGCACTGGAGCAGAGCAGGGATCTGTATGCCGTCCCCGGAAACGTGGATTTGCCCAGCTTTGCCGGAAGCAACCGGCTGCTGCGGGAGGGCGCGTGTCCGGTTTGCTGCGGCTGGGATGTGATGAGCGAATATACCTCTCTGTTCCCGGATAAAATCCGAAAGGTGAATTTCCAGGCGGATGGGGCATCCTTCGCGGCGGAGCCGATGCCCCGGCAGACCATCCAAAAGCAAGAACCAAAACAGCCGGTACGAAAAAAAGACATTGACAACACACCGGCTGCGGCTTATATTGACGTAAACACAGCGCTGCAGGGCCTGCCGGAACAGGAACGGGCCATTGTCAGCTGCCTGACGGAGGGAGAGAAGCTGGTGGATGAGGTGATCGCCGCCACCGGGATCCCCTCCGGGCAATTTCTGCGGCAGCTTACCATGCTGGAGCTGAAAGGGCTGATCGTGCGCCTGCCCGGCAACCGGCTGGCTCTGCGGAAATAACATGGAATACAAGTTAGGAAAAGGAAGTTATTCATGGCAAAACCGACGAATCTGGTGATCGTGGAGTCACCGTCCAAGGCAAAAACGATTGGCAAATATCTGGGGCCGGACTATGTGGTGAAGGCCAGCATGGGCCACCTGCGGGATCTGCCCAAAAGCAAGATGGGCGTGGATCTGGAGCGGGATTTCACCCCGGAGTATATCCCGGTTCGGGGGAAAGAGGAATTGATCAAGGAACTGCGGACGGCGGCCAATCAGGCCCAGACGGTCTATCTGGCAACGGACCCGGACCGGGAGGGAGAGGCAATTTCCTGGCATCTGAAGGAGCTTTTGGGACTGCCCGATGAGAAAGCCCACCGGGTCACCTTTAACGAGATCACCCAGCGGGTGGTGCGGGAATCCATCCAGCATCCCCGGGATATCGACTATGATCTGGTGGATGCCCAGCAGGCCCGCCGGATCTTGGATCGGATCGTGGGCTACCAGCTCTCGCCCCTGCTGTGGAAAAAGGTGCGCCGGGGCCTTTCTGCCGGACGGGTGCAGTCCGTTGCCACCCGGATGGTGGTGGATCGGGAGAATGAGATCCGCGCCTTCCAGCCCAAGGAGTACTGGACTCTGGATGTGACCCTGAACCGCCGGGATAAGCCCGGCAGCTTTGTGGCCCGGTATTATGGAGAGGAAAAGAAGCGGGAGCTGGAAAACGAAGAGATGACCCAGGCGGTGATCGATGATGTCAGCGGAAAGCCCTTTACCGTTTCCAATGTGAAAAAAGGGGAGAAGAAGCGCACAGCTGCCCCTCCCTTTACCACCTCCACCCTGCAGCAGGAGGCCTCCCGAAAGCTGAATATGACCCCCAAGCGAACCATGATGATCGCCCAGCAGCTGTATGAGGGCGTGGACGTGGAGGGGGAAGGGACCCTGGGCCTCATTACCTACATGCGTACCGACTCCCTGCGGCTGTCGGAGGAGGCCATGGCCGCCGCCGCCGATTTTATCCGCCGCCGCTATGGCGACAGCTATTACTTTGGAAAATTCCATGAGTATAAAACAAAGGCCGGTGCCCAGGATGCCCACGAGGCTATCCGCCCCACCCATGTGGAGCTGGATCCGGAGCGGGTGCGCTCCAGCCTGACCGGCGACCAGTACCGGCTGTATAAGCTGATCTGGAGCCGCTTCCTGGCCAGCCAGATGGCAAACGCCGTTTTCGACACCGTGGCCATTGATACCCAGTGCGCCGGTCACACCTTCCGTTCCACCCATCAGAGCCTGCGTTTTCCCGGCTTCATCGCCGTTTATGAAGAGGGGCGGGACGAGGAAGCGGAGACCCTGGGTTCCCCGCTGCCGGATCTGCAGACGGGGGAACTGACCGACCCCTCGAAATACGACAAGCAGCAGCACTTTACCCAGCCGCCTGCCCGGTTCACCGAGGCCACTCTGGTGAAAGCCATGGAGGAAAAGGGAGTTGGCCGCCCGTCCACCTATGCTGCCACCATCTCCACCATCGAGGATCGGGAGTATGTGGTGAAAGAGGATAAGCATCTGGCTCCCACCGCACTGGGAGAGGTGGTTACCGGCCTGATGGTGGATCGGTTCCAGGACATCATCGATGTGGAGTTTACCGCCAACATGGAGAGCCGCCTGGATGCGGTGGAAGAGGGAAAACAGAACTGGAAGGATCTGCTGGCGGATTTCTATCGGGATTTTGAAAAGGAATTGCAGGATGCGGAAACCGCCCTGGACGGTGTGCGCCTGAAAGTGCCCGAAGAGGAGACCGACGAGGTGTGCGAGCTCTGCGGCCGGAAAATGGTGATTAAAATGGGCCGCTTCGGCAAATTCCTGGCCTGCCCCGGCTTCCCGGAGTGCAAAAACGCCAAGCCTCTGGTGGAACGGATGCCTGGTCGCTGCCCCAAGTGCGGCAGCGGGCTTCTGAAACGGAAATCCAAGCGGGGCTATGCCTACTATGCCTGCGAGCAGGGAGCGGAGTGCGGCTTTATGACCTGGGATGTGCCCACCGCCGAGGATTGCCCCGAGTGCGGACAGACCCTGTTCAAAAAGTCCGGACGGGGCAGAATGAAGCCGTTCTGCATCAATGAAAAATGCTCTCGTTTCCTCCCGGAGGATCAGCGGGGCTACTATAAGAAGAAAACCGATACCCAGGACGGCGAGGCCACCCAGGATACTGAGGAAAAGCCCAAAAAGGCGGCTTCGGGAAAGACTTCGGCAGCCAAAAAGACCGGGGCGAAAACTGCTGCGGCAAAGAAACCCGCCGCCAAAAAGGCAGCGGCGAAAACCACGAAAACCGGAACC
This sequence comes from Faecousia sp., assembly GCA_034104845.1. GTDB lineage: Bacteria > Bacillota > Clostridia > Oscillospirales > Oscillospiraceae > Faecousia. The sequence goes on along the minus strand of JAXECZ010000146.1, from coordinate 9,685 downwards.
AACACAAAAAAGAGGACGTAACACATGAAAGTCAAGGTGATCGGAGCCGGTCTGGCCGGCTCGGAGGCGGCGTGGCAGCTGGCCAAACGGGGCATTCCGGTGGAGCTCCATGAGATGAAGCCCGCCAAGATGACCCCCGCCCACCACAGCGCCGATTTCGCGGAGCTGGTGTGCTCCAATTCTTTCCGGGGGGACCGGCTGGAAAATGCGGTGGGACTTTTAAAAGAAGAGCTCCGCCGCTGCGGCAGCCTGATTATGGAATGCGCCCAGGCCACCCGGGTGGAGGCCGGTGGCTGCCTGGCGGTGGATCGGGCCGGATTTGCCGCACTGGTTACGGAAAAAATCCGTGCAAACCCTCTGATTACGGTGATACCCGGAGAGGTGACCCAGGTGCCGGAGGGGCCTGTGATCCTTGCCACCGGTCCGCTGACATCGGACGAGCTGTCCAAGGCCATCGGGGAATACTTCGGTGCGGACTATCTCCACTTTTTCGATGCCGCTGCCCCCTTGGTGACTGCCGAATCGGTGGATATGAACCTGGCCTGGTGGCAGTCCCGCTATGACCGGGGAACACCGGACTACATCAATTGCGCCCTGGATAAGGAGCAGTATGAAACCTTTGTCCGGGAGCTGATTTTTGCCGAAGAGGCGGAAATCCACGGCTTTGAGGACCGGCGGGTGTTTGAAGGCTGCATGCCCGTGGAGGTGATGGCCCGCCGGGGGCTGGATACCCTGCGCTACGGCCCCATGAAGCCGGTGGGGCTGCGGGATCCCAAAACCGGCCGGGAGCCCTATGCGGTGCTCCAGCTGCGGCAGGACAACGCGGCCAAGAGTGTATTCAATCTGGTGGGCTTCCAGACCCATCTGAAATTCGGGGAGCAGAAGCGGGTATTCTCCATGATTCCCGCACTGCATGATGCGGAATTCGTCCGCTACGGTGTGATGCATCAAAACACCTTCCTCCAGAGCCCCAAGCTGCTGGACCGGTTCTATGCTGACCGGCGCAATCCTCTGGTGGCCTTTGCCGGGCAGATGACCGGCGTGGAGGGCTATGTGGAGTCCACTGCCTCCGGCTTTCTGGCGGCGGTGGCTATGGCGGCCAAGGTTCAGGGGCGGCCGGTGCCGGATTTCCCCAAAACCACCGCCATCGGTGCGCTGGGCTGCTACATCAGCGACGGAAGCATTGAGAATTTCCAGCCCATGAATGTGAATTTCAGCATCATTGCCCCGCTGGAGCAGCGGATGCGGAAAAAAGCGGAAAAGAATCTGGCAATCGCAAACCGTGCCCTGGAAGCGGTGGACGGCTTGCTTGCCAAGGGGATATAAAGAGGTGGAGCTATGAAAATCATTCTGGATGCCATGGGCGGCGACAATGCTCCCGAGGCTGCCGTTCTCGGCGCCTTTGAGGCGGCCAAGAGCTTCGGTACAGAAATCATTCTGGTGGGCCGGGGAGAGGCCATTCTGGAGGTGATGGGCCGCCACGGAATTACGGATCTGCCCGAAGGCGTGGAGATCGCCAACGCCGAGGATGTGGTGGATATGCACGACGAGCCGGACAAGGTGATTCACAAGCGAGCCAATTCCTCCATGATCATCGGCCTGCGGCTTCTGGCGGAGGGCAAGGGCGATGCTTTTGTGTCTGCCGGCTCCACCGGGGCGCTGCTCACGGGAGCCACCCTGCTGGTCAAGCGGGTCAAGGGGATTCGCCGCGCCGCCATGGCCCCTGCCATGCCCAATAAAAAGGGCGGAAAAACCGTCATCTGCGATTGCGGTGCCAACGCCGAATGTACGCCGGAGTTTCTGCTCCAGTTCGGCCTGGTGGGCTCCGCCTTTGCCAAAAAACAGCTGGGCATTGCCGAGCCGAAGGTGGGTCTTTTAAACATCGGCACCGAGGATTCCAAGGGCACCCAGCTGCAAAAGGATGCCTATGCCCTCTTAAAGGATGCGGATGAGAAGGGCCTACTCCGGTTTGCGGGCAATGTGGAGGCCCGGGATGTGCCCTTGGGCGAGGTGGATGTGGTGGTATGCGACGGCTTTGCCGGAAATGTGCTGCTGAAATCCATTGAGGGCACCGCCATGTTCATGGGCAGCCTGATGAAGCGGATGTTCAAGAAGAATCTGCTGTCCAAGCTGGGCTATCTGCTCTGCTCCTCCGGAGTCAAGGACATGATGAAGCTGATGGACTACCGGGAGATCGGCGGCACCCAATTTTTGGGCATCAAAAAGCCGGTGATCAAAGCCCATGGTTCCTCCGATGCCCTTGCTTTCCGCAATGCGGTGAAACAGGCGGCGGAGGCGGCCCAAAACGATTTTACCCAGGATTTGGAGGCCGCCCTCCGGCTGCTGGCGGAAGCAAAGGAGCCAAAGCATGATTAAGGATTTGGAAGCAGCCATCGGCTATCATTTTCAGAACATTTCCCTTTTGCAGAATGCGCTGACCCATTCCTCCTATGCCAACGAGCGCTGGCACAACAGCCTGCTCAGCAATGAAAGGCTGGAATTTTTGGGGGACAGCATCCTGGGAATGCTGGTTGCGGAATACCTGTTCCGGAATTTCCCCAACCGTCCCGAGGGGGAGCTGACCCGGATGCGGGCGGACATGGTCTGCGAAAAGACCCTGGCTGCCGTGGCGAATTCCATCCATCTGGGGGACCATCTGCTCCTGGGCCACGGCGAGGAGCAGGGGGGAGGCCGGAGCCGGGATTCCATCTTAGCGGACGCTGTGGAATCCGTCATTGCCGCCTGCTTCTTGGATGGAGGCATGGAGGCTGCCCTGGGGATCATCCGCCGGTTTATCCTGGTGGAGGTGCCTGTGACCAGGCTCCACAATGCCGACTACAAAACCCAGCTGCAGGAGCTGGTGCAGCAGAAGCGCAACCAGGCGCTCTCCTATTCCCTGACCGGGGAATCCGGCCCGGATCACGACAAGCAGTTTGAGGTTGAGGTCAGCATCAACGGCAGCGTGGTGGGCACGGGCCGCGGCAGCAGCAAGAAGCGGGCCGAGCAGGACGCAGCCAGAGCGGCGATAGCGCGGCTGTTTCCTGGAAAAGAATAAAAGAGGAAAAGAAGATGGATGAAAAACTGCGAGAGGTCAGCGCCGTATTCCGGCTCCCCGGCACCTACCTGAGCTACGAATCCATACAGGTGGGCATTGTAAACCGAACCTACAAGGTGAATTTCCGGCTGGACGACGGGACAGAGAAATCCTTTCTGGTTCAAAATGTGAATACCTACGCCTTCCGGAATCCCGTTGGCCTGATGAATAACATCGACCTGGTGACGGAGCACATCCGGGCCAAATGTCCCAATAAGCTTTCCCTGCATTTCCATCACACCCAGGATCGGAAGACCTACTGGCTGGACGGCAGCAATTTCTGGCGGGTGATGAACTATATTCCCTCCGTCACCTACAGCGCTTCCTCCGACCCCCGGATCCTTTGCAACGCGGGCAGGGCTTTCGGCGAATTCCAGACCCAGCTGGCGGATTTTGACATCCGGCTGCTGGTGGAGACCATCCCCGGCTTCCACAACACCCGTGGCCGGTATGAAAGCCTGGATGAAGCCATTGCCCAGGATGCTGCCGGGCGGGTGAGCGGCGTAGGGGAGGAGATCGCATACATCCAGTCCATCCGGGATCAGGCCTGCCTGCTGACGGATCTGGGCCGGGAGGGGAAGCTGCCCCTGCGGGTGACCCACAACGACACCAAGATCAACAATGTGCTCTTCGATGCCGAAACCAACGAGGCTCTGGTAGTGATCGATCTGGACACGGTGATGCCCGGCCTGATGGGCCATGACTTTGGAGACGCCATCCGCTTTGCCGCCAATCATGTGGCGGAGGACAGTCCGGATTACCATCGGGTTGGCATCGATCTGGAGGTATTTCAGGCCTTTGCCCGAGGCTTCCTGGAGAAAACCAGAAACACCATGACACCGTTGGAGCTGGATACCCTGGCGGACAGCTGTGTCTGCCTGACGGCGGAGTTGGTGGTTCGGTTCCTGGATGACTATCTCCGGGGGGATCTCTATTTTAAAACCGGATACCCGGAGCACAACCTGGTTCGCACCCGGAATCAGATCGCACTGTGCCGGGATATGATTGCCCACCTGGATGAAATGCGTGCCATCATTCACCGGTGTGCCCAAAATTGAATTTTTCCCTGCTCCCATTGGGGAGCGGGGAAATTTTTCTTGCCGTTAATGCCGGCATATGGTAGAATAAAACATACTGATCAGCTTGTTGTCAAATTGGAATTTGGCGGGCAGATGTATGGGACGCCTTCCGGCGTGTGCGTAGGGAACGGATTTATCCGTTCCGAAATGTTGGATAACCTCCTTGGTTTGTTGAATGGTAATTTCCCAAGACGTATTTTCGACGTTTTCCCATTCAACCCGCCGATTTTGAAACAGCAACCCTCGGAATGCATAAATGCATTCCCTACGAATCATCCGCCGTTTTCCCATTCCATGTACTGCCTCAAAAGATGTTACCTTGCGGAATGCATAAATGCATTCCCTACGCAAAATTGGAGATTTCGGTTCAAAATGCTGCCGCAAAAACGTTACCGGGCGGGTAATGGGGTAACGATTACCGAAAACGCCGGTGCGAAATTGGCCGCGGGGCCTCCCCGTCAAATTCCGATTCGTCAATATGACAACGAGATCCGGTGATCTGAAATGAGAAGATGACCGGAAAAGAATCTCCATTGGGGGGGAACTGTGTGAAAATCGTGTATGCCGCCGGATGCATCTCCGAAGCTTCCTATGCCAGACTGTATGGCGGCTCCGGCACCGCGCCGGGGTTTCAGGCCCAGAAATACAACCGGCTGTTCGCGGAGGGGCTGGCGGAGCACACCCGGGTGGATGTGGTGAGCTATCCCTCGGCGGAGGAGAAGCTTCTGGGATCCGGCGTGATCACGCTTCCGGATGAAACCGCCGGCAAGGTGCATTACCACTATATCCCCACCTACCGGCCCGTGCTGTGGCGGTGGCTCCATTATTTTCTGGGCTCCTTTTCCCGCTGTATGAAGCTGCTGGATGGGGACAGCGCCGTGGTGATCGACTGCTGGAACCAGATGTCCGGCCTGGGGGCTTTGCTGGCATCCAAAATCAAGGGCTGCCGCTGCGTGGGGATCATTACCGATCTGCCGGAATTTTTGGGCGACGGCGCAACCGAGGCGCTGTCTAAGTATCTCATCCGCCACTGCACGGACTATGTGGTGCTTACAGAGCTCATGAACCAACGGGTGAACAAAGAGGGAAAGCCCTATGTGGTGCTGGAGGGCCATGCGGATATCACCATGGCCTCCAGAGAGCCCTCTCCGGAAAGAAAAAGCAAAAAGCGCATCTGTATGTATGCCGGAAGCATCCACCGGATTTACGGCGTGGAGCGGCTGGTGGAGGGCTTCCGTCAGGCCGCCATTCCCAATGCGGAGCTCCATATCTATGGAGCCGGTGACTATCAGCAGGAGCTGGAACAAATCGCCGCTCAGGACCCGTCCATTTTCTACGGCGGGCTGCTGCTGCCCAGTCAGGTGGTGGAAAAGGAGATGGAAGCCACCCTGCTGGTGAATCCCCGGCCATCGGACGAGGAATTCGTGAAATACTCGTTTCCGTCCAAAACCATGGAATATATGTCCACAGGTACGCCGGTGCTTACCACGGCGCTGCCCTGCCTGCCGGAGGAATATCTCCCCCACCTGTATTTATTTCGGGAGGAGACGCCTGAGGGCATGGCCCAGTCGCTTCGCCAGGTGCTCTCTCTGACCGATGAGGAGCTGTTCCAAAAGGGCTGCCAGGCCAGGCAGTTTGTGCTGCGGGAGCGGAACAATGTGGTGCAGGCGGCCAAGGTCCTTGAAATGCTGGAGAGGAAAGGAAAAACATGAAAGTACTGTGGCTTTGCAATATGGTCCCCGGTGCGGTTCGCGCCCATATGGGCGGCAGCAACGACGGCGGGATGTGGATCGACCATGTTCTCTCCGATTTGCGGAAGCAGAAGCTGACCATGCTGCTGCTCTGCCGGGGAGGGGATCGCTCCGGCAGCCTGGATGAGCGGACGGCCTACACCCTGTTTTCGGAGGAGAAGCCCCATATCTACAGCCCCTCTTTGGAAGCCCAATTCCGTATCCGCTTGAAGGAATTCCAGCCGGATGTGATTCACATCTGGGGCACCGAGTATGGTCATTGCCTGGCCATGGTCAACGCGGCAAAAAAAGCGGATATGTTAGGCCGGGTCGTCATCAGCATTCAGGGACTCTGCGGCGTGTGTGCCCGGCACTACTGCGAGGGCTTGCCGGAAAAGGTGTGCCGCCGGAGCACCCTGCGGGATCTGCTGCGCTGGGATAACCTGCGCTGGCAGCAGAAGAAATTCCGGCTCCGGGGGGAAATGGAGAGCCAGGCCCTGGGGCAGGTATCCCATGTGATCGGCAGAACGGACTGGGACAGAGCCCTCACCCGGCAGCTCCATCCGGATATTCACTATCACTTCTGTAATGAGACCCTGCGAGAGCCTTTCTATCAGGGCAGCTGGCGCTACGCTCAGGGGATCAAACACCGGATTTTCGCCTCCAGCTGTCTGTATCCGGTGAAAGGCTTTCATTATCTGCTGGAAGCGTTTCCTCTGGTGCTGTCCCAATTTCCGGATGCCACCATCAGCGTCACCGGGGAGAGCTTCTTTGCCTCTGATTTCAAGAAAAAACTGCGGCAGGAATACTATTTCCGCTATTTGGAGCGGTTCTGCCGGGAAAAGGGCCTGACGGAGAAAATCGAATTCCTGGGGGATTTGGATGCAGAGCAGATGAAGCAGGCCTATTTGCAGTCCAATGTGTTTGTGCTGCCCTCCACCATCGAGAATTCCCCCAATTCTCTGGGGGAGGCCATGCTCCTGGGGGTTCCCTGCGTAGCGGCGGATGTGGGCGGTGTCAGCACGATGCTCCGCCCCGGCGAGGGCTATGTGTATCCGTCCACCGCGCCCTATATGCTGGCCCATTACATCATGGAGGTGTTCCAGATGGAGGAACGGGCGGAGAAAATGGGGGCTCTGGCCCGGCAGCACGCCCTGAAAACCCATGCTCCGGAGGAGAATCTGAACCGGCTGCTGGAGATTTACCGGGAAATCGCCGGGGAGGGGAGGCCGCAATGAAGAAAGAACCGTTGATCAGTGTGATCGTGCCCATCTATAAAGTGGAGCGGTATCTTGTAAAATGCGTTCGATCCATTTTGAATCAAACCTATCGTCATTTGGAAATCATCCTGGTGGATGACGGTTCCCCGGACGGCTGCGGGGCAATCTGCGACCAATTCGCCCAGGAGGACAGCCGTGTAAGGGTGATTCACAAAGAGAACGGCGGCCTCAGCGATGCCCGGAACGCGGGAATCGAAATTGCCACGGGGGAATATTTTTCCTTTGTGGACAGCGATGACTGGCTGGATGGGGATGCCTATGAGGCCATGCTGGCTGTGGCGGAAAAATACAACGCCAAGCTGGTCTGCGCCGGGCGGTACGACGAGGATGAGACCACCGGCCGGTCACAAATTGGACTCTGCCCGGAGAAGGAGGAATTTGTCCCCGGCAAGGAGCTGGTGCACCGGATTTTCCGGTGGGATCACCTGGATTCCGCTGCCTGGGATAAGCTCTATGCCCGGGAGTTGTTTCAGCAGATTCGCTACCCGGTGGGCCGGGTGGTGGAGGATGTGCCCACCACCTACCGGCTGGTGCTGCTGGCCGGAGGCGGAGCCATGCTGCCCAGGCCGGTTTACCACTATCTCCACCGGGAGAACAGCATCACCAGCGCTGCTATTTCCGAGAAATCCTTTCACGCGGTTCAAAATGCAGCCCAGGTGTATGAGGATGTGAGCAGCTCTCTGCCGGAATTGGCGCCGGATGCCCGGTATCTTCTCATCGTCTCCCAGAAATACATTGTTCAGACCTTGGATTTGGAAGAAAAGACTGTCCGGAAGAAATTTGCCAGGGAGCATACCCAGTACCGTCGGGCGCTTCTGGGCCATCTGGGCTTTGCCATGAAGTATGACAAGTTCTCTTTTTTGGGACGGATCGAAATGGTCATCACCGCCCTCGGACTGTTTCCCACTGCGGTGCATATCGGGAGATTCTTTAAGAAATTGAGTAAAAAATCATGAAGAAAAGTATTAACCGCATTGCGTTTTTCAACTTCCTCAGCATCCTGCTGCTCCAGGGTATTTCCCTAATCTCCGCCCCCCTGTTTTCCCGGCTGCTGAACACGGATGGCTACGGAAACCTGGCCTCCTTTACGACCTGGGCGGGAATTGCTGCCACGGTGCTGTCCCTGCAAACCAATGCGACCATTGTCAATGCCCGGGTAAAATTCCCGGAGGAGCAGCAGCCTGCCTATCAGTCCGCTGCCATGGCGGTTTCCCTGCTTTCTTTCGGAATGGGAGCTCTGATCATCGCTGCTTTTTCCGGCCCTATCTCTCAAGGGCTGCAAATGGAGCGGTGGATCATCGGGTTGCTGCTGGTTCAGGCCTTCGGAACCTTTGGCGTGAATTTTCTGAACAGCAAATTCACCTATGAGTTCAAAGCGGATAAAAACATGCTGCTCAGCGTGTTTATCGCGGTCGCCTCCCTGGGCACGGCGCTGGTGTTTGTGCTCAACAGCCCCCAGGAGCAGCGGTATTTGGGCAGGATCATGGGCAATGTGCTGGTTTACGGCGCAGTGGGCCTTGCCGGCTGCATCTGGATCCTGTGGAAAGGGAAGACGTTTTACAGCAGGCAGTATTGGAGATTCTGCCTTTTCCTGGGCATTCCCCTGGTGTTTCAGAACCTGGCCTATTCCATCCTGGGCAGCAGCGATATTCTCATGCTCAAGCAGATGGCCGGTGCCTCGGAATCCGGGATTTATAGCCTGGCCTACACCCTGTCCGGGATCATGTTTACCATCTTTAACGCGCTGAATAACAGTTGGGTGCCGTTCTTTTTTGACGATATGAAGCAGGACAGAAGCCGTCAGGCATCTCACCAAGCAGAGCACTTCCTGGAGCTGTATGCCGTGCTTTCCGTGGGATTTGTGCTGCTGGTGCGGGAGGTATACCACGTTTATGCGGGAGAGGAATTCAGGCCCGGTCTGGAGCTGATCCCGGTGTTTACCGCCAGTTATTTTGCGAATATGCTCTGCACCTTCCCGGTAAACTTCGAGCTTTTCCACCAGAAAACGCCTGCAGTGGCGGCGGCGACGGTGGCGGCTGCGGTGGTGAACCTGGTGCTGAACTATGTTTTCATCCGCCTGTATGGCATGGTTGGCGCGGCGGTGGCCACCCTGCTGTCCCACGGCCTCCAGCTGACCATCCATGAAATCTATTGCCGGAGGTTCCTGGGCAAGGGGCGTTACCCCTTTTCTCTGGCTGCCGAGGGGAAGTACACAGCGCTGTTTGGGGCCGGTGTCCTGCTGTTTTATGTGGGAAAGGATGCCTGGTATCTCCGCTGGCCCCTGGGAGCGCTGCTGGGCCTGTGGGAGCTGAGCAGAATCTGGAAGCGGAGAAGCCTGCTGTAAAATCGGATGGATATTTCCCCTTTTTCGGAAAAAACTGTTGACAAAATCCCCTGTAGTGGTTATAATATTCTGGCAACTGCGAGAGTGTTGGAATGGTAGACAAGCACGTTTGAGGTGCGTGTGGTTACGCCGTGGGGGTTCGAGTCCCCTCTCTCGCA
>JAXECZ010000138.1:0-2842 GCA_034104845.1 Faecousia sp. | reverse complement strand
TTATTTCACAGGAGAGGTGGAGCGCAGGGTCACATCATGGTAGCCGCCCTCCACAATGGAAACAGAGGAAACCAAAGTCAGCTTGGCATCCCGCTGGAGGTCGGGAATGTTGGTGACGCCCACGTTGCACATGGTGGACTTGACCTTGTACAGGGAGGCCTCCACATTGTCGTGGAGGGGGCCGGCGTAAGTGACGTAGGAATCCACGCCCTCTTCAAAGCTCAGCTTGGTGGCGCCGCCCAGGTCGTAGCGCTGCCAGTTTCGGGCCCGGTTGGAGCCCTCGCCCCAGTACTCCTTCATATAGGCACCGCCCACCATGATCTTGGGGGTGGGGCCCTCGTCGAACCGGGCAAAGTACCGGCCCAGCATGAGGAAGTCCGCGCCCATGGCCAAAGCAAGGGTCATGTGGTAGTCGTGGACAATGCCGCCGTCGGAGCAGATGGGCACATACACGCCGGTCTCCCGGAAGTACTCATCCCGGGCGGCTGCCACTTCGATCAAAGCAGTGGCCTGTCCGCGGCCGATGCCCTTGGTTTCCCGGGTGATGCAGATGGAGCCGCCGCCGATGCCCACCTTTACAAAGTCCGCACCGGATTCGGCCAGGAAGCGGAAGCCGTCCCGGTCCACCACGTTTCCGGCGCCGATCTTCACGGTGTTGCCGTAGTGCTCTCTCACCCAGTCGATGGTCTTTTTCTGCCAGCAGGTGTAGCCCTCGGAGGAATCGATAACGAATACATCCGCCCCGGCAGCAAGCAGAGCGGGAATCCGCTGAGCATAGTCCCGGGTGTTGATGCCCGCGCCCACCAGGTAGCGCTTTTTGTCATCCAGCAGCTCCAGAGGATTTTCCTTGTGGGAGGCGTAGTCCTTGCGGAAGACAAAGTACATCAGGTTGCCGTTCTTATCCACAATGGGCAGGGAATTGAGCTTATGGGCCCAGATGATATCATTGGCCTCCTTCAGGGTGGTTTCCGCCGGAGCGGTGACCAGCTTTTCCAGGGGGGTCATGAAGCTTTTCACCTTGTCGGTGGGCTGCATCCGGGACACCCGATAGTCCCGGCTGGACACGATGCCCAGGAGCTTGCCGTTGGGAGTACCGTCCTGGGTAATGGCCACAGTGGAAAAGCCGTTGCTCGCTTTCAGTGCCAGCACATCGGCCAAGGTATTTTCCGGGGTCAGGTTGGAGGCGGAGGTGACGAAGCCGGCCTTGTGATTTTTCACCTTGGCCACCATGGCTGCCTGATTTTCGATGGTCTGGGAGCCGTAGATAAAGCTGATGCCGCCTTCCTTTGCCAGGGCGATGGCCAGGGTATCATTGGACACGGACTGCATCACGGCGGAGGTCAGGGGCACGTTCAGGGAAATGGCAGGCTCTTCCTGGCCCTTGCGGAATTTCACCAGGGGGGTGCGAAGGCTCACATTGTCGGGGATGCATTCCTCGGATGTGTAGCCGGGCACAAGCAGATATTCACTGAAGGTGTGGCTGGGCTCCTTGTAATAGTAGGCCATGGGGGTTCCTCCTTGAAATTATGTTTTTATAATTTGAAAGCTGTTGTAAAGATATAAGATACAAGATATCGTCGTGGCAATGTCTTGTATCTCATGGTCATACCGTCTGTCCGTCTCCCTGGTCCAGAATTTCGGCCACGGGAGTGCCTTTTTCGGAGAGCTTTTTGAAATTGCCCATGACGCCGATCACCGGACTCATCATGGCAAAGGTATTGGGATAGCTTTGGACAATTTCCGACAGCACCGAGGCCTGGGTCTTATTCACCACGCACATGACGATCCAGGTATCTTTCCCGGTAAAAGCGCCGGTGGCCTTGAATTTGGTGGCGGAATGGTGGAGCTTCTGGATGATTTCCTTGCAAATCTCGTCCGGATGATTGGTGACGATCTCAAACCGGATGGCGCTGCGGCCGCTGCGCTGGAACCGTTCTCCCACGGTGGTAGAGGCAAAACTATAAAGAATGCACAAAATCACCGGCTCCATTTTATAATCATACACGAAAAAGCTGGCGATTGCAACCACAGCGTTGATGCCAAAGCTGAGAGAAAATACGCTTTTTTTCGGGTGCCGTTTGTGGATTATGGCGGAAATGAAGTCCGTGCCTCCGGTGTAGGCACTGGCCTTGATGAGCACACTGTAGCAAAAGCCCATGATGATGCCCGCAACCAGAGGGCCCATAATTTTACTGGTGCCGTTTTCCGTGGAATAGGCAATGGGGGAAAGATCCACATGATCCAGCACCAGAAGTCCTAAGGAAAACATCACCACATACAACATACTCCGGACAGCTAAGGGCTTGCTTACCTCGATGTAGCACCAGATGGCCAAAGGCAGGTTGATGAGCAAGCTCAAATAACCCACACTGATACCGGTGACATACTGGATCATGGTACAGATGCCGTTGATTCCCGAGGGGGCAAACTGATTGGGAAAGACAAAGAGCTCATAGTTCAATGCTGATAGAAACGCAACCGCCGCAATGACCAGATAGGTCCAGACCTTTTTAAGCATAGCCATGGGATAATATCCTTTGCGTATGAATTTGTTCTCTGTGCCTATGGCGTTTTACACACCAATTCATCCGTTTTCTGTGTAAAACCGGTCAGCACATTATTAATTCAATAATATAGCATAGCTTCATTTTTCGGTCAAGAGAAAATCTTCATCTTTCACAAATTCAGCTTGTAATTTTCAGAAAAATGTGATAGAATTTAGGGTGAAGTATTATGCTCAAAAATGCGAACTTTTACCATTTTGGGCTTCTGTAAACAGAGGAAAGGAGCACAATATGTATTCATCCGCCTATGTCTGGGCCAAGGTTCTCAGCCACATGGA
>JAXECZ010000133.1:0-2618 GCA_034104845.1 Faecousia sp. | reverse complement strand
TTCACATAGTCGTAGGTAAGATCGCAGCCCCATGCGGTAGAGCCGGTGTCGCCGCTGTTCAGCTCCACCAGAATGGTGATCTCCTTCTCCAGCAGGATGGTTTTGGCCAGCTCCTCGGAAAAAGCCAGCCCGGCGCCGTTTTTGCATACGGCGATGGTGCCCGCCTTGCTCTGGAAAGCCACATCGATTTTGTTTACATCCACCTGGGCGCCGCTGTAGCCGATGGCGCAGAGCACCCGGCCCCAGTTGGCATCCGCACCAAACATGGCTGCTTTCAGCAGGCTGGAGCAGATCACACTTTTGGCCACTTTCTTGGCGGTGTCCGAATTGTTCGCCCCGGTGACATGGCATTCCAGTAACTTGGTGGCACCCTCTCCGTCACCGGCGATGCAGCGGCACAGGTGGACGGTGACGGTGTTCAGTGCTTTCATAAAGAGGTTGAAGTCTTCGTTTTCCTGGGTGATCTCCGGGTTGCCCGCCATGCCGTTGGCCAGCACGGTGACCATGTCGTTGGTGGAGGTGTCCCCGTCCACGCTGACCATGTTAAAGGTTTCCGCGATGTCGCTGGAAAGGGCCTTTTGCAGCAGCCGGGGGCTGATGGCAGCATCCGTGGTGATGAATACCAGCATGGTGGCCATGTTGGGGTGGATCATGCCGCTGCCCTTGGCGATGCCGCCGATGCGGCACGTTTTTCCACCCAGGGTGAATTCCACCGCCACCTCTTTTTTCACGGTGTCGGTGGTCATGATGCCCTCGGCGGCCCGGTCACTGCCGCTTTCCGTCAGTCCGGCAATCAGGCTGGGGATCCCGGCGGCAATGGGAGCGATCTCCATGGGCTGACCGATGACCCCTGTGGAGGCCACCACCACATCCTCCGGGGAGATGGCAAGGGCCTGACCCAACAGCTGACTCATTTCCTGGGCGATCTGGATGCCGTTGGCGTTGCAGGTGTTGGCGTTGCCGCTGTTGCAGATAATGGCCTGGGCGGTTCCGTCGGACAGATGCTCCTTGGTCACGATCAGCGGTGCGCCTTTCACTAAGTTGGTGGTATAAACCGCCGCCGCAGCGGCCTTTTTCTCACTGTAGATCAGGGCCAGATCCCGCTTGGTCCGGTTCTTCCGAATACCACAGTGGATCCCGTTGGCGGTAAAGCCCTTTGCGGCACAGACGCCGCCTTCTATTAATTTCATATTGCGTCCTCCAAATTCAATCCTGTTTCCTCCGGCAGTCCCAGCACCAGATTCATGTTCTGGATGGCCGCTCCGGAAGCGCCTTTTCCCAAATTGTCAAACCGGGAGACCAGAGTGACTCGATCCGCGTTTCCAAATACGCTGACGACCATGTCGTCCAGCCCGGCTCTGCCCCCGGCATTCAGAAAGCCCTGCTCGTCCCCGCCGGACAGAGGGCGGAGAATTTTCCCAGGGTAATAGCTTCGGTAGATGGCCTCAATGTCCTCTTTGCTGCAGCGGAGCTCCTGGGGGAACAGGGGAATCACCACCTGCATGCCGGCGTAGTAGGAGCTGACAATGGGGCAGAAGATGGGCGGGTGTTCCAGACCGCAGATTTTCTGCATCTCCGGCAGGTGCTTGTGATTCTGCCCCAGGCCGTACATGCGGGGCGGCGCCAGCATTTCCGGACGGGCTTCGTAATCGGCGATCATTTTCTTGCCGCCGCCGGAATAGCCGGTGAGGGAGAAGCAGCTGAGTCCGGCTCCCTTGGGAAGGATGCCCTGCTCCACCAGGGGCGCGGCAAGGGCAATAAAGCCGCTGGCGTGGCAGCCGGGGTTGGCGATCCGCTTGGCCTTTCGCAGCTTTTCCCGTTGGCCGGTGAGCTCCGGGAAGCCGTAAACCCAGCTGTCGTTGGTTCGGTGGGCGGTGGAGGTATCGATGATTACGGTGCTTGGGTTTTCTACCATGGCTGCCGCCTCTACGGCCGCAGCATCCGGCAGGCAGAGAAAGGCCACATCCGCTTGGTTCAGCATGTCTTTCCGGGCATTGTCGTCCTTTCGCAGCGCCTCGGGGAGGGTGAGCAGCTGCAAATCCCTCCGCTGGGCCAGCCGCTGCCCAATTCGCAGCCCGGTGGTTCCGGCGCTGCCGTCAATGAAAATCTTTGTCATGACAGATTTCCTCTCTGGATTTTTCTGGGAGTGAATAAATATGCGATTATTATACTCTTTTCTGCATGAAAGTCAATGCGATATACAGGATTTCTATTTTTTGTGGATATATGATGAATAGAAACCTGAATACACCTCCACTTTTGTGCATTTCTCAGACCTACCGGGGAAAACGGGAGAATGGATTGTTCTGCTGAGGCAAACAGATCATCGCAAAATCAGCGCAAAATTTTTTCCCTCCTGCCCTTTACAAAGTGGATTTTTTCTGCTATAATAGCTGAGCTGAAAGCAAATGCGCCAGTGGCTCAATGGATAGAGCATCGGATTCCGGTTCCGAGGGTTGGGGGTTCGAGTCCCTTCTGGCGTACCATAACGAGTGTTCTTATAGGATTTGGTATCCTGTGAGAACACTCGTTATTTTATTGCTCATTTTGCGCCGGTTCGTAGGTGACGAATACGCCTTTACGGGTATTGACCGTCACATCCGGGACTGGCAGGGACT
>JAXECZ010000132.1:0-10516 GCA_034104845.1 Faecousia sp. | reverse complement strand
GGAGAGCCGCTGATCATCGCGGCGGTGGTGTACTTCTGCCTCACCTTCCCCACCAGCAAGATTATTGCCTATTTTGAAAGGAGAATGAGCCGTGGCGACCGGAGATAAGCTGATTCAGGTTCAGCATGTGAAAAAATACTACAACCACGGCGCCATCAAGGCTCTGGACGATGTATCCGTGGACATCCATCGGGGAGATGTGATGGTGGTCATCGGCCCCTCCGGCTCCGGCAAGAGCACAATGCTCCGCAGCCTGAACCTTTTGGAGGTGCCCACCAGCGGCAGCATTATCTTTGACGGGGTGGATATCACCCAGAAGTATACCGTCAATCCCCAGGGCAAAAAGGTGAAGCTGGATATCAACATCCACCGTCAGAAGATGGGCATGGTGTTCCAGCATTTTAACCTCTTTCCCCACAAGACCATTCTGCAAAATATGACCATTGCCCCCATCCGGGTCAAGGGGATGGACAAGCAGCAGGCAGAGCAGAAGGCGAGAGGGCTGCTTTCCAGAGTGGGCCTGGAGGATCGGGCCGATGCCTATCCCATCCAGCTTTCCGGCGGCCAGAAGCAGCGGGTAGCCATCGTCCGGGCGCTGATGATGGAGCCGGAGGTCATGCTCTTCGATGAGCCCACCTCCGCCCTGGATCCGGAGATGGTGGGCGAGGTGCTGGAAGTGATGAAGGAGCTGGCTGCCTCCGGCATGACCATGGTGGTGGTCACCCACGAAATGGGCTTTGCCAGGGAGGTAGGCAACCGGGTGCTGTTCATGGCGGATGGCAAGCTGCTGGAAGAGGGAACCCCCGAGCAAATTTTCAGCAATCCCCAAAATCCCCGGCTGCAGGACTTTTTATCCAAGGTGCTGTAAATGGAAAAGCAATTTTTATATGATGTGATCGAAGAAAACGCCCAGTCGATCATAGCCCTCAGTGATCAGATTTGGGAGCTGTCCGAGCTGTCCATGGAGGAATACCGGAGTGCGGAATACTACTGCCAGCTTTTGGAGCAGGAGGGATTCCAGGTGCAGCGGCAGCTCTGCGGCATCCCCACCGCTTTCTCTGGCCAGTTTGGCAGCGGCAGCCCCCGGATCGGCATTCTGGGGGAATTCGATGCCCTTTCCGGATTGTCCCAGCAGGCCGGCGCCACCCAGAGGCAGTGCGTGACCGAGGGAGGCAACGGCCAGGGCTGCGGCCACAATCTGCTGGGCGCCGCCTCCTTCGGCGCTGCATTGGCCATCAAAAAAGCTTTGGAAACGGGGAAGCTGAAGGGCACCGTGATCTTCTACGGCTGCCCCGGGGAAGAGGGCTGCGCCGGTAAGACCTTTATGGCACGGGATGGCTTGTTCCGGGATTTGGACGCTGCCCTGACCTGGCATCCCGGGGACACCAACGAGATCAAGGTGGGTGCCTCCGCCGCCTGTATCCAGGTGGAGTATAGCTTTCAGGGACTGGCGGCCCACGCGGCCAACGACCCCTACAACGGTCGCTCCGCCCTGGACGCGGTGGAGCTGATGCATGTGGGCGTTCAGTTCCTCCGGGAGCATATGCCCCCCAACAGCAGCATCCACTATTCCATCACCGATGGCGGCGGCGTGTCCCCCAATGTGGTGCAGGCCGGAGCCAAAACCATTTTCATGGTTCGGGGAGAGACGGTTCGTAAGGCCAAGGCGCTTTTGAAGCGGGTGGACAACATTGCCAAGGGCGCGGCGCTGATGACCGATACCCAGGTCACCTCCCGGCAGCTGGACGGCACCGCCTCCACAGTGGGCAATCAGGTGCTGGAGCAGGTGATGTATGAAAACCTGCAGCAGGCACCCCTCCCTGTCTATACCGATACGGAGCGGGCCTTTGCCCATGCGCTGCGGCAGACCTTCCAGCCGGAGCTGCCTGGGGAGCTGACCAAAACCAATCCCAGCGTCCGCAGCTTTGTCCTCCGGGAGACGGAAAACGGCCAGCGGGATCTCAATGATTTTATCATGCCCTATGTACCCTGCTGGAATTACAGCCCCGGCTCCACCGACGTGGGAGATGTGAGCTGGCTCACCCCCACCGCCCAGTTTACCACCGCCACCTGGGTCAGCGGCAGTCCCGGCCATTCCTGGCAGAACGTGTCCATCGGCCGCACCTCCATTGCCCATAAGGGAATGCTCCAGGCGGCAAAGGTCCTGGCAGGCACTGCCTGGGATTTGATGACCAAACCCGCACTGCTGGAAAAGGCAAGGGAGGAATTCGCGGTCTCTGCCGCCGAGGGCTACGATTGCCCCATCGGCCCGGAGGTCATCCCCGGGCCCCAGCAGTAAAAATTGGAATTTCCCGTTTCAAGCCAACAGCGCAATCTTTTTACGAGCCTCTTAAAAAGGGGCTCATTTTTTGTGAGATATTGGTTCCTCGTTCCTGACTATATAGGTGTAACGGAAAGGAAGTGGTTCAGCATGGAGGATCAGGCGATCATTGCCCTGTTTTTTGAGCGCTCAGAGCAGGGAATTGCAGCGCTGATTTCCAAATACGGCAAAGCGGTTCAGAGAATAACCGGCAATATCCTGGCAGACCCCCAGGATGCGGAAGAATGCGCCAACGATACCTATCTGGGGGTGTGGAATTCCATCCCACCCAATCGTCCCAGATCTCTGGGTGCCTACTGCTGCGGCATTGCCCGGAACAAGGCCCTCACCCGCTATCAGGCCAACACCGCGAAGAAGCGCAACAGTCACTTTGACGCGGCCCTGGAGGAGCTGGAGGAGACCATCCCCAGCCTGGCCTCGGTGGAATCGGATATGGAGGCCAGGGAGCTTTCGGCCTGCATCAACGCATTTTTGGCAGGGCTTTCCTATGACGACCGGTATCTGTTCATCCGCCGCTATTACTTCGGTGATTCCGTCAGCGGTTTGGCGTCCCAATTGGGGAAAACGCCCCACCGTCTCTCCGTGCGGCTGTTCCGAATCCGTGACAATCTGAAAAAATACTTACGGAAAGAGGGGATGCTTCCATGAGCCATGAATCCATTCTTCGGATTCTGAACGAAATCGATCCTGCCCTGGTGGAGGAATGCATTGCCGAGCAGGGCAAGCGCTCCTCGGAAAGGAACGATATGAAACGATCTCACCATTCCTCCCGCCGCCGGTTGGCGGTGATCATCCTGGCGGCCTGCCTGGTATTCGCCCTGGGGATTACCGCCTATGCCACCGGTGCCATTCAATCCCTGATTTCAAAGTATTGGAGCGGCTTCCAATACCAAACCCCGGACGATCAGCTCCGCCAGGAACGACCGGACTATGCCGCTTGGCTGGATGAGCAGATTGAAATCCAGAACATGATGCTTTCCGTGGGAGAAGATGCCGTGCAAACCCGGCAGGACTATCCCATCCCCGGCACCAACGGCGGCGGGATCTCCCTGCTGGAATACTATTACGACGGGGAAAAGGTTGCCCTGGCCTGCCAGTTCCACAGGCCGGAAAACCAGGTGGATTTCAGCTTCAGTGCAGAAAACTATCCCAATCTGCCCTTCCAAAGCGTGGATGCGGACGGATACCCCTCCTATCTCAGCCTGGTGAAAAATCCGGAGGAATTGGATAAAATTCAGGAAAAGCTTCAAAAGGACGGCTCTGTGAGCTTCCTGGTTGCGGATTGCTGGCTTTCCGACCATGTCTATGCCAACGATGCGGATTTGGGACCCTGCCACGGTGACCCGGACGAAAACGGCATCTTCACCATCGACCCCGTTGTCATGGGCATGGGAGAGGTGGTGCTGCCGGAGGACTGCCAAAACCGGGAGGAAATCACCGTCA
Organism: Faecousia sp.; assembly: GCA_034104845.1. GTDB lineage: Bacteria > Bacillota > Clostridia > Oscillospirales > Oscillospiraceae > Faecousia. Next base: position 6,732 of record JAXECZ010000132.1, on the reverse strand, counting down.
CCATGACCTACCGGATAGCCACCTACGCCTTCAAGCTGGAAGGAGATGCCATTCAATATACCCGCATTGGCCTGACGGATTACCCAATCAGCTTCACCATTCCCAATCTGAACCCGGCTTCTATTCCTGAGAAATGGAGCGTGGATGAGCTGGGAAAGCTGACTGCCGGGGAGCCCCTCTGTTTTTTCACCCAGATTCAGGGAAAAACCATAACCTTTGACACGGTGGTTCCCCAGTCCCGGGAACTGCAAACCATTTGGCTGCAGACGGATACTGATTCCTTTGAGAAAATGGGCCGGGAGCTGCTGCTGGAGCGCTTTCCCCAAATTGCAGGGGATTTGGAAAGCGGGAAGACGGACATCAGCCTTATCGACGAGGCAACGGGAAATCTGCTGCTGTACTTCGACTGCTCCGTAGACGGAAGGGCGGGATATTTCTACTATGTGGATGTGCAGCGGGATTTGAACGGGAGCGACCTGGACGAGCCCAAAACCACGTTCCAGCCCCATTATGTAACCTCCATCGTTCCTGATGGAATGAACCTGACGGGGGAGGAGGCGGCCGAAACTGTGGCAGCACTGCTGTCGGATTACTCCTGCTTCCGATTCACCCCCTGGAACGTGTGCGCCGGTTACGACCGGCAGAAGCAGCAGGGCTACTACTGTATCTATCTGCAGCCTGAATACCAGGGAATCCCCGTTTTTGGCGTAAACCCCCATGCTTTTTATTCCAACCAGGGCCTCTTTGCGTGCCAGGGAAGAATCATGCTCCGGGAGAGTCAGCGGATAGCGATCCAGTCCCCCATCCCCCTGGAGCAGGCAATCGAATCCGTAGTGAACAGCATTCCGGAGATCACCAACTATGATACCGTCCAGTGCAGTGACATCCGCCTGGGATTCCTGGAAGAGCTCCGGGAAACGGAAGTGGTGCTGACACCGGCTTGGGTATTCCAGTGCAGCCAAACCAAACCCGACGGGGATCACACCAACTATTTTGAAATTGCCGTGTCGCTGGAAACCGGGAAGCTGGGATACGTCCGCAACGGGGAACAAATCTGGACGGACCCGGTGTAAACGGACAGGTTGCCATTTCGATAGATACAAAAATCTCCCATTCAGCGTTCCCCTACGGGTGCTGAATGGGAGATGATTTTAGGAAAGGCTTATGCCAGAATGGGCTTCAGCGCTTCGGCCAGCTTGTCTTTCTGTGCCTGGGCCTCGGCCAGGTCCTTACCCAGGGTGGTGAAATAGGTCTTGATCTTGGGCTCGGTGCCGGAGGGACGAACCACCACGGTGGCGCCGCCTTCCAGAGCGTAAATCAGCACATTGGCGGCGGGCAGGCCGGTTTCCTCGGGCTTCTGGTAGTCGGTGACCTTGGTGACCTTGTAGCCGGCAATATCCGCGGGAGGATTTTTCCTCAGAGACTCCATGATGCCGGCCATCTTGTCCATGCCGGAAAGGCCGGGGAACTCGAAAGAGTCCACCTTGTTCAGGTAGCGGCCGAACTTGGCATAGATGGCCTCCAAACGCTCCTTGATGGAGGAGCCGATGGAGCGGTAGTAAGCGGCCATTTCGCAGATCAGCATGGAGCCGATGATGGCATCCTTGTCCCGGACGTAGGGACCGGCGAGATACCCGTAGCTCTCTTCAAAGCCGAAGATAAAGCGCTCCACCTCTCCGGCGGCTTCCAGGCTCGCAATCTGGTCGCCGATCCACTTGAAGCCGGTGAGCACGCTCCGCATTTCCACACCGTAGCTTTCTGCCACCGCGTCGGCCAGAGGCGTGGAGACGATGGATTTGACGGCCACGGGATTTTTGGGCATAGTGCCCTTTTCCATCCGACCGGCGCAGATGTAGTCTAAGAGCAGCACACCCACCTCGTTGCCGGAAACCAGCTCATAGGAGCCGTCGGGGCAGCGAATGGCGATGCCCACCCGGTCGGCATCCGGGTCGGTGGCCAGCATCAGGTCGGCGCCGGTTTCCTTTGCCAATTCCAGGCCCAGCCGCAGCGCCTCGAAGATTTCGGGGTTGGGATAGGGGCAGGTGGGGAAATTGCCGTCGGGATACTGCTGCTGGGGGACAATGGTGATATCGTCGATGCCGATGTCGTGGAGCACCCGGGTCACGGGCACCAGGCCGGAGCCGTTCAGGGGAGAGTAGACCAGCTTGAGCCCGGCGGTTTTGCACAGACCGGGCCGGACGGAACGGGCTTTGATGGCATCGTACAGGGCTTCCTTGCAGTCCTCGCCCACATAGGAAATCATGCCGGAGGCCAGCCCCTCTTCAAAGGAGATGAGCTTGGCGCCCTCCAGAATATCGGTTTTCTGGATTTCGGCATAGACAACGGCGGCGGCATCATCGGTCATCTGGCAGCCGTCAGGCCCATAGGCCTTGTAGCCATTGTACTTGGCAGGGTTGTGGGAGGCGGTGACCATGATGCCGGCGTTGGCACCATAGAACCGGGTGGCGAAGGACAGGGCGGGCACCGGCATCAGCGCGTCGTAGATGCGAACCTTGATGCCGTTGGCAGCCAGAACGCGGGCGGCGTTTTTGGCGAACACATCGGAATTGATGCGGCTGTCGTAGGAGATGGCAACCAGCTGATTGCCCCCCTGGGTCTTCACCCAGTTGGCAAGCCCCTGGGTGGCCTGACGAACCACATAGATATTCATCCGGTTGGAGCCCGCTCCCAGCACACCCCGCAGGCCTGCGGTGCCAAATTTCAGGCAGACGGCGAAGCGGTCCTTGATCTCATCGTCGCAGCCTGCGATTTTCCGGAGCTCCTCTGTCAGAGCCGGATCCTCCAGCTGTGCGGAGGCCCAGCGCTTGTAATCGTCCATGTACATATTGAATCACCTATCCTTTTGCAAAATATGAATTGAATTTACACAAATTAACTAAGGATACTATAAAACATTTCGATGCAATTGTCAATGTTGTATCGGAAATTCCTCCCGGTTGACAGGGCTGGGGCGGGCTGATAAAATAGAGGAAAATCAGAAAAGGGAGATTGCCCCATGGTGAAAAAAATGCTTCCTCTCCTGCTGGCCCTGGTGCTGCTTTCCGGCTGCGGGAAAAAAGAAAAGCAGGTGTATCAGACGGTTTTCCTGGATGTGTTCGACACCGTTACCACTTTGCGGGGGTATGAGGAATCGGAGCAGGCGTTCCAGCAGCGGGCGGAGCAGGTGCATCAGGCTCTGCTGGAATACCACAGGCTGTTTGACATCTACAACGATTACCCCGGCGGCTTGAAGCAGGTCAACGACAGCGCGGGGATTACCCCGGTCAAGGTGGACGGCGCGGTGCTGGCGCTGCTGAAGGACTGCCGGGACTATTACGAGAATACCCATGGCCGGGTCAATGTGGCCATGGGCAGTGTGCTCTATCTGTGGCATGAGGCCAGAGAGGCGGGGCTGAATGACCCGGAACATGCGGCTCTGCCGGAGATGGAAAAGCTGAAGGAGGCGGCAAAGCACACCGGCTTTGACACGGTGCTCTTAGATGAGCAGGCCGGGACGGTTTTCCTTTCCGATCCCGCCCAGCGGCTGGATGTGGGCGCCGTGGCGAAAGGTTGGACGGCCCAGCGGGTGAGCCAGCTGCTGCCCGAGGGGTATATGCTGAATCTGGGCGGCAATGTGTGCACCCGGGGCGTAAAACCCGGCGGCGGGAAATGGAACATTGCCGTTCAGTCCCCCAATGCGGGGGAGGAGAATCTGTGCGTGGTCAGCCTGGCAGGACAGAGCCTGGTGACCAGCGGCGATTATCAGCGCAGCTACACCGTGGACGGAAAGCGCTACCACCACATCATCGACCCGGACACCCTGATGCCCTCCGAATATTGGCGCAGCGTGTCCATCCTCTGTGACGATTCCGGCCTGGCGGACTGCCTGTCCACCGCCCTGTTCCTGCTGCCGCTGGAGGAGGGAAAGACCCTGGCGGAAGCATACAACGTGGAGGTCATGTGGGTGGACGCGGACATGAACATCACCCAGACCCCCGGCTTCACCGCCGCCCTGCGAGCGTAAAAAAACTCCCATTCTTCCGAAAACTGGAGGAATGGGAGAATTTTTTACATTTTCTCCGGGGCGGAGAAGCCGAGAATCTGGATGCACTGCTCCAGGACGTTTTTCGCCAGGCCGATGAGGGAGATGTAGCCGGCTTTCAGTGCATCGTCTTCCTCCGAAAGGATGCGGGTTTCATGGTAGAATTTGTTCACGCAGCCTGCCAGCTCGTAGATATAGGCGCAGATCAGATTGGGAGAAGAGCTCCGCAGGGCGGCTTCCAGAGTGGGGCCCAGCTTGGTGATGGCAATCATCAGCTCCTTGGCAAAGGGGTTGGCGGGCTCCTGGATGGGAAGGGCTTCCCAGGCACCGTAGCGGGACAGGATGCTCTTCACCCGGACGATGGTGTAGAGAATATAGGGGCCGGTATTGCCCTCGAAGGCGGCAAAGCGCTCCATGTCAAAATTGTAGTCCTTGGTGGGCTGATTGCTGAGATCACCGTATTTCAAGGCGGCCATGGCAATCTTGGCAGTGGTGGCTTCCACCTGATCTTCCTCGACGATCTGGTTCTCCACCACCTTGGCGCGGACGAAATCCGTCATGTCGGCAATCAGCTGCTCCAGCCGGAGGACACCGCCGTCCCTGGTTTTAAAAGGCTTGCCGTCCTTGCCGTTCATGGTGCCGAAGCCCACATGCTCCAGTTCCGTCTCCGGCTTCACGATGCCCGCCTTCCGGGCGGCCCGGAACACCTGCTCAAAGTGGAGGTTCTGCCGCTTGTCGGTGACATAGAGCACCTTATCGGGGTTCCAGTCCTGCATCCGCTGCACCAGGGTAGCCAGGTCCGTGGTGGCGTAGATGGCGGAGCCGTCGGACTTCACCAGAATGCAGGGGGGCACTTCCTTTTTGTCCCCCTCTTCCGCCACGGGAATCACCCAGGCCCCCTCGGACTGGACGGCAATGCCCCGATTCTTCATATCCTCCACCATGGCGGGGATGTAGGGGTCGGCGTCGGATTCGCCCAGCCATTTTTCAAAGTGGACATCCAGATTGTCGTAGTTCTTCTTCAAATCCGCCACGGACACGTTCATAATGTGCCGCCACAGGGCCCGGTAGCCCCGGCGGCCCCGCTGCAATTCCAGGGTGGCCTGGTGGGCCTTGCTTGAGAATTCCGGGTCTGCCTTCTTGGCGGAGGCGGTGGGGTAGATTTCTTCCAGATCGGTGACGGTGAAGGGCGCTTCCTTGGGGTACTCCCCGGTGAAGCCCTGGTCAAAATAGGGAAGCCCCGGCTCTCGCTCCTGGAGCTCGGCGATGATCAGGCCCATCTGCAGGCCCCAGTCCCCTAGGTGCACGTCGCCGATGGCGTTGTAGCCCAGGAATTTGTACAGCCGTTTCAGGGCTTCGCCGATGATGGCGGGACGCAGGTGGCCGATGTGCAGGGGCTTGGCCACGTTGGCACCGCCGTAGTCCACCACGATGGTTTTTCCCTGGCCGATTTTCTGAACGCCGAAGTCTTCCTGGGTACGCATCTCCTCCAGATAAGCTGCCAGGAAAGCGCCGGAGAGCTTCAAATTGAGGAAGCCCGGCATCACGGCCTCGCACATGTCGTAATCGCTCTTATCCAGCTGCTCTGCTACGGCTTTCGCAATCTGGATGGGGGCGCATTTGTATTGTTTCGCAGCGGCCAGAGCGCCGTTGCACTGATATTCGCACAGGTCCGGCCGGTTGGAAACCGTCACCCGGCCGAAGCTGGGGTCGTAGCCTGCCTTCTCAAAGGCCTGCTGCATTTTTTCCGTAATGATATCCAAAATCTTTTCCATAATTCAACTCCAAAAAGAGATATAAGATATGGCGTTTACCAGGTTCGCCAATATGCCGACAAATTGGAATTTGTGGAGATGTTTCGTAGGGAATGCATTCATGCATTCCGCCTCGGTAACGTTTTTACCGGGGTATGTTGAATGAAAAAATGTTGAAAAAATCGGAACCCGTTACCATCCAACGAACCATGGGTGTTCACCCACGTTTCGGAACGGATAAATCCGTTCCCTACGAACACATACCGCCAAACATCAATTTCCCTAACTGCGAATTGAAACCGGTATGCGTATCGTTACTGCTCCGCGGCTTTCCGCTGGGCCATCCATTCCAGGTAATCGTCGTAGGTGCCGTATTTGTCGATGATGGTGCCGTCGGGCTGGAAGGCAATCACCCGGTTACAGGTGGAGGTCAGCATTTCGTGGTCGTGGGAGGCAAGCAGCACCACCCCGGGGAAGGCTTCCAGGCCCTTGTTCACCGCCTGAATGGATTCCATGTCCAGGTGGTTGGTGGGCTGGTCCAGCAGCACCACGTTGGCGCCGGAGAGCATCATCTTGCTGAGCATGCAGCGCACCTTTTCGCCGCCGGAGAGCACATTCACCGGCTTGAACACATCCTCATTGCTGAAAAGCATCCGGCCCAGGAAGCCCCGGAGGTACACATCGTCCTTTTTGGAGGAGTACTGCCGCAGCCAGTCCACCAGCTCCATCTCATTGCCGTCGAAATACTCGCTGTTGTCCTTGGGCAGGTAGCTGCGGATGGTGGACACGCCCCACTTGATCGACCCCTCGTCCGGCTCCAGCTCTCCCATGAGCACCTTGAACAGGGCGGTCTGGGCCAGCTCGTTTTCACCCACAAAGGCGATCTTGTCGGTGCGGTTCACGGAGAAATACACCTTGTCCAGCAGCTTCACCCCG
>JAXECZ010000118.1:0-3980 GCA_034104845.1 Faecousia sp. | reverse complement strand
GTAGAAAAGAGGATCTACGGAGAGAAAGGAGCGGCTCACGGCTTCCGCAACCTTTCTTGTTTATAGATTATCCCCGGGTTTTGAACATCGAATAACGGAATTGAAAACAAAAAAAGGACAAATTATGAACGCTTATTTTTCATTCCGCGTCAGAAGCAAGGCAAGCAGCACCGCGCTGATGCCCCCGGCGAGCTTGCCCAAAATCACCGGTCCCAGCAGCTCCGGGGCAAATCCCGCCGTAAAGCCCAGATGGTCGCCGAAGACAAAGGCCGCCGACACCGCGAAGGCGATGTTCACCACCTTGCCCCGGGGATTCATATCCTTGACCATGCCAAAGGTGGCAATGGAATTGGCCAGGCTGGCAATCAGTCCTGCCGCCGCCGTGTCGTTGATGCCCAGCAGCTTCCCCACGGCCAGCAATGGCTTTTGCAGCAGTCTGGTCACCGCTGACACCAGAGGGAAAGCCCCGGCCAGCACAATGGCAATGGTGCCCACGGTCTGAAATCCCTCCGAGATATCCACCATTCCGGGAATCATCGCAAAGCCCGTCAGCGCCTGAATCACCGCTGCCGCCAATCCTGCCGTGATCACCGCCACCACGATTTTTCCGAACACCGCAAAGCCCCGGACCATTTTGTCCTCCGCCATCCACAGTCCCAGGGCAATCAATCCCGCCAGAATCACAATGGGCACCAGATTCCGTGCCACCATTCCGATGGAATACCCCGCCGTCAGGCCCGCCACCAGAATTCCCACCGGGATGGTAACGATCCCGCAGAGAATTCCCTTGGCCAGGGCGGGGCGATCCTCTTCTTTCAGGATTCCCAGGGCCACCGGGATGGTGAACACAATGGTGGCGCCCAGCATGGAGCCGGTGATGACCCCACCCAGATTCGCCGCCTGGGGATTGTCCGTCAGCTCCCTGGCCAGGGGGCCGCCGCCCATGTCGCAGGCCAGAATGGACCCGGCAAACATGGCTGGGTCCGCTCCCAAAAACCGGAACACCGGCACCACCACCGGCCGCAGCACCGCCGCCAGCACCGGGGCCAGGCACACAATGCCCACCATGGCCAGCGCCAGAGAGCCCATGGCCTGAATTCCGTTTTCAAATTCCCGGCCCAATCCCAGGCGATTGCCCAGAATCCGATCCAGCGCCCCCAAACCGGCAAATGCCGCCATCAGCGCAATGAGTATCCGGTCTGCCGACATTGCAGCCGCTCCTTTCTACTTGGTTTCCTTTTTCCCCTCGTCCACAATGGCCACCACCGCCGCGTCCACCGGGGCATCCATGCAGTAGCGGGAGGCCACGGTTCCGGTGGCCAGCAACACCCGGTCACCGGGGCCGGCCCCCACCTGGTCGGCAGCCACCAGCTCCTCGTCTCCGGCGGCCACCACCAAAAAGGTCTGTCCCTGCAAACACGCCGCCTTGCGGGTGGCCCAGATGGAGCCAATCACTTTTCCGATTTTCATTGGGTTCCCTCCAAAATTTCCTTGGCCAACGGCGTGAGCACCGCATCCATGCCGGGTCTGCGGCCCTGCTGACGCAGGATTCTGGCCTCCTCCGCCGTCACCAGACGCTTCCGTCCGCCGTCGGTGAACAAAACGCCCCAGTTTTTCAGTCCCCGCTGGGCGGAGGCCAGACTTCCCGCCAGGCTCCGGTTCCCGGGTGCCTCCGGCAGTCCCGGAGTGTAGAGCAGCACCTGCTTTCCCTGGGCCAGCGCCTCCAAAGTCCGCTCCTCCCGGAAAGAAAGCAGCTGCCCCAGGGTCAAAGAGCCGATGACCACCGCCTCATAGGGAGGCTCCTGCACATAGTCAAATCCCAGCTCCGCCCCCGGCTCCCGTCCGATCAGCAGCGCCCGGGTCATGGGAGAATTCTCCCCAGGTCCCCCTTTTGGAAGCCGCAGGCGTTGGCCTCGTCGTAGTCCAAATGGGCATAGGGGGCAAAGTCCGGACTCACCCGGACGGCCACATTCTCAAAAATCACGCTTCGCTCCGTCATGGTTTTCAGCTTCACCTGCTGGCCATGGGACACCCCAAAGCCCTTTGCCGCCTCCGGGGTCAGGTGAATGTGCCGCTGGGCCGCGATCACCCCGGTTTCCAGCTCCACCCGGCCGCAGCTGCCGATGAGCACCGCTCCGGGGCTGCCCTTGGTATCCCCGGACAGGCGGATGGGAGGCTGAAGGCCCAGGGTGCGGCCATCTGTCAGGGAGATTTCCACCTGGGCCTCTTTCCGCTCCGGGCCCAGTACGGCCACATCCCGAAATTCCCCCTTGGGTCCCACCACCGTCACCCGCTCCTGCGCCAGAAACTGCCCTGGCTGAGAAAGGGGCCGCTTAGGCGTCAGCCGGTGACCGAAGAGCACCATAGCCTGCTCACAGGTGACATGCACATGCCGTCCGGAGGCCTCCAGCTCCACAAACAGCCGGGAGGCCAGCAAATCGGCCAGTTTTTCCGCATTCTCCATGGTCTCCCCCTATCCCAGGCGCTCCAGAATCCGTTGGGTCAGCAGCTCCACCAGGTTCTCGTCCACCGTGCTTTCCCGGCGGCATTCCGGTTCCCCGGTTTCTTCCATCCCCCAGGCCACCCGGCGGATGTTGATGAGGTCCAACGGGGAGATGTTGTTGGAGGAGCTGCTGCCCCCCACCGCGCCGCAGCCCAGGGTCAGGGCTGGGAACAGGCTGGTCTGTGCCCCGATGCCGCCCAGAGCCGCCGGCACATTCACCAGGAAGCGGGACACGGGTATCTTCAACGCAAAGCGCTGAATCACCGCCTCGTCCTGGGCGTGGATCACAAAGGTGTGGCCGCTGCCCTCGTGGGAGAGCACCTCCACGGCCTTGTCAAGCACCGCTTCCTCGCTGTCCATCACAAAAAAGGCCAGCACCGGGCAGAGCTTTTCCATGGAATAGGGTCGGGTGGGCCCTGCCTCCTGCTCCCGGGCCACCAGGATCCGGGTGCCGGGGGGCACGGGGAAGCCCGCCATTTTGGCAAGATGCAGCGCGGATTTTCCCACAACGTCCGGATTCAACGTGCCGTTGGGCCGGAACAACAGCCCTGCCAGCTGCCCTGCCTGTTGGGTATCCATAAAATAGAAGCCCTGATTCTGGGCCTCCCGGCGGACAGCCTCTTCCATACCCTTTTCCACAATGATGCTCTGCTCCGAGGCGCAGACAGTGCCATTGTCAAAGGTTTTGGACTTGGCAATGCACCCCACCGCCTTGGCGATATCCGCCGAGTGGTGAATAAATGCCGGGCCGTTCCCAGCGCCCACGCCGATGGCGGGCTTTCCGGAAGAATAGGCCGCTTTCACCATGGCAGGACCTCCCGTGGCCAGAATCAGCCGGGTCTGGGGCGCTCCCATCAGCTCCTGGCAGCCGGCGAGGGCGGGAACGGTCAGACAGCCCACCGCCCCCTTGGGCGCCCCCGCTGCCTCCGCCGCCTTCGCTACCAGCTCCGCCGCCCGGCGGGTGCAGGAAATGGCCTTGGGATGGGGGGAGAACACAATGGAGCAGCCCGCTTTCAGGGCGATGATGGCCTTGTAGCAGACGGTGGAGGTGGGATTGGTGCTGGGCACAATGGCCGCAATCACCCCCACCGGCACGCCGATCTCCCACAGCTTCTTTCCCGGATCCCGGGAGAGCAGCCCAACGGTTTTCATTCCCCTGACCGCCCGGCGCACGGTGTCGGCGGCAAAGCGGTTTTTGGCGGTTTTGTCCCGGATGTTGCCGAAGCCGGTCTCCTGCACCGCCATCTCGGCCAGGGACACCGCCTCCTTTGTAAAAGCCTGCCCCACCGCCTCCACAATGGCATCCAGCTTTTCCTGGGGGAAGCCTGCCAGAATTTTTTGTGCCTCCTCCGCCTGCTTTGCCAGGTCCCTGGCCTGCTGGCGGGAAAGCAAATCCTTATCCAGTTCCAAAAAAGTCACCTCTTCCGGGCAACAGGAAAATCCCCATCACCCGCTTCCATGTTTCATTTTCCCGATA
>JAXECZ010000115.1:0-5693 GCA_034104845.1 Faecousia sp. | reverse complement strand
ATATCAATATATCTGCTTCTTCCAAATGGCTCATAGGAAGCCATGATAAAATCATGTTTGGGGAACTGTCTGATAATTGTATACTCCCCCTGTACATCAGGCCATTGTTTACAGGTGAAGAACAGTTTGTTTTGATATGGCATTTTCATGAACGCCTGTACTTCTTTTGCAGTACATCCATTCTGATCATTAAATTTTACAAGCAGCTTATCCCAGTTGATTCGTTTACTTCGCCGACTCCATTTGTCTCTTGCCTCTTCTTCACTGTGATAGTGTAGGAAAAAAATTTCAACTGAATTTTTACCATTGGATAGAACCCCAACAGGATATGTTCCAAATCTCTTATCCCCCGACACCTGGGGAGCATCTTTCCAGCGGGATGATTCCGGCGGGATAAAAGTTAATATACCATTTATATATCCTTTCAAATCAGATAAGAACTCAATATAGTCCTCAGCCATAAAAAATAATCCAACTGTCGGCGACTCCTTTGGAAGATTGTAGGTTTCATAAATCATTCCACCCCAGCAGTTATTGGATATAATTGTGAAATCCGTAGATTTCAATTGTTTTTTACGATAGTTGGCAAGTCCTGCACGCCAATATTTTAAAACCTTGAGCCGAAGCCCTTCATATGTCGGCATGGAGAGTTACCTCTTTCCCATCAAATTTGTGTAGATTCTATCCAGCTGTTTCGCGGTGCTTTTGATGTCGTATGCAGCAATTTGGTTTTGATGGGCCTGACGGTATGCTTCCCGGTCAACTTCCCTCAGCAACTGGGTTCCAAGGATTTTCTCTGCCCAAATTTCCGGATCTGCATCAATGGATTCCCAGCAAATGCTTCCGAAGTCCATCTCCTTTGTAACCCGGTCGGACACAATGCAGGGCAGCCCTGTTATCTGCGCCTCCAGCAGGACCACCGGCAGTCCCTCATATCTGGATGGTAATACAAATACATCCATTGCCGAATACATTGCCCTTGGATTCTGGGTGGTACCATACAGAATGATCCGGTCTTTATACCGGCTTTTTTCCGCAATCGCCCTGGTTGCCTCAAAATCCGGTCCGGTTCCCACCAGCAAGAGGACAGCATCCGTTCTCTTTTCCGCTACTTTTTCAAACACCCGCAGCAAATACGGCTGGTTTTTCTGCCTATTGAATCGGCCGATGTGACCGATCACCAAGGAATGACCGATGTGAAGCTCACTCCGAATTGATTCACGCTCTGCAGCATCAAAGGAAAAGTTCTCCGTTTGAAAGCCATTCGGAAGCACTTCAAATTTCTTATCCCGGAACAGCCACTCTCCCGCCATCTGCCCGCATGCCAAGCCGTTGGTATACAGACGCCGGAACAATGGATACATCGCCCGATGAATTTTCATATTAGAGCATGTGGTGTTGTGGCTGTGTGCAATTCGGATTTTTACGCCGCACAGCCAGGCAATAAGCAGCTCCGGCGTCACTGTAGCGCTATTACAATGAATGTGGACAATGTCAAATTCATTTTTCCACAGAATATGATAGAGTGCGCGGTAATAATGATAGGTATCCTGTTTTCGTGGCGGAAGTGTGATCATCTCGATCTCATTTCTTTCACACTCGTCAGCGTATACAGAATCGATTGGCTCCCCCGCCAAAATAGAAATTTGGAACCTGCTTCTGTCCAAATTCCTGCAATAATTCATAATCACAGCACTGATTCCATTGATACTCATGCTGTTGGTGATCATTGCAACCTTAATCCTTTTACTATGCATTTTCCTTAAACTCTCGAATGTATACTTTCATCAAAATCCGCAAAACCGGCAGGCTATGGAGGAAGAAAAAGCATTGTACTTTTTTTACCCTGCTCAGATACGGATTCTTAAATCCCTCCGAAAGGATATCTCTGTATTTTCCCCTGAGCTCCCGGGCCTTTTCATAATAGTCGTCTTGAAAAACCAGTCTGTTGATTAATGTGCCAAAGAAAACGCAAATCATTCTGCAGACTCCAGCATCATGCAGATCGTTGTCCCCCTGATGGTCTGCATAATCCATCAAGCGCTCCAATCCCTCAAAGCTACTGTAGTTGTGCGGTGTCAATTCGCTGTGCATGATGGAATTATTGCGCTGAACATAATAAAACTTGCATTGCGTACAGGCAACCAGTTCAGACTTGTCGAGCAGATAGGGAATCGTCCAATTGTCCTCGTACAGCACGCCAACCGGGAACCGCATCCCATCAAACATGCTCTTTTGATACAGCTTTCCACAGGCGGACACGCCCAATTTTCTGCAAATACACAAATTTTTCAATGCGGTTCTTCCGTCAATGACTTCTGATACAACAGTATCATTCGTCTCTGCTACGTCGGAAGTGTCCTCTGCAACACGAAATGCACCAACAGAAGAAATCTGTACCCCAGTCGCTTGATCCATCAGGTCAACCAGCACCTCCAAACACCTGGGATGGAGATAATCATCCGAATCCACAAACATGAGATAGTCGCCCCTTGCCCGGTCGATTCCATAATTACGCGCATCCGACAGGCCGCCGTTCTCCTTACGGTAATAAGAAACTCTGGCATCACCCAAATACTCCTTGCAGATTTCTCCGCAGGAGTCCGGGGAGCCGTCGTCAATCAACAGGAGCTCATAGTTGGTGTATGTCTGTGCCAAAATACTGTCGATGCATTTCTTCAGATATTTTTCTACCTTGTAAATCGGCACAATGATGCTGACCAGCTTCACCTTACTCATTTTCTTTCATACTCCTAATCAATCTTCTGTAGGCCTCTTCCAAACCTACCTGCGGTTTCCAGCCAAGATTTCTCAGCTTTGAGGTATCAAGGTCCATATGAAGCGTATTTGCATATCCCATTTTCGAGATATCCTGTTCTTCTATTAAAACATCCACGCCACCCATGTCAGCTACCAATTTTGCCATTTCATAAATTGAACAGAACGTCTCCTCATTTGCAGCTGTATATATTTCTCCATCCTTGCCATTCAAAAGAACCGTAAGGATTGCCGACACTGCATCATCCGTATATAAATAGTCTCTTTCTGTTTCTCCTTTTGTTTTTAAGACAATATTCTTTTTTTCAATTGCACACCTGGCAAATTCCGCGAACACACGCCCATCATGATAGTCAACACCTGGGCCAAAAGTTTGTGTGAGCCTTAAAACTCTGGTATGAACGCCATATTCCGATGTGTATGCAGCACATAAGCTTTCACAAGTCTGCTTGCTTAATGGATAACAATTCCTTACCACGGCAGAATCAAATGAGCCGCCTTCATTTTCTGTAACTTTATGGCCCTTTTGCGGATTTCCATATACTTCCATCGTTGATAAGAAAACAAAGGCTTCCACTCCTTTATCCCTGGCAAATTCCAGCATGTTCATCGTGCCGTTGACAGATATATTAATTGTCTCCACCGGATTAGTCACAAAGAATTTGCTGGAAGTAGGATTTGCACAATGTATGATGAAGTCTACTGATTCCGAGTATGGAGATTTCGTTGTCAAATCGCAAACAACATACTCTACAGCGCCGCCAAATTTTCTTCTTGCTTTTGCCTCATCACGAACCTGTACTACCACCTGCGCCTTGCTGCAAGACAGTATTCTCTCCACCAGATTTGAACCAATCAAGCCTGTAGCACCGGTAATATATACCGTTTTCCCGCAAAACCGATCCCAATCAATGCATTCCGCTGATTTGAAACTATTTCTATCCTCTGTGCTCATTCTCATTCATCCAGTCCATAAATCTGGGCATTCTCTTTCGCTTCCAGAATCGCCCGCATGGTATAGAAATCCTCCGGCGTTGTGATTTTGATGTTTTCCCTGGGGCCATCGATCAAATGCAGCTTTTTCCCGAACTTCTGCATCATGGTACATGAATCGATGCAATTGACCTCGCCATCTGAAAGCATTTTTTCATGGGCAGCCAAAATTTCATCCAGCCAAAAGCTCTGGGGAGCCTTTGCCACTCTCGAATTCTTTCGCTCAGGTACATAATCGATCGTGGCCGCGCCGTCGTCCACAACCAGAATTGTTTCCGTCACAGGGGCCGTTGTAATTGCCGAACCAAACTTGCGAACACTTTCAATGTTCTCTGTTATGACCTTTTCATTGATCAACGGGCGAACTCCGTCGTGAATCAACACAACCGTTTTTTCCGCTCCTGCCAATTCCTGTGCCGCTTTCAAGCCATGATAGATGGAAAGCTGCCCTGTTGCACCGCCCTGGACAACCTTTTTCACCTTATCGATGCGATATTTATACAGCAGCTTTTCAAAATAGGCGATCCAGCCCTCCACGCACACAACCACTATGTCATCAACCATTGGGTGATTTTCAAAATATTCGATGGTATGGATGATGATGGGCTTGTTATACATTTCCAGGAACTGCTTGGGTTTTTCTCTGCTGTTCAT
The DNA here is from genome assembly GCA_034104845.1 of Faecousia sp. Lineage (GTDB taxonomy): Bacteria > Bacillota > Clostridia > Oscillospirales > Oscillospiraceae > Faecousia. The sequence goes on along the minus strand of JAXECZ010000115.1, from coordinate 1,268 downwards.
ACGGCTGCCCACGCCGCCTGCGAAAATCACTGCAATCGTTTTCATTTCAGTCTTTCCACCATTCTTCCGATGAATGATTGCTGACCCGCTTCTCCTCCGGAGGAAGTGTCATATAGTCCCCATAAATCGACTTTAAATATGTCTCATATCCCTGCGGTGCCTGCAAGGTCAGGTGTTCAAATTCCAGTGGCACCGTCTTTTCAAAAACAGTCCTCTCAAGAATCTCGCCTTTCCCATACCGCCCCGCCGCGCAGGCTACATATTTGGAGGTATAAAAATCCCGTTTGGCACACAGCCGGTTATACAGCCTGTTTAATTTTGTAACCCCGATCATCTTGCAAAAAGCGCAGGGGAAGAAAAAAACGACTGTTTTAAGAAAGCTTTCCATTTTATAGTTCCTTTTGCTCAGGAACACCATTTTCTTAAAGCATTTCAGAAACCAATAACGAATACTGGCTTTCTTTCTGCTTTCCCCCATTCCATCATAGAGAAAAACATCTGCAAACACTGCGCTGGTTTCCTTGCCCATTCCCAGCTTGTAATCGATGAGCACTGTACGGGTATCCACAACCTTGGGAGATGCATACCCATACTCTTTCACATTATCAAAGAACTGAACCTGATAAACGGAATTCTCTTCTGCCATGACAGAACAGAACTTCTCAAAATCTTTCCTTGGCATGGCAATGTCGATATCGTCATCCCATGGTATGAAGCCCTTATGCCGAACCGCCCCCAGCAGAGTTCCGCCCACCATGTAATAATGAATTCCGTTATTTCGGCACACTTCATCGATTTTTTGAACCATATCCAACTCGATCCGCTTCAGTTCCTCTAAATCAATCTTTTTCATATTTTCACCGTTTCACTTTTGGAACATTTCATCCACGATTTTTTGGAGAGCATCATTAAACTGGGCGTTATTGCTTCGCATTCCATGTCCCATACCGGCAACGATCCCGTCATAGTTCGTTATCACATCTCCCAGCGTCTCAATATCTTCCACTGTCACAATGGTTCCCATGCGTTCCGCAACCGCCTTTGCAAAGGAAACCTGGTGGTCATTTACATGCTCATTGAACTGGTGTTGGCGCGGCACAACAATAGGCGTCTTCCCGATCTGCAAGGGCATAATGAAGCTTGCAGGACCGCCATGGGTAATCACAATGCGGGCATCTGCAACATTCTGAACCATCTGCTGATACGGGATCAATTTGCTCCACTGGCAGTACTTCGGCTCATAGGTACTAAATCCAGTCTGAATAATC
>JAXECZ010000055.1:0-29951 GCA_034104845.1 Faecousia sp. | reverse complement strand
TCAGTCCGGCTGCTGCCCGTCGTGGGCCAGCCATTTGCATTCGGTGACGGCGAGACCCGTAAAGGTTGCCTTGAAGCTGGAATCCTCCGGGCTGCAGGCATAGATGCCGAAGCGGATTTCGTCCTTTGCCTCCCACAGGTGGCACACCCGCATCTGGGAGAATTGTTTGCCATCCTGGGAGCATTCAATGCAGAAATCGTCCTCCCGCCGGCTGAGCCGATACCACATGGATTTGATATCCGCCGGGATAGCGGTGGTGGCCCAGTCGGAGTAGCCATGGTTCGTGACCACGCTGCCCAGGTGCTGGAACTGCTCATTTTCATACTCAATGGACGCTTTCAGCCAATTGTCGCTGTCCAGGTACAAAACCACGCCGCACTGGTCAAAGCGGTGCTTGCTCTCAAATTGGGTTTTCACCACAAAGGAAAAGAATTTCTCCTTTGTCGTTACCTGCAAAACCGGGGCGTTGTCGTTGCGGAAATGATAGTAGGTACGCTGCCACAAATCGGTGTGGGGCGCTGTGACAATTTCAATGGAATCCTGACCAATCTCAAAGCTTTTGGGCAGCCGGGTCCATTCCGGATTTTTGAATTCAAACATTATGTGCTTCCTTTCTGCTTATAAGCATATTGAAAAAAACGACCCTTTTTACAGACCGCCCAACAAACTTATCATACCACACTGGCTTTCAACAGTCAATAAAAACATTCTAAAAAGTTTTGATTTCTATCAGTTGCACGGAAAAAATCGAAACATATATGGTGATGTTTCCATCTTGCAAAAATGGGTTTTTCCGGTTATCATATAGATACAGAAAAGGAGTGAGTCCAATGATCATGTAAGCTCCCAAACCGAAGAAAGAGAGGTCAAATCGATGATGCTGGATAATAAAAGTGAATAGCAGCCCTCGGTGTTGAGAAGAAACATCGAGGGCTGCTTTTTTCTTGCGTCATAACGGAAGTTGTGGTATAATGTTTTGCAACAATGTTACAGAACAAGAAAGGAGCATCCACCATGATTTTCCAAAGCACCTCTTTGAAACTGACGCAGGTTTTGCCGGAACGGTTTGATCAGCTGACCCAATTCTATCGAGATGCCATTGACCATACCCCGGAGATGGAACGGTTCGGGCGGTGGATTTATGGCCTGCATCCCACGGACGGCATGATTCTGGACTATATCCGATCCGGTGCTATGTTCACCTGTGAGGATAAGGGAGAAATTCTCTGTGCCTTTGCCCTTACGCCCAGCCAGGGAAGCGACTATCACGGCACCGGCTGGGAGCGTGCGCTGGCGGACGACGAGGTGGCAGTGGTTCATCTGCTCTGCGTCAATCCTGTCTATCAGCATCAGGGAATTGGGCGTCGGGTCATGGAGCTTGCCGCAGATCTGGCCCTGGAAATGGGGAAAAAGGCCATTCGGCTGGATGCCTTGGCCTGCAACACCCCGGCCCAACAGCTGTATGAATCCCTGGGCTTCCAAAAGAGGGGGATTGCCCATTGGTTTGCCGACAACGTGGGCTGGACGGATTTCTATCTATATGAACTGCTGCTGTGAGAAAGGAACAGGATGAATCACGCCATGGAAACACCCACAATGGAAACACTTCTCACCACCGAACAGGAGCGGCTCTGGCGTAATCTGGCAGAGCAGATTGACCGGCTCTATGATGTGGACAGAATCTGGAACAAAGGCTTCAGCGACTGGATTTACGAATACAAATACCGCCGGGGCGGCAAAACCCTTTGTACCTTTTATTTCAAGCAGGATACCCTGTGCCTGCTGATCGTACTGGGCAAAGCAGAGCGGGAGAAGTTCGAGGCCCAGCGGGGGATGTTCTCGGAGGGAATTCGGCACCTGTACGACGATACGGTGTCCTACCACGACGGCAAGTGGCTTTGGATTCCCCTGGATACCCAGACATCCTTTGAGGACATTTTGAACATGCTGCAAATCAAAAGAAGACCTAATCGGAAAGGATAAAAAAGGCTGCGAGGGAAAATCTCGCAGCCTTACGTTATTATGGGAGCTTTTTTACCGCCCTTAGCTCTAGCCTCCTTTTGCCCCATCATATCACATAGATTTTCTATTGTCCCGACTTTTCTTGCCCAATCCAGGAAACTGACACATTCCCGCAGAAAACAGACACACCGCGGATTGCTTCGCGGTGTGTCAATTTCATCACAGCTTTTTCACGGGGTAACAGACCTCGGTGACATATTCGTTGGGGTCGGAGGTTTCGTGGGGGCTCACATGGTAGATGTTGAACATGGGGCCATCAAAGGAGTAGCCGTTGGCAGCGATCCAGGAACAGACGGCGGCGTTGACTTCGTTCATCTGTTGGTAGGAGCCCTTACAGATGGCGCTGGCCACAGTTACCTCCGGAAGTGTACGGAAGCGGACGTGCTCGGTGTCGGAATAGCTGCCTTTTACATCCATTGTCACCTCCACATCCACATCGCTTTCTTTGAATTCCTTGTCGTGGAAGACGGCGCAGCAGTAGCAGGGATCACCGTAGGTCAGGTGCATTCCGGCGGTTTCTTCCATCAGGATGTTCCACAGCATACCCTCCTGCTCGTAGCAGGGGATCACCAGCCGAACCGTGGCACTGTGGCGCTGGGGAATTGTTTTGACTGTCACATCATATTTCATGGTTTCGTCCTTTCTCAGCCGTTCCAGGGCTGTGTCCAGGAGCCGTAACCGATAAGCTGTCTGCTGGGACAATTCCAGAAGCTCTGCCTGCTTTAATCGCAGGTGATGCTCCAGCATTTCGCTTTCCCCACTGCAGCTGAGGATCTCCCCGATGGCTGCCAATCCAAAGCCCATGTCTTTCAGGGCGTTGATTCTCCCGGCAATGGGAAGTTGGCTTTCGTGATAGTACCGGTAACCGGTATCGGGGTCGGTTTTCACCGGGCGGAGCAGACCTAACTCGTCGTAGTGGCGCAGCATACGGATACTGACTCTGGCAATTTTTGAAAAATCTCCGATTTTCAGCATGGGGGTACCTCCATCATCTTTTTTCTTGAGCTCAGGATGATTGTAACACCTGCCACTGTGGGAGAGTCAAGCGTTTTTTTGAAATTGGAAAGAATAATTGCAAGAGGCGGTTTTGCATGGTATAATGAAGCCGCTGATACCTGCAAAAAAGGAATCATCCATGGAAATCAGGCAAATGCCATTTTTACCATCGGATATGTGGAACGTATGATAAGTAAAGAAACCGCCGATTCCACGGAACCGGCGGCTATAAGGGTCATTCTTTCCGGGAGACCGAGGGTAGATTTCCCAAATTGTCGTTTTCATTCCCGTTGGGGATGGCTTTCAGGTATTCCGTCTGCCCCCGGTGGGCAATGCCGACACCGGCGATTTGCCCCTGCCTGGCCAGGGAGACTGCCTCCGGCTTGGATACAAAGGATGCATCCGAAAGCTGATAGCCGGTGATTTTGCCGCCCTGCTTCACCAGTCCCACGATTCTTTTGGCATTGGGCCCGGCCTGGGGAATCTGATCCAGGGTGTTTTTTACGAGACTGTGATTTTCCATGTTCACCACTCCTTTTTCTTTAGCATCTGCAATCTGAAATCAATTATTCATCATCAGAAAGGCGAAATCGTTATGTATGAAGAAATCACCGAACAGGCCCGCACCGTGGTCACGGAGCTTCTGGAGCAGGCCAATTTGAAGCCTGGCTCCCTGCTGGTCATCGGCTGCTCCTCCAGTGAGATGATGGGTGTGCGTATTGGCAAGGGCTCCTCCATGGAGGCGGCCCAGGCGGCGTTTCGGGGAATCTACCCCATTTTGCGGGAGCAGGGGATTGAGCTGGCTGTCCAGTGCTGTGAGCATTTGAACCGGGCACTTATTCTTGAGCGTTCGGTTGCAGAGAAGCGGGGCTATGAAATCGTCAACGTAAAGCCCCAGCCAAAGGCTGGTGGCTCCTTTGCTGTCACCGCCTGGAACACGTTTTCCGACCCGGTGGCGGTGGAGCAGATCGCGGCGGAGGCGGGCATGGACATTGGCGGCACTCTGATTGGAATGCACCTGCGCCGGGTGGCGGTGCCGGTTCGCACCAGTGTGAAGCAAATCGGCCAGGCCATTGTGCTCTGTGCCCGCACCCGGCCGAAATACATCGGCGGCCCCAGAGCAATCTATCAGGAGCTGTAAGCAAAAGGAGCATTTCCATGGTAAAAGAGCTGATTCACGACCCCATCCTCCTGGCGCAAAAGTCCGAACCGGCTGCCTTGGAGGATTTGCAAGCTGCCCAGGATCTGCTGGACACCCTAATTGCCCACCGGGGTACCTGCGTGGGCATGGCCGCCAATATGATCGGGGTTTATAAAAGGATCATCGCTTTTGACAACGAGGGAAGCAATATGGTGATGCTGAACCCGGTGATCGTAAAGGCCAGCGAGTCCTATGAGACGATGGAGGGATGTGTCTCCCTGCTGGGCGGACCGAGAAAGGCAAAGCGGTTCCGGAAAATCAAGGTGCAGTACCAAACCACGGGTTTTCAAACCCGGCTCAAAACCTTTACCGGCTGGACGGCCCAGATCATTCAACACGAAATCGATCACTGCAATGGTATCTTGATTTGAGCCAATCGGCTGCCGGTTTCTTCCGGAGGAGCCGGATTGACAGAAACCAGGATGTGCTTTACCTTTGGAAATTGGGACTCAATGGCGTTGTGTACCTGTTTGGCAATGGCATGGCTTTCTGCAAGGGTGATTTGACCATCCACCCGGATTTCAATATCCGCGTAGATCCTGTTTCCAAAAATCCGGGTGTGAATCGCATCCACGCCGATAACCCCGGACTGTGCTGCGGCGCAGCCTAGAATCGCCCGCTCCATTTTTTCATCACAGGCATGGTCAACCATCTTCCGGATGGCATCCCGAAAGACATCACTGGCCGCTTTCAAAATGAAAACACAGATCACCAGGCTTGCAATGGGGTCCAGAACGGGATACCCCATTCTCGCGCCTGCAATTCCAATCAGCGCCCCGACGGAGGATAGCGCGTCACTGCGGTGATGCCAGGCATCAGCCATCAGGGCGCCGGAGTCCAGCCGTTTGGCGTAGCACCGGGTATACCAGTACATCGCTTCTTTTACCACGATGGATAGAATGGCTGCCAGCAATGCGGACAGCCCAGGAATGGCTAGGGATTGGATGCTGCCGCCGGTGATATGCTCCAGTGCGGTATGTCCGATGAACAGTGCTGTGACCAGCAGAATGCCGGCTAAAAGGATGGCTGCCACGCACTCAAAGCGTTCGTGGCCATAGGGATGCTCTTTGTCCGAGTCCTTTGCGGAAAATTTTACGCCGATGATCACGATCACGCTGCTGAATACATCCGACGCGGAATGAACGGCATCGCTGATCATCGCCCCGGAGTGGGCCAGTATCCCGGCAAGCATCTTCAGCAGGGACAGAGCAGTGTTCCCGATGATGCTGACCATGGACACCCGAACGGCAATCGCTTCAAATTGCTCCGGCGATATGTTCTCTTCACGGACATGGCGCTGTAGTTTCATAGCAGTAACCTCCTAATGGCTTATCAGGCTACTCTATGGCGGTTACCCGCAATGGGTGACGAATGATTTTTTGGAACCGGAGCAGCGGTTCCCGTATCATAAGGCGGCAAAACGTGTGCAAAGCTGAGGCAAAAGGATATGAAACATCTGAATGGAAAATGGCTTTTCGCGGCAGCAGCGCTGTTGTTTTTTGTGTTTTCATCGTGGGAAAGCGTGAAAGGTCATGAGACGGCGAAGGATGCGTTCTTCCAGGAACCTTCCCTGGAAACCATTCAGCCGTCGGTTCAGGAATATCACCGGGATGACCCGGTGTTCTCCGTGACCATTGATGACTTTATCCGGTGCTTTAACAGCCTGTATGAGCAGAAGCATCGGACTGCTTTTTTTCCTCGATCCGGGCAATGGGAGATTTCCGGCCGTAACAGGGGAATTCACACCGATTATCCGGTGATGGCGTTTCGCTTTTCAGAGGATCCCCAGGTGTTTTCTCTGCCCACGGTGACGGTCTACACACCCCAGGAGGAACACTTCATCCAGGAAATAACCGTCAATTTTGACGAGCATAGCTACACGGAGGTGGGTTATCAGCGCTACAGGCTTCTTTGTTGCCTGACGATCCGTGTGTTCTTTCCGGAAATGTCAGAGGAAGAAGCTGCGGATTTCTGTGACCGGATCATCCTACTGGGAAACCAGAATATCTTTGCAAGTGATGCCTGGTTTGGGGAGGAAGCGATACCCAGTGTGCTTTTCTATCAGGACGGCGTTGGGCTTTATCCCTATGATGCCATTGGAGATTGGCGGCATTTCTGCGTCATTCCCGTCACGGAAGAGCGACTGAGGGAGTTTGAGGAAAAAGGAGCTGTACTTTATGAAATGGATAAAGCTGACCGCACTGCTGCTTTTGCTTCTGGGAATGATCGGCTGTCGGCAGAACCAGCGGACGGAGGAGAACATGGAGCACCGGGTTGAGAAACGCTGCCTGGAAATCCTGGACATGTACCGGAATCTGTATGATTCTGCTCAGAAGCAGGAGCCTGAAAACCGGTGGGAGGAACTGATACTGGCGCAGAGCTGCATTGACGCAATTGAGGAAAGACTTCTGAGCGCCGGATTGCCGGTTCTGGATTCCGACGAAGTGGTTCCTGCATACTTATCGGCGGGGGACGACTTTGCCTCTTTTTTGGAGGCAGTTCGGCAGGGAAAGGAGGAGAGCCAGGAGCTGATTTCCATCAGGCAGTCCGGTAATCTGGGCTACCGCCTCTTTACCTGTGAGGACGGACAACTGCTTGTTTACAGCATGGTGGCTTCCGTCACAGCAGATGCCGAGCCAGTTTACGAAGTCCACTCGGTGCTGGACTGGGAATTGACGGAAAGAGGCAATTTCTACTACAGCATCTACCCACAGTGGGACAAGCATTATGTGGCCTATACCCTCATTCGCCTGAAAGCACCGGATAAAGCGTTATCCGAGCTGACCAGAAAGTACATCAGCGCCGGAGGGTATGTAGGCTCTAACCTTTTTCTTACGGATTGGACGGAGGAGGACCTCGCAGGACTGTGCTTCAATGATATGTGGGAATATCTTTACCGTTATGAGCATGGGGAGCAGTTCTCACCGGATGGATATGACTACTGCGCCGAGGGCCATTACTTTGAGATACCCGCAGAAGAATTTGAGGAGATAATCCTGCCATACTTTGATATTGATCGGGAGGAGCTTCGCTTTTTTGCCGGATATAACCCGCAGGAGCATTTCTATCCTTGGCGGCAGATACAAAGCAATGAGCTTGTATCGATTCTCCGCTACTACACCATGGAGCCGGAGGTGATCTCCAGCCGTACCAATACAGACGGAACAATCACCATGACGGTTCAGGTGATTTCTACGGATTTAAAAACCGACTGCTTGTTTTCCCATGAGTTGACGGTCAGGCCTATGGAGCAGGGAGGATTTCAGTTCGTGAGAAACCGGATCCTTTCTCAGGGGGAACGAGGGCTTCCTTTCTGCCAGCCAAGGCTCACTTGGCCGGGAACATGCTAGTATGATCAAGTTATTCCGTCTCTTATCAGTTTGCAGTCAAATTGAAATTTGTTTTTTTTCTCATCTGCCGTGGCGAAAGCGGCAGATTTTTATTGTTTCTGCACAAATTGCCTTGATTTGAGAAAAGAAAAATGGTATGATATAGAGGATAATGCGGTGGATACTGCAGCATTCCATCGCACAATTCCCATGGACGAAACATGCACACATCAGGGGTGGATTATGAACGATATCATGGAAAACATGGCAGAGCAGGAGCAGAACCGGCAGAGAACGGTAGAGGCTGCGCTGGCTGAGGTGGAAAAAATCAACAACTCCCTGCGGGAGGAGATGGCGGTTTCCACTGCCCTGAGCCGGGAGTACAGCAGCCTGTTTCAAATCGATGCCAAAACCGGGAAAATGACCCTTTATCGCACGGATGGCATCGGAATGAACTCCCAGATGCTGGAAAGACTTATGCAGATGGGCAACTACGAGGCGATTCTCTCCCGGTATATCGATGCCTTTGTGGTGCCGGAGGATCGGGAACGGATGCGGAAAGCCGGCAGCCTGGCCAATTTACTGGAGCGGGTTCCGGAGGTGGGTCTGCATAAAATAGGCTACCGGAGAAATATGAACGGCACCATCGCCTACTATGAAATGAATACCGCCAAAACTGTGGACGAGCAGGGGAATATCACTTTCGTCCTTGGAATGCGGGACGTGGACGAGGAAATGCGCCGCCAGCTGAAGCAGACCAGGGAGATGGAAACTCAGCGGGAGATCATAGAGGGACTCAGCTCGGAGTATTATTCCGTGCTGCTGGTCTCTCCGGAGCAGGACTCGGTTACAGTCTTCCGGGCAGAGCAAACCGACGGCAAAACCATTGCCCGGTTCTTTGGCAGAGAAGATCACAGCTGGTCACTGGCTTTGGATAACTATGCCCGGAAAATTGTCTCGTATGAAAGCCGTCAGGATTTCCTGCAAAAGCTGTCACCGGAGAAAATCCGGCAGGGAAGTGAGGATTATTCCTTTACTTATGAAATGATGGGCGACGGCGGTATCCGGTATACCCAGGTTAGAGTTTCCTTTGTGCGGGATAAGGACGGACACCTGGCTGTGGTGATCGGCACCCGCAATGTGGATGATCTGATTAAAAAAGAACGTCAGCAGGAGCTCGCACTGCAGGCCGCCTTTGACGCTGCGGAGGCTGCAAACCGGGCCAAGACGGAATTCCTCTCCAACATGTCCCATGATATCCGTACCCCTATGAACGGCATCATTGGTATGACCGCCATTGCGGCTGCCCATATTGACGACCGGGAACGGGTGCTGGACAGTCTGCAAAAGATCACGCTTGCCAGCAAACACCTGCTGAATCTGATCAATGAAGTGCTGGATATGAGCAAAATCGAGTCCGGCAAGGTGGATTTGGTGGAGGAAGAGTTTAATTTGTCCGAATTGGTGGACAATCTGCTCACCATCACCAGTCCCCAAATCGAAAAGCGTCACCACAGGCTCAGCGTGAATATCTCCGGCGTGGTTCACGAAGCGGTGATCGGCGACAGTCTGCACATTCAAAAGGTCTTTACCAACCTGATGGGCAATGCGGTGAAATACACCCCTGACGGGGGGAGGATCAAGCTGACCATTCGGGAAAAGCCCTGCAATCAGGCAAAGGTTGGCTGCTTTGAGTTTGTGTTCGAGGACAACGGCATCGGTATGAGCAAGGAGTTCCAGGAGAAAATCTTTGATCCCTTTTCCCGGGCGTCGGATGAGCGGGTTCACAGCATTCAGGGCACGGGCCTGGGAATGCCCATCAGCCGGAATATTGTCCGCATGATGGGCGGAGATATCAAGGTGGAGAGTGAACTGGGCAAGGGCTCCCGTTTTACCGTTTTTATGTATTTAAAGCTTCAGGAGCCGGATCAGAAATCCTTCGAACAATTCTTGAATCTGGATGTCCTGGTGGCGGATGACGACTTGATAAGCCTGGAATCCTGCTGCGGGATGCTCAATGATCTGGGTATGCGGGCCCAGGGCGTTTCCTCCGGTGGGGAGGCTGTGGAGCGTGTGGTTCAGCAGCATGCCCGGAATCAGGACTTTTTTGCCTGCATCATCGACTGGAAAATGCCGGAGATGGACGGCATTGCCACCACACGGGCGATTCGCCGGGAGGTGGGAAGGGATGTTCCCATTATCATCATCTCCGCCTATGATTGGTCGGACATTGAGCAGGAGGCTCGTGCCGCAGGAGCAAACGCCTTTATCACCAAGCCGCTATTCCGTTCCCGCCTGGCAAGTATGTTCCACAGTCTTCTGAGCCAGGAGGAACAGAAAGACCAAATTCTCCCGGTGTCCCTGCTGGAAAGCTTAAATCTGACAGGCCGAAAAGCCCTTTTGGTGGAGGACAATGAGCTGAATGCGGAAATTGCCTCAGAGGTGCTCCAAATGACCGGCCTGACGGTGGAACTGGTTCGGGACGGCACGGAAGCGGTGGATTTGATGGCAGAGGTGCCGGATGGATTCTTTGACCTGATCTTTATGGATATCCAAATGCCCAAGATGAATGGCTATGATGCCACCCGTGCCATCCGGGCCATGGATCGGCAGTATTGCAAGCAGGTTCCCATCATCGCCATGACGGCCAATGCCTTTGCTGAGGATGTGCAGGCGGCAAAGACCGTGGGCATGAACGAGCATATCGCAAAGCCCCTGGATATGACGGTTCTGGCCAACACTCTGAAAAAATGGCTCTTGTAAGGAGAGACAGAGTACTGCGTGGCAGAAATTGAAGAAAATCGGATAGAAATCACACCATAAAGGAAGAGATGAAATGAGTATTCGTTATGACGAATCCAATGGACTGTTTCAACTGGATACCCCCAATACCAGCTATGTCATGGGGGTTCAGGATCGGTTTGGCTATCTGCTGCACTATTATTACGGAAAGAAACTGGGGCAGAGGGATGTGTCCTACCTGGCCAGAACCAACGAGCCCCCCTATACGCCGGATCGGAACGAGCGGGAGAAGCTTGCTTTCTTAAACAGCGCTCCCTTTGAATATCCCACAGGCGGCGTGGGAGATTTTCGGGAGCACTGCCTGGAAATTCGCACGCAGTCGGGCTTCAATGCCCTGGAGCTGGGCTATCAGGGCTTCCGGATTTTTCCTGGAAAAAGGAAGCTGGAGGGGCTGCCGGCGTCCTTTGGCACCGAAGCGAACTGCGACAGCCTGGAAATCACCCTGGAGGATTCGCTGCTGGATCTGCAGGTGATTTTGCAGTATTCCGTCTTCCGGGATCTGGATGTGATCACCAGAAGCGTCCGGGTGACCAATCGGGGCGGAAAAGAAAAGATCATCTATGTAACAAAGATTCTGTCCGCCTGCCTGGATATGGACAATGGGGATTATTCCATGCTGACGCTTCACGGCAGCTGGGCCAGGGAACGGAGAATGCAGTTCCGGCTTCTGGGCTATGGCCGTCAGGGCACTTTCTCCGAGCGGGGAGAATCCAGCCATCAGGAGCATCCATTCCTGGCGCTGACGAGCCCCAATGTGAGCCAGACCACTGGCGATGTTTACGCGATGCATTTTGTGTATTCCGGTAATTTCCAGGCCCAGGCGGAGCTGGATTCCTACGACCAGGTTCGCACCGTTATGGGAATCAATCCCTATCACTTTTCCTGGAAGCTGGAAGCGGGGGAAAGCTTTCAAGCCCCGGAGGTGGTGCTGGTCTATTCGGATGAGGGCCTGGGTAACATGACCCGCACGTTCCACCGATTCTATCGCCGCCACTTGATTCGCAGCCCATGGCGCGACCGGAAGCGTCCCATCCTCATCAACAACTGGGAAGCAACCTATTTCGATTTCAACACCGAAAAGCTCCTGAGCATTGCCGCCAGTGCGGCAAAGCTGGGGGTGGAAATGCTGGTAATGGACGACGGCTGGTTTGGCAATCGGTTTGACGACAACCGGGCGCTGGGTGACTGGTATGTAAATGAGGAAAAGCTCCCCGGCGGACTGGAAAGGCTGGCAGGGGAGGTCAACAAGCTGGGGATGAAATTCGGCATCTGGATGGAGCCGGAGATGATTTCTCCGGATTCTGATCTGTACCGCGCCCATCCAGATTGGGCCATTCAGATTCCCGGCAGAAAGCCCGGCCTGGCCAGAAATCAGCTGGTGCTGGATCTGACCAGACCGGAGGTGGTGGAGTATGTCTGGGGCAGGATTCGTGCCATTTTGGACAGTGCAAACATCGAGTATGTGAAATGGGATATGAACCGCCAGCTTTCCGATGTGGGAAGCGCTTTTCTGGAGGCGGATACCCAGGGTGAGCTGTATCACCGCTATGTGCTTGCCGTTTATGAATTGCAGGAGCGGCTGTGCAGCACCTATCCCAATCTGCTGCTGGAAAACTGCTCCGGCGGCGGCGCCCGGTTTGACCCGGGAATGCTGTATTACAGTCCCCAGATTTGGTGCTCCGACGATACGGATGCCATCGAGCGGCTGTCCATTCAGGAGGGAACGGCGCTGATCTACCCCCTGTCCACCATAGGCGCCCATGTTTCCATCTGCCCCAATCATGAGGTGGGCCGGGTTACGCCCTTTGAGACCAGAGGCCATGTGGCTTTGGCAGGTACCTTTGGATATGAGCTGGACATCACCAAGCTGTCTGAAGAAGAACAACGGGAAGTTACCTGTCAGGTTGCGCTCTACCACCGGTTCCAGGATTTGATTCGCTCCGGTGATTACTACCGGCTGGCTTCCTACCGGGAGAACCATCAGTACGACTGCTGGGAGGTGGCCTCGGAGGACGGCAGGGAGGCCCTTGTAACCTTTGTGCAGGTGTTGGGCCGGCCGAGCAACCATCATTCCAGGAGAATCAAGCTGATGGGCCTGTGCCCGGAGGCGGAGTACCAGGTGGAGGGATTGCAGCAGAGCTTTGGCGGAGATGTGCTGATGTATGCCGGTTTGCCGGTTGAAGATCTGTGGGGGGATTTCCGCTCCAGGCTCTTCTATCTCAGGCGAATTGACCTCTGATGGGAGAATGCCATATGATCGACTTTGAAAAGGGAATGGTGAACCGGGGGAATTGGTATGCCATCCAACAGGTGATGGACTATGCCGCCGGGGGAAAGGAAGTAACCGTCGGGTTTCTGGGCGGCTCCATCACCCAGGGGTCTCTTGCTTCCATTCAGGAGAACTGTTACGCCTCCCGGGTTTTCAAATGGTGGAGCAGTCATTTTCCAAAGGTGAATTTCATCAATGCCGGCATCGGCGGCACCACTTCACAGTTCGGCGTAGCCAGGGTGGAGGAGGACCTGCTGAAATTTCATCCGGACTTGATTTTTGTGGAATTCAGCGTCAACGACGAGGGAAATCCCTTCTTCCGGGAAACCTATGAAGCTCTGGTGCGACGGATCCTTTCCTCAGGTGCGGCGGTGATGCTGATTCACAACGTCCGCTATGACAATATGGTCAGCGCTGAGGACATTCATGTAGAAATCGGAAGGCACTATCATTTGCCCTGCGTCAGCATGAGAAGCAGCATATATCCGTTGGTTGCTTCCGGAAAAATCCCAAACCGGCAGATCACCCCGGATGATCTCCACCCCAATGATTTGGGACATGAGATGGTTGCTTCGGTGATAACATATTTTCTGGAAAAAATCCGCACAGCGGATAAAAAGGACGCTCCTGCTTTCACAATGCCGGAGCCGTTGACGGAAAACCAATATGAATACAGTCTTCGCTACCAGAATCACAATTCCAGCCCGGTTCTGGAGGGCTTTGTGCCGGACCATACCCCCCAAGAGCACATCACCCAGATGTTCCGCCGGGGCTATACCGCCTGCAATTTTGGCGACCGAATCACATTCCAGGTGGAGGGAACCGGTGTGGCGGTGCAGTACCGGAAATCGGTGCGGAAGCCTGCTCCCATTGCAAGAGTGGTGGTGGATGACTGCCAGGAAAAGGCGGTTCTGCTGGACGGTAATTTCGATGAGGACTGGGGAGACTGCCTGCATATCGACACCGTTCTTTTTCACGGGGAACGAAAGCGGCATAAGGTGGAGATCACCATCGCACAAGCCCATGAGGACGATGCTGTTCTATTCTATCTGGTATCCGTTATCGGCTCCCATGGAAAGTAAAATGGAAAATCGTGGCGGCTCTGTGGCTGCCACGATTTTTTAGGATAGATTGGCCAATTCCAGAATGCCGCTGGCCTGATAGCGCAGAAGAGACCTGTCGCTGAGCTGCTGCCCGGTGAGGTATGCGGCGTTGGAGATCACACGCATGGGGGAACCCTCCAGAATAAGCTCTGTCTGGAACAGAACCATGGCCCAGGGGATGTGATAGTCACTGGAAATCAGGGCCAGCTTCTCCGTTTCCGGGTATTGTTCAGAGAGAATCTCATAGGAAAAAACGGCGTTCTGGATGGTTGTCAATGACCGGTTTTCCACGATGATCCGGCTTTCCGGAATTCCCTGCTCCATCAGCCATTGGGCCATGGCGTCCGCCTCTGTGACCTCCGCACTTCTGGAGGCGGTGCCGCCGCCGGTGCAGAGAATGCGGCACTGGGGGTATTTATTTGCGGCGCGCAAGGCGGTCTCCAGTCGGCCAATCAGCTCGTCGCGCATGGTTCCGTCGGGATTCAGCTGATACCCGAGCACAATGAGGCAGAGCTTGGAGCTGCCGTCCAATCCGTCCGGGAGATTATGTAAATTCAAAATCATGTGGTTCCCGGAGCTTTTCCAGACTGTCATGATCTGACGCCATTGTTCCGCCGCCGCTGCATTCGTTTCTTCCAGCTGGGCCAGCAATGCGTCAACCGTTTCCGGGTCTCCGCCGCGGCTGTAGGTCTGAACCATTTCCTGAATGATTTCCTGTTCGCTGGTGGGCTCCTGCTGCACTTCGGACGGTTGGGACGGCTGAAGAACAAATACGGCAAGCAGCACCAGGGCCAAAAGGGGAAGCAGGATTTTGAACAGCTTTTTCATGTCGGGTTCCTCCTCTCCGTCAGCATGGCTATTATACATCACCGGAAGATGCCCTGTCCAGAAAAAAGATGCAGCCATGGACGAAAAAATCCATGGCTGCGTTCTTTTACTGCATACGATAGCCGGAGCGCATTAAGTGGAGGATCCTGTCCCAAAAGGTTTCTTCCTCCGCAAGAAACACGCTGCCGGTTTCCAGCTGGCTGAAAGAGACAATTCGCTCCTTTTCATCGATCCAGGCGTTTTTCAGCTTTTGGCGGCTTTTACTTGTTCTACCCATGCTTGAATCTCACTTTCCGGCGTGTCCGTGATCACATAACGGATGGTATAGTTGTTCCACAAGTCGTCTATGTATTTTTTGGTGATTTCCGTCAGATTTCCGGCTTTGTCAAAATGATAGGTATACAGGGAAACAAAGTGGTTGATCTGGGAGCCGGACAGTGCAAAGGTGATTTCTTCCTCGCTGATGACGCTGTAGTCGGCAGGGAAATAGTAGCAGTCGTATTCTTCATTGTTCCAGCTCCGCTTTGTCCAATCGCCAAAGAAATCGTTGTCCGGCCTTTGGGTATAGCTGTGAGACAATCCGTCGGCTCTGTAAATGTCGTGCACCTCGGTATCGCCGTACTTCCAAATGACCTCGCTACGATAGCTCACGTCATAGTAGGGGTTCTGGGGATCGGCGATCTCCTCCACCCGATAGCTGCCGCTGAGAACCTTTTCGATGGCAGCGTCCACTCTGGCAATGGCTTCCTCCGCACCCACACCGAACACGCCGCCGGTCTGGGCGATTTGGAATTCGGCGTACTGGATGATGGACTGGCTTCCGGAATAGAAGTATTTGCCCATGCGATAGACGCCCGCGTCCAGATTCCCATAGGTATCCGACCAATCCACATTGAATACCTGGGTCTTGCTTCGGATGGAAATGGTGTCCGCGCCCCAGGAGGCGGCCTGATTTTCGCCGCCCAGCCGCTCCCAATGTTCACCGTTTCTCTTTTCCAGCCAGTAGGAGCAGTCGGTGGTGTAGTTGGAAACACCAACCGCATTGGTGGCAAGCCAGATTTCGCCGCCGCTGGGCTTCAGCAAATCGTCATCCACCCGGAAGAAAATGCCCCAGGGGGAATTGTTCTGAGCGGCGAAGGAGTCCTCCGGGATGTAGTTTCCGGAATTGGGGACGGAGTAGTTGAAGGTCTCAACTTTCATACAGCTTCTTTGTCCTGACAGGATGGTGCCGTCTTTATCCAGAGTTTCCACCAGACGGTCAACGGATTCCAGGCTTCCGTCCCCATTGAAGCGATAGGTGTCCGTGCCCTGGAAGCGGCTGCCGGTAAAGTCCATCCATACGGAGCGGAACGTGATTTCTCCCTGGCTGATGGCCGAGGCTCCCTCCGGGAAGAGATACTGCCGGTTCTCATTTACCTGGAAGGGCTTCTGCCAGTCGGCGCAGTCATAGGCGGCATTCTCGCCGGTGACGGTGGAGGTGCAGTATTCTCCCAGATAGTGATTGACAGTATAATCGCTTCCGTTTTTGACAATGCGCTTCACCGGTTGGATATTTCCGGCAGGGCTTTCCTCGGAGAGCAGAACGTTATACCATTGTCCGTTCACCACCGCGTTCAGTGCGGCATTGCAGCGCTCCAAAGCGGCTTCTTCTTCAGTAGGGAGCTGCTGGCGGTAAATCCGGAAGCCGGTATAGAAGCTGGCGGATTCCGAGACACTGGAAATGGTCTGGACAACGCGGTAATCTCCTGAAGGCAGGGAACCGTAGGACAAACTCCAATCCAGCTCTTCCGGGTGGACAAAGGCAGGCTCATTCCGGGTCGTGGCAAAGCCGATGCTGTAACGTTCAAACAGGGTGCCGTTGCCGGACTGGCTTGGAAGCTTCTCCCACTGACTGCCGTTCCACTTTTCCAGGTATCCGTTGGTCATCTCGATGGACTCCGAGCTGGCCATGAACCGCTCCTCAATCACATACACCAGCTTGCCGCCGGTGGGGGAGGAGGTGTCCATGAGAACCTGCACACCCCAGTCCGGATTCTCCCCCGCATCGGGCAGGGGAGCCGGAGAAACGTCCTCAGGGTTCTGGTGACTCATCTGCCGGAGCTCTGCCTGGGTGTCGATCACCACTTGAGCAGCCTCTGCGGGGCTGGTGATCAGGCACAGAGTCACAAAGCCCACCGCTGCCACGCCTAAGAGACTGATCCAGAAGCCTGGCTTTCGGTAATTCAGCACGGATTTGATGCGGTATTTCACGCTGACCTCACCAAAGGCCACGGGACAGGCGGCGTAGTGTACCCGGTTGGTGCTGCATTGCAGCAGGGCAGAGGAATAGGCCTTCCGCTCGTCCAGCTCCATGAACTGCACTACCCGCTGGTCGCAGGCAATCTCAATGTCCTTGCACAGCAGCACATAGGCAATCCACACCAGGGGATTGAACCAGTGCAGCGCCAGGGCAACAAAGCCAATCATCTTGATCCAGTGGTCGCCCTTTTCCAAATGGGTTCGCTCGTGGGAGAGGATCTGCTTTTTGGTGTCCCCGGACATGCCGGAGGGTATGTAAATCTTCGGCTTGACAAAGCCCAGCACAAAGGCGGTTTCGATCCTGTCCTACTCCCAGCCGCCTTTCACTTTTACCGCATCCTTAACCTGGCGCTGGAGCCTGACATAGGAAATGAGACTGACCAGGCCAATGGCCAGGGCAACGGAGAGCCAGAGCAGCAGCAGCCAGACGGTGGGATGGATGGGAACGGGAATGGTGATTTTGGAGGGCTGCAGGCTGAACCGGCTGGTTACGGGAATGGGCATCAGCAGCCGGATCCCTGCCAGCGTCCAAAGGAAGCAGATGTATTTCTTCGGAGTTTTTTTCAATACCAGCCGCAGCAGAATCACAGCGAGAATGACGATGCTGCCATGAAAGCTGGCAGTGAGAAGACTTTGAAAGAAAGTAGTCATGTTCATTCCTCCTGGAAGCTGTCGATCATTTTCTGCAATTGCTCCACTTCGGATTTGCTGAGACGCTTACTCTTGGAAAAGGCTGCCAGGAATGCGGGCATGGAGCCCTCAAAGGTTTCCTCCATCATCTCCTCCAGCCTCGCTTTCTGGGCGTCCTGCTTGGAAATCAGGCTGGTCACAATGGTGTTCTCATTCTGGACAACCCCACGCTCCGCCAATCGCCGGATAACGGTGTAGGTGGTTGCCTTGGACCAGCCCAGCCGCTCCTTGCACAGAGAAACCAGCTTGGTGGAATTTACCGGCTCATTTTCCCAAAGCAGCAGACAGAACCGGTATTCACTTTCAAAAATCTTTGGTGTCGCCATGGCAATTCCTCCTATTTAGCTTCCAATGTATCTGTCGTCCATTTTCACGCCGTCGATGGTGATGTTCCTGGTGTCGTGGAGCATAAAAGGCGTGCCGTCGTAACGGACACCGTCATATACCTCGCCCAAGTCCCGGATGGTGTTGCCGCTGAAGGTAACATCCTTGCAGCCTACCATATAGATGCCGCCCCAGCTGCATTCATAGATATCGCAGTTTGCAACCTGGATATTCTTGGACATTTCCGCCCAAACACCCACCACACCGCAGCCATAGAGGCCGCAGCGATTGATGAGAAGATCCTCACTGCCCTGGAAGCCGATGACGCCGCCGGTGCAGGAGCCGGGTTCAAAGGTGTGTCCGGCGGTGAAGCCCTCCAAGGTGATGGCGCTGCAGTTGTCAAAATTCAGCACATGGGCATAGCGGGGGCGGGCGGAGAGGGTGTGGGTCGTGATGTCCTCGCCCTCGGCACGGATGGTGAGATTGCTCAAATCCTGAATGGTGAGCTGAACGCCGTCGAATACCTCTTCCCAGCGGTAGTATGTGGAGTTGGTTTCGCCGTATCCCGTGGCAGTGCTCAAATCATAGAATTCTGCGTCCAGAATGATTTCCGTGTCCGGGGCCAGAGCGGAAAGGAATTCGTCTACAGTGGAAACATGAATCTGCTTCTGCTCCCCGGTGGATACAGGCGTGAATTCTGCCAAGGCAGGTTTGGTTTCTTCGGTGGATTGCGCCATGGCGATGGGAAAGTAGCAGCTTGCTGCCAGAGCCAGCAGCAGCGCGATGCTGAGAAGAATGCGAAATGCTTGTTTCATAGAAATCGTCTCCTTTTAAAAATTGGTCTAACGCGCTAAACCTCATGCTTGAAGTCTAACACGTTAAACCAATTCTGTCAAGCCCGAATATGAAATCTTAAGAAATGGATTTATACATCCCGGTAAAACTGGATATCGGCTTTGCCCTCCTGACTCGTACCGTTGTAGCCCTCGGTATCCAGCCCGCCAATGCGGAAGCCGGTTTTCAGATAAAAGAGGCAGGCGGAGAGATTGTTGTCCTGGGCCTGAAGACTCACGCCCTGCATGTTTTCTTCCTTGGCAATTTCCATGCATTTTTCAATCAGCATTCGTCCAATGCCCCGGCCCCGGTGGGATCGATTCACTTTGAGATCCGATAAGTAGAGGTATTTGTAAAATCCCTTTTCCAGCACTGCCAGACCAATGCATTTTCCGCTGTCGTAGGCGCCGACAAAAAAGGTGTTGGGCGCCATTCGGTCATAATCGTAGGATTCGTCGGGAAAGCACATTTCCCCCCGCTCTGATGGGTGGAATTCTTCAATTTCATACCCCCATATCCCATTCTGATAGCTGGGCTTCAGTCTGCCCCAAAGGGGGAAAGCGTCGTTTTTGATGAGAATGTCCTTTTGGTGGGCAGAATCTATCCGCTTTATTTCAATCATGTGCAATTCTCCTTTGAAATTTGGAAAGGTTATCCGGCTGTATGGATTATAATCTTCTCCATTCGAAAAGTAAATGTTAATTTTCTTTGCTGTGTTATTAAGATTTTTTTAGGAGCATTGACTTTCTAAAACCAGGTGGATATAATTACCACGCTGTTTTAAAAACGATGTTGCAGAACAATAACTTACCAGTAAAGGAGATCAAAATGAAATATCCCAAACTTGTTTTCTTTGGTTTGAGCCTTTCTCTAACCCTTGCCCTTTCTGCCTGCCAAGCACCCTCCAGGGAACCGAATCCGTCGCGGCAGTCCACTGCGCCGGTGGAGCAGATCACTGCCCCCGTGGAACAGACTACCGCCACCCTCCCGGCTTCCCAGTTTTGGGACGATGTGGTGGAGCTGATGAACCCGGCAGGGGATACCACCACGGTTTATAAGCTGGAGGATGGCCGGTATCTGGATCGAATGGATCGTTTTTTCACCTATGACGGTGTGGAAAACTGGACCTGTGACGATGGCAGCATCTGGCACCGGAAACCCGATGCTACGGCAGCCACCACGAATGTCTACGCTGAATTTGCCGTTGACCGTTTGCTGGCCCAGCGTCCCGACCATTTCTTCTTCAGCGACGCGGCAGGAAACGAAAATGCCAGCAAGGTGGTGCTTTCCTTTGATACAACAATCACCAATTTCCGTTTTCTGCAATTGGAGGGAAACATCGACGAGACGGGGGAGTTCCTCTGCACCAATATGCAGGAGCTCTATTCCAGGGATGAAATCACCGAAAACGATCTGATGGTGGTGGAAACGGTACTGGAGGGGCTGGTGCCCAACCGGGGCATCCGCTTTGTGGATGCAGGAGGAAACACCCGGTACTACTATCTCACCGTAAGCGGGGAGGATAACGTGCCCCTGCTGATTCCGTTCCAATAACCGGGAAAAGGATAGATTGTTGTTGCTATTTCCTCCAAATCGTAGTATAATGCCCATGAAAGTAGCCCTTTCCAGATTTCAAACATTTTCTACATATAAGGAGGAAATCCACATGATCGCATGGAAAAATATGGATTCTCTGGCTTCTTACCGGAAGCTGGGGGAGATGAAGCGGGTGAACCTGGCTGCTGCCATGGCAGGAGAAAGCGGCGCAGATCGCGTCAAAGCCTACACGGTTCCCATGGGTGCCGGGATGGCATTTCATTACGGCGCTAGACCTGTTGACGATGAGATTCTCTCTGTCCTTTCCGAATTCGCCAAGGAGGCCCAGCTGACCGAGAAATTCGCTGCCCTGTACAATGGCGAGGTCATCAACACCGGCGAGAAGCGGCGTGTGCTGCATCACCTGTGCCGTGGCCAGCTGGGAGAGGACGTGGTGGCTGACGGCGTAAACAAGCGGGAGTTCTACCTGGGGGAGCAGAAGAAGATTGCCGATTTTGCCAGCAAGGTTCACTCCGGCGAGATTGCCAATGCTGCCGGTGAAAAATTCACCACCGTCTGCCAGATCGGCATCGGCGGCTCCGACCTGGGCCCTCGAGCCATCTATCTGGCACTGGAAAACTGGGCAAAGGTCAACGGCACCCTGAAAATGAAAGCTGCTTTCATCTCCAATGTGGATCCCGACGACGCAGCCGGTGTGCTGAGCAATCTGGATTTGGCCCACTCTTTGTTTATCCTGGTCTCCAAATCCGGCACCACCCTGGAAACCCTGACCAACGAATCTTTCGTCAAGGACGCGCTGAAAAAGGCTGGCCTGAATCCCTCCAAGCATATGATTGCCGTGACCAGCGAGACTTCTCCGCTGGCGAAGAGTGCCGACTATCTGGCGGCTTTCTTCATGGATGATTACATTGGCGGCCGGTTCTCTTCCTCCTCCGGCGTGGGCGGCGCGGTGCTGTCCTTGGCCTTTGGACCGGATGTATTCGCCAAATTCCTGGAGGGCGCCGCTGAGGCGGATAAACTGGCAAAGAATGAAAAGCTGACCGATAATCCCGCCATGCTGGATGCCCTCATCGGCGTTTATGAGCGGAATATCCTGGGCTATCCCACCACCGCTGTGCTGCCTTATTCTCAGGCTCTCAGCCGTTTCCCGGCGCATTTGCAGCAGCTGGACATGGAGTCCAACGGCAAATCCGTAAACCGCTTCGGCGAGCCCGTTTCCTACGCCACTGGCCCCGTGATTTTTGGCGAGCCCGGCACCAATGGTCAGCACTCCTTCTATCAGCTGCTGCACCAGGGCACCGATCTGATTCCGCTGCAGTTTGTCGGCTTCCGGAACAGCCAGATGGGCACCGATGTGGTGATTCAGGGCAGCACCAGCCAGCAAAAGCTCTGCGCCAACGTGGCTGCTCAGATCGTGGCTTTTGCCTGCGGCAAGGACGATGAAAATCTGAATAAGAAGTTCAATGGCGGTCGTCCCTCCAGCATCATCATCGGCGATCAGCTGACACCTCAGGCGGTGGGTGCTCTGCTGGCCCACTTTGAAAACAAGGTGATGTTCCAGGGCTTTGCCTGGAATGTGAACTCCTTTGACCAGGAGGGTGTCCAGCTTGGCAAGATTCTGGCCAAGAAGGTCCTGGCCCATGACTGTGACGGCGCACTGAGAGTTTACAGCGAGCTGCTGAATATCTGATAAAAATGTGACCCGGGATTTCCAGCGTGAAGTCCCGGGTTTTGTTTTATGTGATTTTTCGATTCAGCTCTTTGTAGGTGCCGATGATGAGTACCAGGGCAACCAGAAATGTCAGCACATCGGACAGGGGCATGGAGTACAGCACCCCATCCAATCCAAAGAAAACCGGCAGCAGCAGCGCAAAGCCAACACCGAAGACGATTTCCCGAATCATGGAGAGTATTGTGGAGGCGGCAGCCTTGCCCATGGCTTGCAAGAAGATGAAGCAGGCTTTGTTTACACAGGCAAAGATCATCATGCACAGGTAAACGCGAAAGGCTTTCACCGCGAATTCTGTGTAGTATGCGCTTTCGTTGGACGCGCCAAAAATGCCGATCAGCTGCCGGGGGAAGCACTCCACCAGAATCAGCGCTGCCAGTCCCACTCCCGCCTCGGAAATCAGCAGCCTGGTAAACAGCTCTTTTATGCGGGCACGCTTTCCCGCACCCATATTAAAGCCCACAATGGGAATGCAGCCTGCTGCCAGGCCAACCACAATGGAGATGACGATTTGAAAGAATTTCATCACAATTCCCACCACCGCCATTGGAATTTGGGCGTATTGCTCCTGTCCGAATATGGGATCCATTCCGCCGTATTTCCGCAGCATGTTGTTCACGGCGGCCATGGCGGCTACAAGACTGATTTGCGAAAGAAAGCTGGTTATGCCCAGAACGAGTGTTTTTCTGCATACCTGGCCGGACAGTCGATAGTGGCTGCTTTTTGGCTTGATATTTTTCATCTTGATCAGGTAGGAAAGCGCCAAATACGCGGTAAGCATTTGCCCGATGACAGTGGCCACCGCCGCGCCCATCATCCCCCAGCGGAATCCGAAAATGAAAATCGGGTCGAGAACCACGTTGACCAGCGCACCGGCCAGGGTGGAGACCATGGCAAACCTGGGATTCCCATCCGCCCGAATAATGGGGTTCATTGCCTGACCAAACATATAAAAGGGAAGCCCCAGAGTGATGTAAAAGAAATACTCGCGGGAGTGATAAAAGGTCTCGGGATTCACCGTGCCGCCAAACAGGGCGATAATCCGGTCTGAGAAGATCAGATAGAGCGCGGTGAGGATCAGCCCACTGGTTACCGTCATGATGACGGAATTGCCCACACTCAACTTTGCGGTTTCGGTATCCTGCTTGCCCAGACGGATACTGACAAAGGCGCAGCAGCCATCGCCAATCATAACCGCAATGGCCAGCGCAACCACCGTCAAGGGGAAAACAACGGTGTTTGCCGCGTTGCCGTAGGAGCCCAGATAACTGGCATTGGCGATAAAGATCTGATCAACGATGTTATAGAACGCTCCCACTAGGAGAGAGATGATGCATGGGACGGCATACTGCCTCATCAATTTTCCAATCTGTTCCGTCCCCAGATGCTGATTTGCTTGTTCCATTGGTATCACGTTCCTTTGCATAAGAATAGCGTGCAGCCTACAGTGCCGGATTTACGCCATAGGCTACACGCTTGATTTTTAGTTGAGATAATCTCCCACGGGACAGGCGTTGTATTGCTTGATGACCTTTACAACGATAGAACCGTCCTCCTGGGGCACTTCTTCCAGAATTTTGTATCTCGTGCGGTTCCGCTCCAGATTTGCTTTATAGTGGGCAACTTCCTCCTGTACCATTTTTACGGCTTGTTCATGCTCCATGTCTTCTTTCAAAAGAAAGCGGAGCGTTTGGCAGATACACGCGGCTTGAATCCGTTTCATGATGACAACCTCTTTCATAAAAATAAAGGGCATACCTACGCAACTGGATTTACGCAGATATGCCACTCGTTACAGAAATAGTATACTTCATTTTTGGGTTTGTTTCAAAGGACATTTTCCACAAAAATTTCCGCATTTTCTTTGGGGAAAACTGCCTTTGCAAGAAAAGAACGATATTTGATACAATATCGTTACCGATAATTGCCTTGCGGAGGGATGAAGAATATGTTTCAAAAAGGCGACTATATCAGCTATGGCGGTCATGGTGTCTGCCGGATTTCGGACATCCGAAACATGAATTTTGGGAACGGCGAGCAGCTCTTTTTCGTAATAGAACCCCTCACTCCCGGCAGCGCTACCATCTATCTGCCCGTCGAGCATCCAAAGACACCTACACGGATGCGCCCTGTGCTGACCCAGGAGAAAATCGATGCCCTGATACAAAGCGTGAAAAACCATGAAATGCCGTGGATCCAGGATAGAAAAGTCAGAGCAGCCCAATTCCAGCAGATCCTTTCCCGGCGGGATACCCGGGAGCTTTTACTGCTGGCAAGCTGTCTGCATCAGCGAAAAACAGAAAAGGGGCTTCCGGCCAGTGAGCTGGATATCCTGCACAAGGTGGAGGGACTGATCGAGCAGGAGTTCTCCTTTGCTTTGAAGCTCAGCCGCGACAGCATTGGAAGCTACATTCAGGACCGTTTGTAGCGTCTGCTTGTCCGGAATGAGTTCGTTCCGCTTCTTTAGCATTCAAAATGGCAAAAACCATTTGTTCCCCCTTGGGAATAGATGGTTTTTTGCTTTTGGGAAATGTTCCAGGCTCCGATGCGAGAAGTCATTGTCCTGCAGCTGCGGAGAAGCAGCATGCGCCTGACTGCACAAACGATGTTGCAAATAGCAGAAAAATTGCTATAATAAAGGAAAAAAAGCATTCATTTGGGGGATGGATATGGAGCTGAGAGTCCTGAATTATTTCTTGATGGTTGCCAGAGAAGGGAACATAACCCGAGCCGCACAGCTTCTGCATGTGACACAGCCTACCCTTTCCCGGCAGCTTATGCAGCTGGAGGAGGAACTGGGGGTGCAGCTGTTTCATCGGGGAAAACACAGTGTCAGCCTGACCGAAGAGGGGATGCTGCTGCGGCGGCGTGCCCAGGAGCTGGTGTCCTTGTCCGAAAAAGCGAAGATAGAGCTGCAGCGCAAGCAGGAAATGCCCGCCGGAGAAATTGCCATCGGCTGTGGAGAAACGAAAAGCATGTCCCTGCTTTCTGTGAAGATGGTATCTTTCCGCCAAAAGTATCCTCTGGTGCAATTCAGCATTTACAGTGCCATTGCGGATGACATTAAGGACCGCATTGAAAAAGGCCTTCTGGATATGGGATTACTGGTTGAACCAGTGGATATTTCCAAATACGAGTTTATCCGTCTGCCGGTCAGGGAGCGTTGGGGCGTTCTGGTGCGGGAGGATTCCCCGCTGGCAGAGAAAGATTGTGTCACTCCGGAGGATCTTCGGGAAGTTCCTTTGCTCATGGTACAACGGGAACAGGTGAAAAACGAATTGGCAAACTGGTTCGGTGAAACCTATGACCAGCTGGAAATTGCTGCATACTATAACCTGATCGTGAACGCAGCGTTTATGGTGGAGCGGGGACTGGGGGTCGCTGTTTGCTTTGATTTGGGAGCGGTTTTTGAGAATCTTCGCTTTATTCCCCTTTCTCCCCGAATGGAGACAGGCTCTGTGCTGGTTTGGAAAAAGAATCAGACCCTTTCGTCGGCACAGATGCGTTTTATTCAGCATGTTAGGAATACAATTTAGGCATTTTTTATGATTGAATATAAGCATTAGACATTTCTAATTTTATACGATAGAATATAGGTGTTCAGAAGAGCACCTATATTTTTGTATGACAAATAAGCAGCCCAGGTTTTGATTTCAAGAGGAGGAGACAACAAATGGCAATCATGGTGAATATTTATTACACCGGAGAATCAGGGAACGCGAGGAGATTCGCGGAGGAGATGGTTGCAACCGGAATTGTGCAGCAGATTCGAGCCGAACCGGGGAATCTGAAATATGAGTATTTCTTCCCCATGGAGGATTCGCAGACCGTTTTGCTAATTGATGGCTGGAAAGACCAGGCTTCACTGGATGTTCATCATGCCACACCTATGATGCAGCAAATTGCAGAACTGAGAGAGAAGTACGATCTTCATATGCGTGTGGAACGGTACTCTTTTGATGAAAAAGGGATTCCCGCCTCGGATGAGAAATTCATTCGCTAATACGAAATGAGGATGGTAAGGACATGGATCAAAAAACAGTTCGATTCTCAAACAAGAGCTTGAGCGCGATGATCATTCCCTTGTTTTTAGAGCAGCTGCTGGTGATGCTGGTAGGACTGGCAGACACACTGATCGTCAGCTACGCCGGGGAAGCTGCGGTATCAGGGGTTTCCTTGGTGAATCAGTTCAATACCATTTTTATCTATCTGTTTACCGCACTGGCTTCTGGCGGCGCTGTCGTCATCAGTCAGTACATCGGAAAACGGGCATCGGACGAGGCCGGAGAAGCGGCCAGCCAGCTGCTGCTCTTTTCTGCGGTGTTTTCTTTGTTCATCGGTGTACTGGTGCTGGTTGGCAATGGAAGCATGCTTCGTCTGATGTTTGGAAAAGTTGAGAATGATGTCATGCAAGCCTGCATTACATATCTGCGAATTTCCGCCTATTCCTATCCGGCATTGGCCATCTATAACGCCGGTGCGGCGCTGTTCCGCAGTATCGGCAAGACCAGCGTCACGATGTATTTGTCCGTAGTGGCGAACATCATCAATGTAATCGGCAACGTGATCGGTGTGTTTGTCCTGAAAGCAGGCGTGGCAGGTGTGGCATACCCCTCTCTGATTGCCCGAAGCTTCTCTGCCGTGGCGATTACCTGGCTTTGCTTCCGGGAAAATAATCAGGTTGTATACCGCTGGAAATGGATTTTCCGGTGGAATGGAAGTCTCATGAAGAGCATTTTGAACATTGCCATCCCCAACGGATTGGAAAATGGGGTATTTCAGCTGGTAAAGGTTGCGCTGAGCAGCATTGTGGCGCTGTTTGGCACCTATCAGATCGCCGCAAATGGAGTCGCCCAAAGTATCTGGTCGCTGGCTGCGCTGGCAGGTGTTTCCATGGGGCCGGTGTTCATCACGGTGATCGGGCAGTGCATGGGTAATGGGGATACCCAGGCGGCAGAGGCGTATTTCAGGAAACTGACGAGAATCACGCTGCTGATATCCTCTGTATGGAATCTCCTGATTTTCCTGTTCACTCCTGTGTTTCTGCGCCTGTATGCCCTGGAACCGGAAACCAAACAGCTGGTAATCTGGCTGGTGCTGATTCATAACCTGTTTAATGCCGTGGCATTTCCATTCTCCGGCGCCCTCAGCAACGGACTTCGGGCGGCGGGAGATGTGAAATTCACAATGTATGTATCGGTCATCTCCACCATTGCGGTACGTTTGCTGCTGTCCTACCTGTTGGGCATCACGCTGCAAATGGGCGTTATCGGCATTGCAATCGCGATGGTCTGTGATTGGGTGATGCGGGCACTGATTTTCTTCTGGAGACAGAAATCCGGCAGGTGGAAAGCTTTCCGGGTCATCTGAGCAGGTATACCAGGGATTCCCTTTGACCATCGCAAAGCAATAAGATGAAATCGTGCCGGAGCATTTTACTCCGGCACGATTTGATGTTTTCCGCAATTGTAACCTCTCTATTGACACAGGGCCCAATAGAGCAGTCAAATCACTTGATGGAGGCGACGCTTTTCCGAACCAGGGCACGGCGGAGCTTCGCCTCGGCAAGCTTCAGGTCGTTCTGGGAGGAAGAGGGATTCTTCAGAACGTTGTCCGCTTTTTCATAGGCAGCATTTGCACGCGCCAGGTCGATTTTATCAGACCACTCAAAGGTGGTGGGAACCAGGGTGACGGCACCGTCCACCACGCTGAGCATACCGCCGATGCAGGCAGCCGTGCGGCGTACACCACCGGCAATGATGACAGCCCGGCCCATGCCCAGGGGAGCCACATAGTTGATGTGCCGGGCCAGAATGGCCACATCGCCGCTGGTGGTACGGACAATGATCTGTTCGGCACTTCCGTCGAAAATCAGTCCGTCAGGGGTGACAATTTTCAGAGGAAAGCTCGTCATGCTTTCTCACCGCCCCGGAACTTGGCAACCACCTCGTCGATGGAACCGGCGAACAGGAAGTAGGATTCGGGAATGTCGTCGTGCTTGCCCTCGATGATTTCCTTGAAAGAGCGAATGGTCTCTTTCAGAGGAACGTACTTGCCCTCATAGCCGGTAAACTGCTCAGCAACATGGAAGGGCTGGGACAGGAAACGCTGCACCTTACGGGCCCGGTTGACGGTCAGCTTGTCCTCTTCGCTGAGTTCGTCCATACCCATAATGGCGATGATGTCCTGGAGCTCCTTATACCGCTGCAGGATGCTCTGCACGGCACGGGCAGTCTCATAGTGCTCCTGACCCAGAATTTCCGGGGAGAGGATGCGGGAGGTGGAGTCCAGCGGGTCAACGGCAGGGTAGATGCCCAGGGAGGCGATGCCACGATCCAGAACGGTGGTGGCATCCAGGTGGGCAAAGGTAGTGGCAGGGGCGGGGTCAGTCAGGTCATCCGCAGGCACATAAACGGCCTGGACGGAGGTGATGGAACCATCCTTGGTGGAAGTGATTCGCTCCTGCAAAGCGCCCATTTCCGTGGCCAATGTGGGCTGGTAGCCAACGGCGGAGGGCATACGGCCCAACAGAGCGGAAACCTCGGAACCGGCCTGGGTGAAGCGGAAGATGTTGTCAATGAACAGCAGCACATCCTGATGCTTCACATCACGGAAGTACTCTGCCATGGTCAGACCGGACAGGCCAACACGCATACGGGCTCCGGGGGGTTCATTCATCTGACCGAAGACCATGGCGGTTTTGGAGATAACGCCGGACTCGGTCATTTCATGATACAGGTCGTTGCCCTCACGGGTACGCTCGCCGACGCCGGTGAACACGGAGTAACCATTGTGAGCGGTGGCGATGTTATAAATCAGCTCCTGAATCAGAACGGTTTTTCCCACGCCTGCACCGCCGAAGAGGCCAATCTTACCACCCTTGGCATAGGGGCAAATCAGGTCAATGACCTTGATGCCGGTTTCCAGAATTTCGGTGGCAGGCTGCTGCTCTTCATAGCTGGGGGCAGGGCGGTGGATGGGCCAGCGGGTCTGGGCATCCACCTGGGGTTTGTTGTCAATGGGTTCACCCAGCAGATTGAACACCCGGCCCAGGCATTCGTCACCCACGGGCACGGAAATAGGGGCACCGGTGTCCTCGGCCTCGGTGCCGCGCTGCAAACCATCGGTGGAGGACATGGCGATGCAGCGAACCACGTTGTCGCCAATGTGCTGAGCAACCTCTGCTGTGATGGTGGTATCACCGTTTTTAACCAGGATCGCGCTGAGCAGCTTAGGCAGCTGATCATCCGCAAACCGAATATCCAGAACAGGACCCATTACCTGGATGACTGTTCCTTTGTTATTTGCCATTGGATTCAACTCCTTTTGTAGAAAATGGGGGAGAAGAATGCAAAATGCGGAATGCAAAATGCAATACGAAGATGAAAATTAGGAACCAGCCACAATTTCGGTGATTTCCTGAGTAATGGCAGCCTGACGGGCCCGATTGAATTTCAGGCTCAGATCGGCAATCATTTCCTCTGCGTTCTGGGTCGCATTGTCCATGGCAGTGCGGCGGGCCGCCTGCTCTGAGGCACGGGACTCACACAGGGCACCATAGAGCTGTCCGCCCAAATACTCCGGAATGATGGCATCGAAGACCTCTTCATTGCTGGGCTCGTAGACGATGCCGCCGTATTTTCCGCCAGAGGAAGCCTGGGGCTTCTCCAAGGGCAGCAGCTTCATAGAAGCCGGGGACTGGGAGAGCATGGATTCAAAATTGGTATAGGCCACATGAATCTCACTGTAGGTTCCGTCTCGGAAAGCCTTACACAGCTGCTTTGCCACGGAAAAGCAATCTCCAATGGAAATCTCCGCTGCCTCGGCATAGCTTTCGGTGAATGCGTGAATGCCCCGGCTGCGGAAGAAATCCACCGCCTTTTTGCCAATGGGCAGCACTTCGGCATCCTGGCCCTGAATCTGCTGCTCCACCAGCTTTAAAACATTGCTGTTATAGCCGCCTGCCAAT
>JAXECZ010000034.1:0-11985 GCA_034104845.1 Faecousia sp. | reverse complement strand
AAGCGCAATCTCCTGCATCATCGCATTGCATTTGGCGGAGTTTCCCCCGCACAGCAGACTTATGATACCACCGCGCTGGCCAATTGTCAAGCATTTTTTCAGAATATTTTACAAAGATTTGCCGTGAAATTCGGTGATAATGGAGATTTTTATAGAGGGACATCTGTCCGCACTTTGCGTACAGCCCATGCTGTTTGTGGTTGGTTTCTCTGCCATGCGGGATATCGTTTTTCAAAGGTTTTGAAAGATCTCTGGCCCGACCGCCATATCTATACGATTCGGATTGGATAAGGATTGGATAGGATATGGATTGGACATGGATAGGAGGGTCATTTTGCCGCGTTTGGCTTCACTTTGCTGCACCTTGCTGTCAAAACCGTTGTAATACGAATTAACCGGGCATGGGAGCGTATCCCTTGCCCGGTTTTGTTTGTCAGCCTCTCCGCTTTCACAAGGATCTCTTTTCCTCAAAATGATACTGTTTCAGTCTCCTGCCGAAATACAGGCAGATCACCGTTCCGGCAATGCCTAAAAGGAACATCATCATCGCCGCGCCGGAGCCCTTGCCGCTGCCAAACAGTCTTACCAGCCAGGGCGTCCCCCCTGCCATAATGGGTTCACATACCTCATCCACCAGCAAGCCTCCCAGGAAGAAGCCTATGGGAATGGTAAAAAATTGCAGGGTATTCCGGCAGGCATAGACCCGGCCCTGCATCTGCACCGGAATGGTGCTCCGCAAAATCACATTCAGGCTGGCTCCCATGATGGGCACCACCGTCCACCCCAGCAGCTGGGCTGCACACCACAAAGCAGGGGATTCGGCAAAGGCCAGGACAAAATTTTCCGTGCTCAGGGAAAACAGCATGGTCAGATACACCACCCGGATGCGATTTTTCGGTGCCGGCAGCAGAGTGACCATCACGCTGCCAATCAAGGTGGCGATCCCCGCGCTGGAGGTAACCAGGCCCAGCACCGTCTCTCCCCCGGTCTTCCTGGGCAGAATCAGCGCCGGAAGCACCGCGTTAAAGGCAGAAGCCACCAGGTTCACACCGGCCAGAAACAAAATAAGATTGAGAATCATCCCGTTTTCCCTAAGATAAGCAAGTCCCGCCCGGCTTTCCCGAAGCAGGCTTCCCCGATGCTTTTCCGCAGGCTGCTGCCGGGGGATCCGGATAAACACCGCCAGCACCGCGAAGGCCAGCAGGAAGCTCAGCAGGTCACAGGCAATCACCCCCTCCATCCCGGCAAAGGCAAATACAGCAGTAGCCGGGATGGGGTTCAGGATGGTCACAAGAGAATTGGAAAAGGACATAAGGCCGCTGGTCTTCTGATAGTACTCCTTGGGGGTAATCAGGGTCATAGCCACCTCGGAGGCGGGCTGCTGCACCGTGTTCATGAGTCCCGTCAGGGCATTGAGCAGATACAGGTGTGCTGGCATCAGCATATTGGTTTTCAGCAATACCAGCACCCCCAGGGTGCAGCAGGCGGCAAAGGTATCACAGGCCAGCATGGTTTTTTTCTTGTCCCACCGGTCGCTGAGGGTACCGGCAAAAATACTCAGCAGCACATAGGGCGCGTAAGAGCAGATGGACAGGAGCGCCGTCTGCAAGGCAGAGCCGGTTTTTTGGTACAGCCAAAGCGTCAGCGCAAAGCCCGTCATAGCGCTGCCCAGCTGAGAAAGGGATTGGGTGGCCCACAAAATCAAAAAGGTTTTCAGTTCAGATATGGTTTTTTTCATATTCTTTGCTCCTTTAATAATATTTACATTATCGAAAAAGCAAAGTCTGAGGACTGCTCATCCTCCATGCGCCGTCCTCAAACCTCGCATGGAGCAAATGCAGCGGCAAGAAACATTTCCATTTCTCCTTTTAAATTTAAATCAGATGCCGATGACGGTGATGTCTCTGCCGCGAAGCAAAAGGGCGCAGTCGTTGGTCAATTGGACGTGGGGCTTGAGGGTGAACGGCCCCGGCGTCTCACCGGCCGGGCAGTGGACATCCAGTTTCGCATCCAGAAGCCCCAGATTATCCGGCAGATTGTTGGCAAAGATGATGCTCCCGGCGCTGACCCCCAGCACCAGGCCGTTCTCCCGGACATAGCCCAGCAGGGAGTCCCGGAAGCCGGTATCGTTGATCCGTTCCAGCAGGTAAGACGTTTTACCGCCGCATAGGTAAACCAGATCGTACTGCCGCAGCTCCGCCAAGGGCATATTCCGATGCAGATCAAACACCGTGATGTTCTCCTCCGGAATGCCGCATCTTAAAAGGTCATTCATACATTTGGGCAGCACCGCGATGGCGCCGGGATTGATGGCCGCGGTAGGAATGAACAACGGCCGCACCAGGGTCATGTCCTTGCCCACCAGCTTCATAAATTGGGACTGAAGCACCTCATTTTCCAGCCCCGCAGAACTCAGAATCAAACGCATGCATCTTCTCCTTTCTCATCCACCCACAGTTCCATATACCGCCTGTAGGTCTGAAAGCCCACATTTTCGTAGAACGCCAAAGCGCCCTGGTTAAATTCCCACATATCCAGTTCAATTCTGGGATACCCCCGCTGGGCGGCATCCTGCTTCATATACGCGACCAGAGCCGTGGCTGCTCCCCTGCGATGGAAATTGGGATCCACCCCGAATTCCTCCACATGGTACATTTTCCGGGCCCGATTGTAGGGCGTTTCCGGTCGCTCCACATACTCCACCGAGGCAAAGCCCGCAATTTCACCCTCCAGCACCGCCGCCAGAATCACCCAGTTCTCCATTTCAAACCGCTTGTAGAGAATCTGCTCCAATTCCGAACAGAAGCCAGGGCGGAAGGTATCCGGGCGGCCCGTCACATGGACATCATTCACATACCGGCGGATCTCATTGATTCTTGCCAGCTCTTCAAAGGTGGCTGGACGCACCAGGATTTCCTCTTTCATCCCAATTCCCCCTACAGATTCCATAGAAAAGGATGCTCCCCGGCATGAAAATCCCGCTCGCTCTTTTTTTCCGGACGGGAGATCACCCGATCCAGCTTGCCGGATTTGATCAGCATCATCAAAGAGGCGAACATAATCCCCTGCCGTCTACCGATCTCCTCCTCGGACAGGTCACACACCCCCATGGCGCACATGGTTCCAAGGCCCAAGGCATGGGTCCACATCTGCTCAAACAGCAGCCGTCCCTCTTCCTCGGTCAGGCCATAGTCCTCCATCACCAATTGAACGCAGGTTTCGTCCATGCCATCCAGGTCTTTCAGCGACCCCCTGAGGCTCTCCCCCCGGGGATGCTCCTGCAAAAACAGCAGCTTGAACAGCTCCGGCTCATGGATACCATAGGATACGATCATCATCCCGATCCGTTTAAAGGCGGGGGAATATTCCCGATAATCGCTGATGTATTCCATGAACTCCTTCACCGCCAGGGCCCGTGCCGCCTGCTTCACATCATCCATGTTTTTGAACAGAGTGAAAATCGGGCGGGCGGAGGTTCCCATTCGGGCACCCAGATCACGGGCAGTGAGCGCGGATACGCCGCCCTCCTTGATCATGGCAAAGGCCACGGAGGCAACTTCCTCCCGGGTAAATTTCGGCTTTGGGGGCATAAAGAAGCATCCTTTCCATATTGTTTCAAAACATTGTTTCGCAACAGCGTTTTTATTATAAATTTTTTTCCATGATATGTCAACGGTTTTTGCGGCAAAAGAAAGAAAAATTGGAATTTTCCATTTCTTTCATCACGAAAACGGCTGCAGCGCTTCATGGCTGCAGCCGTAGGAGAGAGCATCAATAGAAAAGCAGGTCGGAATAGGTGGGGAACGGCCAGTAGGCTTTGGCCGTCAGCTCCTCCAATCGATCCGCGCTGGCGCGGATGGCATCCATGGAGGCAATTACCACATTTCGGCAGTATCTTGCCGCCTCTGCGGGCTCTGCCGGAATGGCGGTCAGCTCCTGCTTCAGCTGCTCCACCCGCTGATACAGTGCATCCTGATTTTCGGAGAGCCTGGTGATCAAATCCAGCTCACTGCGGCAGGGCACACCCAGTTCTTTCTTGGCGGCGGCAGCGTCGCACAGCGCCTTGGTGTAGGCAGAGGCGGCGGGGAGAATCTGGTGAACGGCCATATCCACCATGGTCCTGGCCTCAATGTTCACGACCTTCCGGTAGGATTCCAGGTGGATGGCATGGCGGGCCCGGAATTCTGTCTCGTTGAAGATGCCATGGCGCACCACCAGGTCGATGTTCTTCTCGCTGATATAGGCGGGCAGCGCCTCGGCGGTGGAGGTCAGATTGCTCAGGCCCCGGCGAGAAGCCTCCTGCTTCCATTCCTCCGAATAGCCATTGCCGCCGAAAATCACCCTTTGGTGGTGGGTGAGGGCCCGGCAGACCAGCTGCTGTAGGGTAGCGTCGAAATCATCAGCCTTTTCCAGCTCATCAGCAAAGCGGCAGAGCTGCTCGGCCATGATGGTGTTCAGAGCAATGTTTGGGCCTGCCACGGACTGAGAGGAACCCACCATTCGGAACTCGAATTTGTTGCCGGTAAAGGCCAGAGGGCTGGTTCGGTTGCGGTCAGTGGTGTCCTGGGGAATGGAGGGAATGCCATCCACGCCGATTCGCAGCAGGCTCTTGCCCGGTTCCTTGTAATTGGTGCCATCGATGATGGACTGCACCACGGCGCTGAGCTCATCTCCCAGGAAGATGGACACAATGGCCGGAGGGGCTTCGTGAGCACCGAGACGATGGTCGTTTCCGGCATAGGCCACGGTGCAGCGGAGGAAATCCTGATATTCATCCACACCCTGAATAAACGCCGCCAGGAACACCAGAAACTGAGCGTTCTGCCGGGGGGTCTTGCCGGGGCTGAACAGATTTTTGCCGGTATCCGTGGCCAGGGACCAGTTGTTGTGCTTACCGGAGCCGTTCACCCCGGCAAAGGGCTTTTCGTGAAGCAGGCAGACCAGATTGTGCTTGGCGGCACATTTTTTCATGATTTCCATAATCAGCTGGTTGCTGTCACAGGCGTTGTTGGCATCGGTGTAAATCGGTGCAAGCTCATGCTGGCAGGGCGCTCCCTCGTTGTGCTTGGTCTTGGACAGAATGCCCAGCCGCCAGAGCTGCTCATCCAAATCCTTCATAAAGGAGGAAACCCGGGTGCGGATGGTTCCAAAGTAGTGATCGTCCAGCTCCTGCCCCTTGGGAGCCTGGGCGCCAAAGAGGGTCCGTCCGGTGATCCGCAGGTCCTCCCGCTGGGCGTATAGGTCCTTGGGCAGCAGGAAATACTCCTGCTCCGCCCCCACGCAGGTGATGACCCGCTGGGTCTGCTTGTCGCCAAAGAGCCGGAGAATACGGATGGCCTCCCGGGAGACCTCCTCAATGGAGCGAAGCAGGGGGGTCTTTTTGTCCAGAGCGTCGCCGTTATAGGAGAAGAAGCAGGTGGGGATGTACAGGCTCCCGTCCTTTACAAAGGCGCAGGAGCGGGGATCCCAGGCGGTGTAGCCTCTGGCTTCAAAGGTAGCCCGCAGGCCGCCGGAGGGGAAAGAGGAGGCGTCGGGCTCACCCCGCACCAGCTCCTTGCCGGAGAACTCCATGATCACCCGGCCATCGCCTGTGGGGGAGATAAAGCTGTCGTGCTTTTCGGCGGTGATGCCGGTCATAGGTTGGAACCAATGGGTATAGTGGGTGGCCCCCTTTTCCGTTGCCCAATCCTTCATAGCCTCTGCAATGGCATTGGCGGTGGAAAGCTGGAGCTCCGCCCCGGTGTCGATACAGGTACGCCAAGCTTGGTAGACCTCAGCCGGAAGCCGCTGCCGCATGGTGGCCTCGTTAAACACATCGCTGCCGAAAATCTCAGGAACGTTGATTACTGCGTCCATATTAGAAAACCCCTTCTATCCGCCCTCAAAACGGGACATCATCCATTTCTCAAATTTTACAGTATCATTCTATGCCAGCTGTCGGGAAAAAACAAGGTATGGATCTGTGAAAAAACGGCAGAAAAGGCAGAATGATTTTGTAGAATCGGTCAAATTTCCGAAGCTTCCCGCCCATCATTTCCGTTTTGTGAATGGGAAAGCATTTTCTGATAATTGACATTTTTCTCCCTTTTCGGTATGATGAGCACAGCTGTATCCGAAACATTTTGGGGGAGAATATCAAAGCGGCAAAAGAAATCGTCTTCGCTGAGCCGATGCTGCGGCTGCAGCCCTGCAGCGATGTGCGCTTCATTCCGTGCGGCCATTTGGCATTCCCCTTTTTGCGGCAGCGACGCCAACGCAGCCGAGGCAGAGAAGCCGACGGCGGCAACGGCTCCGGAAAAAATCAGAAATAAACGAGGGAAAAAAATGAATACTGCAATCACCCGTTCTCAGGCCCTGGCCCTGCTGCAAAAATACAACCAGGAGCCCTTCCACATTCTCCACGCGCTGACGGTGGAGGGCGTAATGCGCTGGTACGCCACTGAGCTGGGCTTCGGTGAGGAAATGGATTTCTGGGGTCTCTGCGGCCTGCTTCACGATGTGGACTTTGAGAAATTTCCCCAGCAGCACTGTCAAAAAGCCCCGGAGCTGCTGTCCGAGATCAACGCCGAGCCGGAGCTGGTACACGCCGTCTGCTCCCACGGCTATGGTCTCTGCTGCGATGTGGAGCCCACTCATCAGATGGAAAAGGTGCTTTTCGCTGTGGATGAGCTCACCGGTCTCATTGGTGCCGCCGCGAGGATGCGTCCGTCCAAATCCGTGATGGACATGGAGCTGAGCAGCCTGAAAAAGAAATTCAAGGACAAGAAATTCGCCGCCGGATGCAGCCGGGAGGTCATCCAGGACGGTGCCGCCCGCCTGGGCTGGTCACTGGACGAAACTCTGGAAAAGACGATTCTCGCTATGCGCTCCTGCGAAGCAGCGGTAAATCAGGAATTCTCCCAGCTCTGCGGATAAAATACAACGTGGCTGCTTTCCAGGAAACAGCCACGTTTTTTATTTTCCTGTGGAGCCAAAGCCACCGGCACCCCGTTGGGTATCGGAGAGAGCCTCCACCTCGAAATACTCCGGAATCAGCACCGGAGTCACCACCAGCTGAGCGATTCTCTCCCCGTGGGAAATAGTCTGGGGCTGGGCTCCGTGATTGTGCAGGGCCACAATAAACTCTCCCCGGTAGTCACTGTCCACCACGCCCACCTTGTTAGCCGGAGCCAAGCCACGCTTGCAGGCCAGTCCGCTGCGGGCGTAGATCAATCCGGCATAGCCCCTGGGCAGCTCCATGGCCAGACCCGTGGGGACAAATACGGTTTCTCCCGGTTCGATGGTCACGTCATGATCCAGACATGCGTACAGATCCGCTCCCGCTGCCCCCTCGGAGCCAAAGGTGGGCAGCACTGCCCCCGCTCTCAATTTTTTTACGGCCACTTTCTCCATTATTTCATTCTCTTTCCGTCTCCCTGCCAATCCTGCCACAGCACGATTTCGTTCCGGGCCAGGGACGCGGGGACATCGATGATCCTCTGATTCTCAGAGCCCCGGAACCGGAGGCCCAGATTTTTCTTTGCCTCCACAAAGGGGCCGTCCACCAATACGTCCAGGTAGCTGAGATATTCTTTGGTGATTTCCCAATCTCCCAGATGGCCGGAGAGAATATCCCGGTCAAAGAGGTATCCCGAGAAGGCCCAAATGCTCTTTTGGGGGTATTTTTCCTTCAGTTGCCGCAAGAGCTTCACCACATCCGGCTGATTTTCCGGTTCAAAGGGCTCTCCGCCCAGCAGGGTCAGACCCCGGATGTAGTCAGGCTTTATGAGCTCCAGAATTTCATCAATGGTCTGCTGGGTAAAGGGCTGGCCGTAGTGAAAATCCCAGGCCACCTGGTTGAAGCAGCCGGGGCAGTGGTGGGTGCAGCCGGAAACAAACAAACTCACCCGAACCCCCGGCCCGTTGGCAATATCACAATTTTTGATCTCCGCGTAATACATTTTTCCTCCGCTTAAAAAACCGCCGCGAATGGCTGCGGCAGTTTTTTGTTTTACTTCTTCCTTTTTGAAGCAGCGCCATGGATTCGGCTGCTGCACCACTGCCATGCTTTTTTCAAAAGATTCCAAAGCGCTTTCAATCTGGTGATGAGCCAGACCCAGCAGGTTTTCACCCAAGCAGCCGTTCGCTCGCAGTTCTCCTTTGCTTTTTTCATCAGCGTGGCGAGACTGCTTTTCACAGATGCCCAGCTCCAGTCAACAGGCTCTAACTCCTGGGCTTTCGGCAATTCATCGTTGGGATAATCCGCCGCATACTTGTCCCACAGCTCGGATTTTCCCTTCTTCCGTAAGCCATACTTCACCAGCTTCCGAACCAAATCATAAATCACCGCGAACAGGGGAACGCCGATGACCATACCGACGATGCCCCAGACGCCGCCGAAGAAGATAATGGCGAACATCACCCAGAAGCCGGAAATGCCGATCTTGTTGCCCATGATCCGCGGGCCGATGACGTTGCCGTCCAGCTGCTGCAAAACAACCACAAAAATAACGAACCATACCGCCTTGATGGGACTTTCAATCAAAATCAACAGAGTGGAGGGCACTGCGCCAATCAGCGGGCCAAAGAACGGAATGATATTGGTAATGCCCACAAACACGGAAATCAGCAGTGTATTGGGGATACGGAGAACCCAGCAGCCCAGATAGCACAGAATGCCGATGATCAGCGAATCCAGGATTTTGGCATCGATAAAGCCGCCGAACATCCGATCCATCAGGGTGACTTCCTCCAGTACCGCATTGGCCCACTTTTCAGAAAGAACGCTGCGGACAATCAGGGTGCTCTGCCGGGCAAAGCGCTTCCGGCTGGACAGCACATACACCGCCACGATCAGGCCAATGATCAGATTATACAGGCTGCGAAGCACCGCGAACACGCTGGAGCTCACGCTGCTTACCAGAGTGGTGATCTGAGGGAACAGGTCGTTGCGAATCCAGGCATCCACCTGCATATAGATTTTTTCATAGCTGGTGTTGAAGAAATCGAACAGGGCATCCATATATTCGCTTTCTCCAAAGGTGGTCTCTGCCCAGAGAACAAAGCTTTCCAGCCGGGAGGGGATGGTTTTTCCCAAAGTCACCACACTGTCGTAGACTTGGGGGAAGATCATGGCGCCCAGGGCATAGACAATCAGCAGCAGGGTGACCAGGCTCCCCACCACCGCCGCCGAGGGTGAAAACCGTCGGAGCCCTTCCGGCAGATGCCGCATCAGAAATTTCTCATAGGTGTTGCACATGGGCCGGGCCAGGTAGGCAACAACGCCGCCATAGATAAAGGGGAGCAGAATGCCGGTTACGGTTTGCAGCAGCTGTCCAATGCCCCGCAGCCGATACAGTACAAAAAACAAAAGAATGCTCAGGCTGATAGCG
The DNA here is from genome assembly GCA_034104845.1 of Faecousia sp. Lineage (GTDB taxonomy): Bacteria > Bacillota > Clostridia > Oscillospirales > Oscillospiraceae > Faecousia. Next base: position 2,614 of record JAXECZ010000034.1, on the reverse strand, counting down.
CCGAAGCCTGACAGCATCAGGTAGAGATACCGTTTCTGTTTCGGATCGTGCATGGTATCCTCCTTTCTGAAAACCATTTTTCTATTCTTAGAGTATAACAGTTTCCTCCCGGTAGTATATGAACAAAATGTGAACATTTTCCCATTTCACTGTAAACTCCCGGGGGATTCCGTTGCCAAAATGATATTCTGTGTTATAATAAAGCAAACCTGATTTTACCCGGTTATTCCCGGAAAGGAGGGGCCTATGCCTTACTATTATTATGGATTTGATTGGACCTATGTTTATCTGGTTCTGCCCTGCCTGCTGCTGTCGCTCTGGGCCAGCGCCCATGTAAACAGCACCTTTCGCCGTTACTCCCAGCAGCGTTCCCAGCGGGGGCTCACCGGAGCCGACGCCGCTGCCAGGGTGCTGGCCGCCAACGGTGTGCTGGGCGTTCGCATCGAGCATATCAACGGCAATCTGACCGACCACTACGACCCCCGCACCAATGTGATCCGCTTGTCGGACAATGTATACGGCAGTACCTCCACCGCCGCCATCGGCGTTGCCTGCCACGAGGCAGGGCATGCGGTGCAGTATGCCCAGGGCTATGTCCCCATCAAGCTTCGGGCTGCCATCATCCCGGTGACCAACTTCGGCTCCCGGCTGGCTATGCCCCTGATCCTGCTGGGTCTGCTGCTGTCCTCCCTGGGCAGCCTGTCCAATTTCTTCATCTATCTGGGCATTGCCTGCTTTGGCCTGTCCCTGGTGTTCCAGCTGGTGACATTGCCGGTGGAATTCAACGCCAGCCGCCGGGCCCTTGCCGCCATCGAGCAGACCGGTATGCTCACGGAAGAAGAGCAGGCCGGTGCCCGGAAGACCCTCACCGCCGCCGCTCTGACCTATGTGGCCGCCACTGCCGCCGCTCTGGCCCAGCTGCTGCGGCTGCTGGTTCTGTTTGGCGGACGCAGCCGGAACAGAGATTGATTTTCTGGCAGGCAAGAACCGTCTCCTTGACAAAGGGGGCGGTTTTTTATATAATTCTCCTGGTAAAGAATAAAAAACAAGAGGGTTTTCAGATGGAAGAATTAGAAATGCTTTATCAGGAAATGGGCATCACCCCCTCCGTGTATGCCCGGGGGGAAGCGGTGCTGGAAAAGCTCAGAGAACGCTTTGCCGCCATCGACAAAATTGCGGAGTACAACCAGGCCAAGGTGGTTGCCGCCATGCAGAAGAACCACGTTTCTGCCGCCTGCTTCGCCGCCACCAGCGGCTACGGCTACGACGACCTGGGCCGGGACACCCTGGAAAAGGTTTATGCCGATGTGTTCCATACGGAAGCGGCCCTGGTTCGGCCCCAGATCACCTGCGGCACCCACGCCCTCACCGTAGCCCTCAGCGCCAATCTGCTGCCCGGTGATGAGCTGCTGTCCCCGGTGGGTCTGCCCTACGACACCCTACAGGAGGTCATCGGCATCCGGGAAAGCCCCTGCTCTCTGGCAGAATACGGCGTGAAGTACCGTCAGGTGGATCTGCTTGAAGACGGGAGCTTCGACTATGAGGGAATCCGCAAGGCCATCAATCCCAGGACCAAGCTGATCACCATCCAGCGCTCCAAGGGCTACGCCACCCGGCCCACCTTTTCCGTCAACCAGATTGGGGAGCTGATCGCCTTCTGCAAGTCCATCAAACCCGATCTCATCGCCATGGTGGACAACTGCTACGGCGAATTTGTGGAAACCATCGAGCCCTCCGATGTGGGTGCGGACATGACCGTCGGCTCCCTCATCAAGAATCCCGGTGGCGGCCTCGCCCCCATCGGCGGCTACATCTGCGGCACCGAAAAATGCGTCAGCCGCTGCGCTTTCCGGCTCTCCGCCCCCGGACTGGGACAAGAAGTGGGCGCTAACCTGGGCCTGATGACATCCCTGTATCAGGGCTTCTTCCTGGCTCCCACGGTGGTGGCCGGAGCGGAAAAGGGTGCCGTATTTGCCGCAAATCTCTATGAGCCTCTGGGCTTCCGGTGTGTGCCCAATGCCGTGGAAAGCCGCCACGACATCATACAGGCGGTGGAATTAGGCAGCGAGGAAGCCATGATCGCTTTCTGCAAGGGCATCCAGGCGGCGGCCCCGGTGGATTCCTTTGCCGATCCTCTGCCCTGGGATATGCCCGGCTACAGCGACAAGGTGATTATGGCTGCCGGCGCTTTTGTCCAGGGCAGCTCCATTGAGCTTTCCGCCGACGGTCCCATCCGTCCGCCCTACGCCGTGTATTTTCAGGGCGGCCTGACCTGGTACCACGCCAAGCTGGGCATTTTGATGAGCCTGCAAAAGCTGCTGGACGCCGGCCTGGTAAAGCTGTAAATATGCACATGATTTAAAAATACCTCCTGCTTTCGCAGGAGGTATTTTTATATCAATTGGCGGAATTCTCAATCATTTCCTCGGGAATCCGGCATTCGGGCGTGGCACCGGGCTGATAGTCCCGGTATGCCATCAGGCCGGAACCGGCGGGAATCAGCTTGCCGATGATCACGTTCTCTTTCAGGCCGACCAGATGGTCCACCTTGCCCTTGATGGCGGCATCGGTGAGGACCTTGGTGGTCTCCTGGAAGGAGGCGGCGGACAGGAAA
>JAXECZ010000032.1:0-4550 GCA_034104845.1 Faecousia sp. | reverse complement strand
GTCGATGTGAGCCTGGGCCTTGGCCTTGGAGGTGTAGAAGCCGGTGCACTCCAGCACAACGTCCACACCCAGCTCGCCCCAGGGCAGCTCGGCAGCGTTGGCCTTGGCGTAAATGGTGATCTTCTTGCCGTCCACAACGATGTTGTCCTCGCCAGCCTCGACGGTATGGCCCATGGCAGCGTAGTTGCCCTGGGTGGAATCGTACTTCAGCAGGTGAGCCAGCATCTTGGGGGAGGTCAGGTCATTGATGGCAACAACCTCGAAGCCCTCAGCGCCGAACATCTGACGGAAAGCCAGACGGCCAATACGGCCAAAACCATTGATTGCAACTTTAACAGACATTGGAATTTCCTCCATTTCAAAATTACTGTTTTCACAGTGTTTTACGAGTAAATGGGAATGCTTTCGATATTCTCGCACGGATTCATTATACTATAACGTCTACCGGTTGTAAAGTGTAAAAAATGTCAAAAGGTTTATTTTTCTAAGATATCTTTTGTTCAACTCGATAAATAAACCCAATCAGCCGCCCGGAGCGGGCGGCTGAAGGAGAATTATAGGTCGATACCGGTAATTGCGGAGCCGGTTTGGGTGATGGCGATATAGCTGTTGCCCCGGCCCAGCACCAGCGGCTCGCCGTCGGCGGTTTGAAACCAAAGAGGGCTGTCCGCACTGTCGGAGCCCCAGGTGATTGGGATGGCCTTTCCGCCGCAGGCAAACCAGCCCTCGCCGCCGGTGAGCAGGTCGGGCCGCTGGAAAGGCCCGTCGTAGGGAATGGTGCCGGTGAGAATCAGCACATTGCGGAAAGCTTCCTTCTCTCCGGAGCGCTCATCCACCATCTGCTTGTTGTACTGATTGTAGACATATTTGCCCAGGCCGGGGTCATACACCATCCGGGTGTCCTTTCGATATTCATCTGCGGTGATGGTGATGGTGATGTCCGTGGCCTCCGTGCCCTCTTCCGGGGTGCCGTCGTCCGTGAAGCGCAGCCGGTAGTCCATCTCGGGATCGGCTTCCATGCGGATGCCGTTTTCCAAACTGTACGCGGTCAGGCCGTCGCCGATGGCAAACAGGGTGTGCTCCCAGGCGTAACCGGCGCTGGAGCGCTCCTTGTCCCGGAAGGAGGTCAGATCCATCACGCTCCAGGCGTCAATGTTGAAATTGTCCAGGCCCAGCTTTGCACAGTCCTGAATCACCCGCTGGTCGGCACCGGCGTGAACCATAATGGCATCATAGTGCTGGCACAGGTCGTTGAATACCATCCGGTTGCTTCGCACGGGGCCGATGGCCTCTATGCCGCTGGGGTCGGTAAACATGGCAAGCCCCCGGACGATGGAGCCGTTGACAAAGGTCTCAAAAAACAAATCCGCGTTTCCCACACCGGAGTGGGGCACTGCCTCCCGGACATTGTTGATGGACACGGCGAAAATCCGCTTTCGATAGGGCTCGTCCAGCCGTTCTCCGTTCAGAGGGTTGAAATACTGGGGCGAGGGCTCCGTAGGCGGCTGGCTGGTGGGCTCCAGCGTGGGCAGAATAAGGGGCTGGGTCTCCGCTGTTGCCTGGGCGGACAGCCGGGCATTTTCGGATTCCACCGTGGTTCTGGCGGGAATCAGCTTGCTGCAGCCGCAAAGCAGCAGGCAAAGGGTCAGCAGCAGGGCAAGGGCTTTTTTCATGGGTCACATCTCCTCGGGAGTATTGTAACCCAGAATCCCAAGGTTTAGCCGTAAACCGTATCCAGCCGGCTGCTTTCCATGGTCTTTCCCAGGGTGTAGAAGAACACATTGTCTCTGGAGGGGGTCAGATCCAGCAGCTGGCCCCGCTCGGCGTAGACCTCGTAGTATCCAAAGAGCACCGGAATGATCTTGCCGTCGTCGGCCACCATCTTATTCAGGTTGTAGTAGTTGCCGGAGTTGGCCAGGGATTCCTTGCACATATTCAGCAGGGTGTTGTCGGCAATGCCCCCCCAGCCCAGATTGCCCCAGCCCTTGAAAAACTGGGACAGGTCATAGTTGGCCGACAGCTTGGTCTGACCCAGGTACAGGTCATAGCTGCCTGCCTGGAGCACCTGCTGGAAAGTGGTGTTGGTGCTGCCGCCGTATTCCAGGGTGCCGGTATTCAGGCCCAGCTCCGTCAGCTGCTTGGCCAGGAAACGGGCGGTCCGCAGCCGGGCAGAGTCGTCGCAGTTGACTAAGATCAGCAGCTTCTTGGGCTGCCCCTTGTCGTCCTTGGGGATATACATATTCTGAATGGCGGAAACAAAGCGCAAGGGATCGTATTCATATCGGGAAGCCAGGCTCTCGCTGTAGTAGGGAGATCCGGGGGAGGTGGGCAGCGTGGCGGCATGGGCCCGGCCGCGGTAGTAGGAGTCGATGATGGTCTCCCGGTCGATGGCGTAGGTCAGTGCCTTCCGCAGCTCCGCGTTCCGCCCGTCCTTGAAAAATTCACTCCAAAGAACGTTGCAGCCGATATACAGGAAGATGCCGCTTTCCACCTCCCACAGCTCGTAGTCACAGCGGTATTCGGCGTAGGAGTCGGACATGGGGTTGGAAATGGCCAGATCCAGGTCGGCGAACTCGAATTCGTCCCGCACCTGGGCCTGGGATGTGGCCTCGCTCAGGGTAATCACGTCCGCGTTGGTGGGCAGCTTCACACTGTCCTTGCACCACCAGTCCTGCACCTTGCTCAGCTGGGCGGCGCCGCCGTTTTTCTGGAAGCAGTAGGGGCCGGTGCCGATGGGGAATTCATCCTCGGTGTGGCCCACCTTCACAATGGGAATGTCCAGCAACAGGGGTAAATTTTCGTAGGCGGTGGTCAGGTGGAACACCACGGAATTGTTTTCCCCCTCCACCACGGAATCAATGTAGGTGAACCGGCCGCCGTAGTAGTCGCTGGCCTTGGCGGCGTCATAGGTGGCGATGACATCGGCGGTGCTCAGAGGGGTGCCGTCGGAGAATTTGGCCCCGTCCTCCAAATAAAAGGTATAGTTCCGGTTGTCGGCAGTGGCCTGGTAGTAGGAGCAGAGGATGGGCACAGGGTTGTTGTCCCGATCCACGCTGAACAATCCCTGGTAGATCAGGGAGAACAGCACCCGGTTGGTGATGTTCACGCCAATGAGCGGATTCATAGAGCGGTCCGGGAAATAGGTCAGACTCAGGGATTGGAGCTCTTCATCCAGCAGGGACAGATCCTCCGGCTCCTCTCCCTCCATCAGCAGGGCGTCACCGGTGGGAATATATTCTTCTTCCCCAGTATGATCGCTGCAGCCTGAAAGCAGCCCCAAAAGCAGTGCCAGGGACAGGCACAGGCAGAGTAACTTTTTCATGGCTTTGCCTCCTGACATACGATCAGCGCACCCTGAGATCCACGCTCGCCTTTGGTAAAGCGGTGAGACCAGAACCGGTCATGCTGGCAGTAGGTGCACACATCGCTGATTTCCAGCTGCTTCACACCGACCCGACGCAGCGCCAGAGCATTTACGGCCTTGATATCCGGATGGTACTTTTCGCCCCGCTTCTCGATGCAGCCCAGCACCTCTTGCCCATAGGCCTCCACCAGAGCCTCCGGCACATCCCGATCCGTTTCAAAGTGGCACTGCCCGATGTTCGGGCCAATGGCAGCCCGGATGTCCTCCGGCTTGCTGCCAAATGCGCGCACCATGGCCTCTACCACCTGGCCCGCAATGTTCTGAGCCGTGCCCCTCCATCCGGCATGGGCAGCGCCCACGGCACCGGTAACGGGATCATGAAGCAGCAGCGGTGTGCAGTCTGCCGTAAAAATCAGCAGCGCCGTACCGGGCGTGGCGGTTACCAGTCCGTCACAATGGGGGTATGCCCGGTGGCACAGGCCCAGGGCATCGGCATCCGTCACCACCCGGACAAGGTTTGAATGATTTTGATGGGTCATCACCAGCCGTTTCGGGTCGAAATCCAGCTCCTGAGCCAGGATGCGGAGGTTCTGCTCCACATTTTCCAGGGTGTCTCCACGGCCTATTGCCAGATTCAGGCTGCTCTGCGTCCCGGTGCTGACTCCTCCCAGGCGCGTTGTGAAGCAGTGGGGGACGGAGATACCCTCCGCGCACAGGTATTCCAACGCGCCATGTTGCATTGTCTGAATTGCCATATGTTTATCCTTAAAATTTCAATCAATTGATGTCCGCCAGTTTGTCCTTTTGCATGCAGCACTTTTTGTATTTCTTGCCGCTGCCGCAGGGGCAGGGGTCGTTAGGCCCGACTTTTTTCGCGGCGGTGCGGACGGGGGCCTTTTTCACCTGGCTCTGCCCGGCGGCGGCGGTGCCGGTCTCCTTGGCTACCTTTTCCCGCTTGATCTCCTGCTGAGGCCGGATCTGCACCAGGAACAGCCGGCGGACGGTCTCCTCCCGGATGGCCTGGATCATGGCCTGGAACATCTCGTAGCCCTCTTCCTTATAGGCAATCACCGGGTCGTGCTGCCCGTAGGCCCGCAGACCGATGCCCTGCTTCAGGTCGTCCATGGCGTCGATGTTGTCCATCCAGTATTCGTCCACCACCCGGAGCATCACCACCCGCTCCAGC
>JAXECZ010000010.1:0-11831 GCA_034104845.1 Faecousia sp. | reverse complement strand
TTTTCCCTTTTTTCGATGTTTTTGTATCGGATACAAGAAATGGCAAAAACCGCCCCTCCAATTGGTCATTCCGCCCAAGTAAATTTTTTGTGAAATCCGGTTCAAAGGCTGGATTTTCCCGGGGAGTATGGTAAAATGATGGATAAATGGGTTGGCCTATTTCAGCAGTATGTCACATAAAATCGAAATTTGCCATTTTACTGGCAGCACATTACACATGGTCGGGGGAAAACAAATGGAACGAATCAGGGAAGAATGGAAAGCCTTCCGGGCGCTGCCTTTTAAAAAGAAGCTGGAACACATCTGGCTCTACTACAAATGGGGGATCCTGGCAGCGTCAGCCGTCATCTGCGTCCTCATCTCCATCTCGGGAACGGTGAAAGAAAACCGGAAGCAGACCCTGATCTCCGGCATTTTCATCAACAATTCCACCTCCTCCCAGGGCTACACCCATCTGAAAGAGGGCTACTGGGAATACTGCGGCGGAAATCAGGATCAGAAGGTGGAGCTGATCACCGGCCGGAACATCGATTTTGACGCCGAAACCCTCTCCCAGGAGGACGCGGCAGCCTTTATGATCGTAGCCAGCATGATCGCGGCGGAGTCCCTGGATTACATCATCACCGACGAGGCATCTTTGGACGATTTCCAGGAGCAGGAGGTGGTGCTGGATCTGCGGGAGCTGCTGCCGGAGGAAACCCTTTCCCGGTGGGATACCGTAGAACACGACGGCACCATCCTGGCCCTGAGGCTGGAGAACACGGCCTTTGCCCGGGAATATTCCCTTTCCGCCGAAAACAGCTGCATTCTGGTGGCGTCCAATGCCCGGAATAGGGAAAATATCCTCCGTTTTTTGGATTATTTGATGGAGGAATCTTGATTCCCCGGTCGGGGTATGGTATGATGGAATGTACTTATCCGGGAGCTGTCCTCAGGAGGTGGAACCATTTGAAACGAATTCTCTGCCTGCTGCTGACCCTGGGCCTTTGCCTTCTGGCAGCGCCCTCTGTCCGGGCGGAGACGGCGCAGATTCCCCAGGCAGTAGAGCAGGCCCGGCAGAGCCTGGTGCATCTGTACGGCATCGGCACCGACTCCGAAACCGGCCGGCGGTCCCGGTGGACGGGCACCGGCTTCGCGGTGGGCATTGCCGGTGAGGACTCGGACATTTTCCTCACCAACTGGCATGTGGCCACGGGGAGCGGGAAATACGCCGACGATCAGGTGGAGCTGTGGCTGTTAAAGGACGATGCCAAATTCGGCTCCGACCAGCGGCCCCTCCCCGGCTGCGCCGTGAAATGCCGGGTGCTCATCACCACTGACGGCTATCCGGACGTGGCCGTGATTCAGGCCCTGGCTCCCGTATCCGGCTGCAAGGCGCTGCCCCTGCTGTCCTCCCGCCGGGTGGCGGACGGAGCAACCGTTTACGCCCTGGGCTTTCCCGGGCTGAAAGCCGCTCAAAACTCCGGCCCGGAGGACGCGCTCGTCAGCTGCGGCCAGGTTCAGGATCATCTGATCATGGCCCGGGCCGGGGGCTCCCAGGCGGTCATCCACAGCGCCGCCATTGAGCACGGTTTTTCCGGCGGGCCACTGGTGGATGAGCGGGGCGTGGCGGTGGCACAGAACGCCTACGGGTTTGAGCAGGATGTCTCCACCGACCTGTTCTGCGCGGTTTACACGGATTACGGCATGAAGCTGCTGGATCAGCTGAACATCTCCTACACCACCGCCGACGGCCCCTCCCGGATCACGGTGCTGATGGCCAATCTGCTGCATATGCCGGACATCAGCCCCATCCTGGCGGCGATCCTCTTCGCCCTGGCATTGGCGCTGGTGCTTGGCTTTATCCTGTATTTCATCAACACCGCAAGGCAGGCCCAGGCAGAGCTTCGGCAATGGCTGGCCCGGAGGCGGGAAAAGAAGGAGGATGCCCATGAAGATTGAGCGCTGCCCCCAGGGGCATTTCTATGATGCCCACCGGTATGCATCCTGTCCCCTCTGTCCCGAAGCGCAGGAACCGGAACCGGCACTTCCCCAATATCCCACGGTGGGCTGGGTGGTTTGCACCCAGGAGCCCTGGCGGGGGCGGGATTTCCGGCTCCACAGCGGCTACAACCTCCTGGGCAGCGGCCCTCAGGCGGATGTGTGCATTCCCTGGGACTCCCAGCTGTCCCCGGCGGGGGATGCCATCATCTGTTACGATCAAGAGCTGAAGCTGTTTTCCTTCGGGCCTCGGGGCGGAGGGCTGCCTGTGCGGGTCAACGGGAAAATGGTCATGGACGCGGTGATCTTAAATCCCGGCGACCGGCTCACTGTGGGCGAGACACCCCTGCTGTTTATCCCCCTTTGCGGAAAGGATTTCCGCTGGGAGCTATCCGAAAAGAGAGAGGATTGAGGTACACATTATGAAACGAGGATTTGCGATTTTTCTGTGCCTGGCCCTGTTGGCGGCACTGACCATTCCCGCGGCGGCGGAGCAGCAGGCCAAATTCCTGCATCCCATGGAGATGATCCAGGGCAGCACCCTGTATCTGGCGGGCGCACCCCTGGAGGGCGGCACCGTCACCGTCACCGCCAACGGTCAGAGCGCATCCTGCACCGTCACCACCGTTCAGGACGCGGCGCTTCCCGTCACCTACTACTGCATGGTGGATCAGTCCAGCTCTTTCAGCGATTCCCAGAAGAATCAGCAGAAGCGGGCCCTCACCGCCCTGAGCGATGCCCTGCGTCCCACAGACAGTATGGTGCTCATGCTCATGGGGGAGACGGTGACCTACGGCGACCCTCTCACCACCCAGGAATCACGGCAGCAGGCAATTGAGCAGGCCTGCGTCTATCCCGCCCGGTTTACCGACCTGAACGCCTCCATTGTCTCCGTAGTGGAGCGGGTGGCGGCCAGCCAGGAGAACGGCAGTCTGAGCTGCATTCTGCTCATCACCGACGGGTTGGACAACGCCCATGTGGCCGTGAGCCAGGAGCAGGTGTTCCAGTCCATCCAGTCCAGCGGCCTCAGCTTCTGCACCCTGTCCGTGGTGGACCCCTGGGCAGATGGTTTTGCCCAGGGAAACGCTGCCCGGATGGCAGAATACGCTGCCGAATCCCTGGGCGGTGTGAGTGTGATCCCCTCCCGGAATTTCGACTCTCCCACCTGCGTAGAGGATTCCGTGGCAGAAATTGTGGAGAAAATTCTCTCCGGCTCCGTGATTCAGCTGGAGCTGGACCAGCTTCCCGCCACCGGGAACGATGTGGAGCTGGAGGTGACCTGGGCTCAGGAGGGGACGAAGCTCTCCGAAAAGCGGAGCCTGGAGGCCTCCCGGATTCCGGCGCCCACGGAAGCGCCCCAACCCGAAACCACCGAGGCTACTCAGCCGGAAACCACGGAAGCCACCGTGCCCGAAACCACCGCACCCGAGGCCACCATCCCCGAAGCAACCCAGGTCACCGTCCCTGAAACGACCCAGGCTGCCGCCCCCAGCGAGCCCTCCGGCGGCTCCGGGAATCTGATTCTCTTTCTGGTGCTGGCGGGCTTTGTGGTAGTGGCTGTTCTTGTGGTTCTTGCCATTGTACTTTGGCGCAAGCAGCGGGAGCTGGAGCAGCAGGAGCGGCCGGAGCCGGAGGATCTCCTGCCCACACCATCCCTTGAAGAGGAAAAGGGGGACTTCCCCAGCCTGTCAGAGCTGAAAAAGCGGCTGAACTTTAAGTCGGAGCCTGCCCCGGATGTGGCCATCCCCGATCTGAAAATCTCTCCGGCGAAGACGGACAACTCCCCCGGCTGCCGGGTGCGGCTGGTGCCGGAGAATCACCCGGAGGGTGCCACGGAGTTCACCATCGGCATCAATGAAAGCGTAACCCTTGGCCGGAACCAGCGGTCCGACATCGTTCTGAACGAAACGGACCGGGCCCTGTCCAGCCTGCACTTCGAGCTGCAGTGGGACAGCCGGACTCTGTATCTGCGGGATCGGAAATCCACCAACGGCACGGCGCTCAACGGCGTGCCCCTGCGGCCCGAGGTTTGGGTGCGGGTGGAGAAGAAAGCCGTGATTCAGGCGGGCTCCACCCGGTACACCGTGGTGGCAGAGAAAAAATAACCGCCCGGAAGAAAGGGAGGCTCTATGGAACAGATCTACTGCATGAACTGCCTGCGCCGAACCTCGGCCTATCCCTGCCCGCTGTGCGGTTACGATCCGGCGGATGCGCCTCAGGTCACACAGGCCCTGGAGCAGAGCATTCTCCACGGCCGCTACCTCAGCGGCCGGGCCCTGGAGAAAAACAATTTTGAAATTGTCTACCGGGGACTGGACCTGTCCCAAGACAAGCCTGTAACCATCTGGGAATTTTTCCCCGCCGCCCAGGCTTCCCGTCAGCCGGATGGGAGTCTTGCCTGGGCCACCCCGCTGACGGAGGATTCGGAGGCCATTCTGGCGCGGGTGCAGCAGCGCATTCCCCAAGCCGCCATTGCGGACAGCTTTTCGGAAAACGGCACGGTTTACATCGTCTGCAAGCCTGCCCCAACCCGGACTCTTCCCCCGGCACAGCCAAGGAAACCGGAAAATGCGTGGCTGCCCCCGATCCTGGCGCTGCTGTTTCTCTGTCTGGCCGTTCTCACCGGAGTTGCCCTGTGGTGGAGCTTCGGAAGCTTTTTGCGATAACGAATCCTCCCGACAAACGTATAAACAAACACCGCATTCCGTCATGGAGTGCGGTGTTGCTTTGTAATATTGCATCTGCTCAGGCATTCTCAACGCAGTCATTCAGTTCTTTGATCTTGTATCCCACATCCTCCGGGCAGTGGGCATCCGAGGAGGTGACGATGTTTACATGATGCTTTTTCAGGATCCTGAGAAGCGCTTCATCCATGCCCAGGGAAGCGGTCTCGGGGTATCTTCTGGCCGCTCCGCTGTTTTGATCCGCATAGGTATTGGTCTCCGAAAGAGCCTCTGCCAGGCGTTCATAGTATTCCGTAAGGGAATAGGAGGGTTTATGGCCAAAGAGCTTAATGGTATCCGGGTGGCCGATGCCATCGAAAACCCCGCTTTTTGCCAGGGAAACGGAATCCTCAAAATAGCTGCGGTAGATTTTGTCCACATCGATTCCGTCCCAGAGCTCCGCGGTATGGTCAAAGGCGAAATTGTCCACGAAATGAACGCTTCCTAAAAGGAAATCCAGTCCAATATCCCCAGTCTGCTTCTTTACAAATTCTTCCTGTCCCTTAAAATAGCATACTTCCAATCCAAAAAGGATTTTCACCGGGAACCTCTGGCTTCGAACCTGCTCCATCAGTCGGAGATACTCCTCCATTTTGTGTACCCCGGCTCTTGTGTGGAACCACTTATTCACGAAATCGCTCCGGGCGCAAATGTCATCATACATGGGAACGAACTCCTGAAATCGATAGCAATGCTCCAGCAGACGGATTTCATCCAATCCCATTTCCACGGCCCGGTTGACAAATTTTTGAATCCATTCCAGGGTATAGGGGCCCTGCTCAATGTGAATATGACCATCTACCATGCTGCTTCCCCCTATCAGCCGTTCTTATCAATGGCCTCATACACTCTCAGGATCTCGCCCACGCTCCAGGCCTGGGCGAAGCAGCCCTTGCCGGTGCTGGGGCAGAGGCCGTCGTAGATTTCCGGCAGCTGGCCGGCGCAGCCCTCCCGCAGCATGGGCTCCAAAGCCGACAGCTGGGCCCGGACATCCGCCTTGGCCTCGGGGGAATTGCCCCGAACCTTGAGATAGGCCAGGTAGTAAGCCCCCAGGGGGAACACCCACACGGTGCCCTGATGGTAGGCCATGTCCCGGTTGACCTGGCTGCCGCCGTAGGTGCCCCGGAACTCCCGATCGGAGGGCGCCAGAGTTCTCAGGCCGCAGGGGGTGAAAAGATTCCGCTCCACTGTATGCAGCACGCTGCATTCCTGCTCATGGGTCAGCATGGTATAGGGCAGGCTCAGGGCCCAAATCTGATTGCAGCGCAGCTGTTCATCCGCCGCCGTATTGGAGAGCACATCCTTCAGATAGCCCTTATCCTCCATATAGAATTTCTCCACGAAGGATTTCTTGACTTTCTCTGCCAATTCACCGTAGTCCTTACCATCCAGGCCAAGTCTCTGGGCGAATTCGTCCATGATTTTCAAAGCATTGTACCAATAGGCATTGACCTCCACCGGCTTGCCGTGTCGGGGGGTGGGGAGAATGCCCTGGACGCACACATCCATCCAGGTGACCTGATCGAAGCCCTCTCCAGCATGGATCAGGCAGTCGGTATCCATATAGATGGCGTGGTGGGTGCCCTTGCGGTAGGCGGCAATGATCCGCTCCATGGTGGGATAGGCCTCCCGGACGAAATCCCAGTTGCCGCTGCGGCGGACAAACTGCCACACGGAATCAATCAGCAGCAGAGCGGCGTCCACCGTGTTGTACGTCGGATCGTGGCCTCCCTCGGGGAAAAGATTGGGCACCAGGCCATCCTTTTCATAGGCCAGAAAGGTTCTGAGAATGCTGGCAGCATCCACAAACCGCCCGGTAGCCAGGGCGCAGCCGGTGATGGCAATCATGGTATCCCGGCCCCAGTCGCTGAGCAGGGGATAGCCTGCCAGAATGGTCATGCCGTTGGTGGAGGCCCGCCGAACCACAAAGGCATCGGCACTCACCGCCAGCTGACGGGCCACCGGATCCCGGAACCCGGCACGGCTTTCCAGCTCGCCCTGATGGCGCAGCTGGGTGGTGAGGATTTCCTCCGCAGTGAGGAACTGCCGCCGGGCGGAGAAAATCACATGGAATTCCTTAGTATCGCCGGGCTCCACGGTGATCTCCGCCACGCAAATGGAGGACACCACGCCCTGCCCCGGCCGGCCGTCCTTGGCATCCTCGGGATACAAAAGCCGCTGGCTGCGAACAGGGGTTTGCCGCAGGCTGCCGCTGGTGGTGATGTGCAGGGTATGGGGGCCGCAGCTGACCTTTCCGGCGTTGTAGCTGATCTGGGGCTCGGTCTGCATGGCCTGCTCCTTGGGGCCGAACTTCACAAAAGGCTCCACGGTAAGCGTACAGGCTTCCTTGGACTGATTTTCCACCCTATAGATCACGGCGGTGGTGTTCTGACCATAGGTCATGGCCATGCTCCGGGTGACCCGGACGCCGCCGATGTGATAGCGCCAATGGGGAATATTGTCATAGAGGAAAAAGCTCAGATGGCGATATCCGTCCTCCGCAGCGGTGCCGTCGGCGAATTCCTGAGTGGACAGAAAATGATCCTTTCCCTCCACCATCAGCCGTTCGCTCATGCGGTGCACCAGGGTCACCCGCTCGTTAGGAGCCTTCACCGCGGAGATCAGCAAGCCCTGATCGCAGCGGTTGGCTGAATAAGCGGCTGTGAGGGAAGCGTAGCCGCCCAGGCCGTTGGTCAGCAGAAAGCAGTTTTCCTGACTGCGCTCCAATGTCCGCATATCCTGCTTGCCATAAAGAAACCGCATACTATTCCTCCATCCCAATGGATCGGGAAATCATTCCCTATGTATATACACAAAGTATATTCATTTTTGCCGATTTCGTCAATCCCTCAGAATAGAAGAAGAACGGTGAAAAATTGGCTCGGTTTTTGTCCAAAGTTTTCCTGTTACTTCTCTTCCTCCGGCACAAAGTCCAGCACGATGGTCTGCCGGGCAGGCCGCAGCTGGGTAAATTTCACCCCGGCAGACTGGAGCATCCGCTTAGAGGCCAGGTTCATCATGCTGTCACAGTACTTATCCGACAGGTAGATGACCTCCCTTACTCCACTTTGGATGATGGCCTTGGCGCACTCGTTACAGGGGAACAACGCCACATACAGCCGGCTGCCCCGCAGGTCCCGGCCATTGGCATTGAGGATGGCATTCAGCTCCGCGTGAACCACATAGGGGTACTTGGTTTCCTCCCCCTCCCGCTCCCAGGGGTATTCGTCGTCGCTGCAGCCCTTGGGCATGCCGTTGTAGCCGGTGGAGATGATGATATTCTCCGGCGAGACGATGCAGGCCCCCACCTGGGTGTTGGGATCCTTGCTCCGTTTCGCCGCCAGCATGGCAATGCCCATGAAATACTCATCCCAGCTGATATAGTCTTCCCGTTTCATGATGTCTCCTCCTTGTCACTTCATCAGTTTTTCCGGATCGTGCTCCCTGAAATGCTGCCAAACCAGGATGGCGGCGGCAGCCAGACAGGTGATAAGCGCCAGCGCCTGACTGACCCGGACGCTGCCCCAATAGAGGCTGTCCACCCGAAGGCCCTCGATCATAGCCCTTCCCAGGCCGTACCAGGCGCAGTAGCCCAGGGCGATCTGTCCATTGTAGCGCCGCCGGGGATAGCTGTGATTCAGGATCAGGAAACCCGCCAAATTCCATACCGACTCATACAAAAAGGTGGGGTGGTAGTATTCATACCCTCCGGTGACGGTATTATAAAGTCCCATGCGGAAGAAAGAATCCGTAGCCGCGCCGAAGGCCTCCCGGTTGAAGAAATTTCCCCAGCGGCCGATGCACTGGCCGATGAGAAAGCTGCACAGCACCAGATCCAGCAGAGCGGGCAGGTTTGTCTTTTTGATTTTGCAGAAGATGATCACGCCGATCACCGCGCCGATCACCGCCCCATAGATGGCGATGCCGCCGTTCCAGATATACAGCACGGAAATGGGGTTTTCCCGATAGCTGTCCCAGGTAAAGGCGCAATAGTAGATTCTGGCACAGACAATGGCCAGGGGCGTGACCCACAGCACACCATCCAGCAAATCGTCCTGGCTCAGCCCCGCATAGCGGCAGCGTCTGCTGGCATACAGCACCGCCAGCAGCAGCCCAAGGGCGATGACCAGCCCGTAATAATGAATCTCCAGAGGCCCCAGGGAGAAGCTTCTTCCCGGATTCAGCTCCAGGCCCAGAAAGGGAAAGGAAATGGTAGAATAATTTGCCGGATTCATGGGTTTTCCTCCTCTGTATCAAGGGGATCGATGATGGAGATGGCACAGCGCTCCCGCCGCACCACCCGGGACAGAAATTCCAAAATATCCTGCCGCTGGATCTCCCGGTATATCTCGGGGAAGCGGAAATAGTCGAAGCCCGCAAAATGGTAGGCACACACCCGGAAGCAGGTGCCGTCCAGGCTGTCCAATCCCCGAATCCTCCGACCCAGGGCGCTGCGCTTTAACCGGAGGAATTCCTCCTGGCCGATGCCCTCCCGAATCAGCTTTTCCGCCTGGGCGATGATGGCATCCCGAACCGCCAGAGGATCCTCGCTGTCCCCGCTGGCGCAGAGCATGGCGCAGCCCTCCATGGTCTCAAAGCCGCCGCCAAAGGAGCTGTCGATCAGCCCCTGCTCATACAGCCGCAGGTATAGTTCCGAGGACTCTCCAAAGAGCGCCTCCGCTGCCAGATCCGCCACCATTTCCCGGCGAATGGCCTGGCTGCCCATCCCCGTGGGCTCGCATTTGAAGGCCAGGCTGAAGGTGGGCATGGCCACCTCCATGGCGCAAACCGTCTCCGGAAGCACCGGGGTCATTTCCTCCGGCCAATCCGCCTGCTTTTC
The DNA here is from genome assembly GCA_034104845.1 of Faecousia sp. Classification (GTDB taxonomy): domain Bacteria; phylum Bacillota; class Clostridia; order Oscillospirales; family Oscillospiraceae; genus Faecousia. The sequence continues at coordinate 2,288 of JAXECZ010000010.1, read as the reverse complement.
TCCCATGGGACGCTTTTCGCTGCCCAGCACCTCCATGGCAGCGGTTTTCACTTCCTCCGGATCCACATCGGCAATGACGCACAGCAGCATATTCCCCGGATGATAGAAGGCCCGGTGGCACAGCTCCAGAATTTCCGGGGTGATCTCCCGGATGGATTCCCGGGTTCCCAGGATGGGCATCCGGGCAGGGTGGTTTTCATACAGGGCGGCCATGAGATTGTCAAAAATCACACTGTCCGGGGCGTCCAGGTTCATGCCGATCTCCTGGTCGATGATGCCCCGCTCCCGCTCCACGCTTTCCTTGGTGAAATAGGGGGTGGACACAAATTCCAGCAGCAGACGCAGACAGCGGTCAAATTCCTGGGTGCAGGAAAAATAGTAGGCGGTCATGTCGTAGCTGGTGAAGGCATTGACGGAGGCGCCCAGTCCGGCAAACTCCGCCGTTACATCCCGGTTTCCGGGCAGCTCAAACATTTTATGCTCCAAATAATGAGCAACCCCCGCCGGGGTGGCATATTCTTTTCCATCCAGCCGGAAACAATTGTGGATGGAGCCGTAATTGGTGACAAAATAGGCAACGCCCCGGGCAAAGCCCCGTCTGCGGATGACGGACACCGTGAGCCCATTGGGCAAAACCTCCCGGAAGAGCTGCTCATCCAGCTCCGGATATTGAAACTCAGTCATATTGGCTTGTCCTTTCCGGGCAGACTTTCCGCTGCTCCGTCAAAAAATACCGGGTGTGCAGGCGCAGGCTCTGGGCCGCCCGGCTGATCTGCCCGGGGCTGACGCCGTCAATGGCCTGCATATATTCCTCCGGCGTCCAATTCAAGCCGCTGAGGGCGTTGCTGGCATAGTAGCTCTCAATGGCCCCAGGGGAATCGTGGGTAGCCCGCAGGCCGGAAAGCAGCGCCTGCTTGGCGGCATTCAGCTCCTCCTGTGTGAAATCTCCCCGGCAGCAGCACTCCAGCTGGCGGAGGATTTCCCCGGAGGCCGCCTCCTTTTTGTCGCAGTCGATTCCGGCAGACACGGTGACGATTCCCTTTGCGCCATAGTAATTGGAACCCACGCTGTAGCACAGGGACTGCTTCTCCCGCAGATTCAAAAACAGCTTGGAGGTCATGCCCCCGCCGAACAGGGTATTCAGCAGCTGCATGGCGGCGAAATCCGTTGTGCGGTTGGTTACGGGGGTGGTGAAGCCCATGCAGAGCTTGCCCTGGGTCACCTCCATGGTCTCCTCGATGTCTCCGTCGGGACTGGGCCGCAGATCCGACTGGGGCATAAGGGTTTGCGGGTTCCGTCCGGGCAGGTCAAACACCGGCTTCAGCAGCGCCGCCACCCGCTCCGGCTCCGCGCTGCCCACATAGAGCAGCTGGATCTGGCTTTCCAGCAGAATTTTCTGATAATGCCGGTAGAGCTCCACTGCATCGATGGCGGCCACCTGCTCCTTTTCGCCCAGCCGGGGCAGACCGAAGCTGTCCTCCCGGCACATGACCTTCAGCAGGCGGCCCATGGCATAGACCTGCTTGTCGTTCAGCTCACATTCCAGAGAGGAGATCAGGTTCCGTTTTTCGCTCTCCACAAATTCCCGGCGAAAGCCACCGTTTTCCAGAGGGGACTCCAGCAGCAGCTCCCGGAGGAATGCCGTCATGGGCTCCAGCACACGGTCACCAGGCAGGGCAAAGCGCTCATCCATAAAGCCGCAATAGAGCCCTGTTGCCTGGTAGTCTCCCACCCGGCGAACCAGAGGCCCTACCGCCGCGCCGTACAGATCGTCCAGGGCCATGGTGATGCTTCGCAGATCCGGATGCTGCCGGGTTCCCCGGAGCAGCACCGAGGGAAGCAGCGCATTCATGGCCGCCTCGGAGGATGCCATGGGACGCACCAGCTGGACGCTGAGACAGCCCTGTTTAAACCGGGCATCCCGGAAGCAGCGCAGCTCTACACCGGGAAGAAGAGAAAGGATTTGAATCATAAGATGCTCCTTGGTTCGGATTATCGCCGTTATTTTCCCTTTATTATACACAAAACCCAGGCCCAGAACAAGTACCGGGCTTGGGTTTTGAGGATTAAATATTTCTTATTCTTTTGCAAAGTGATCTTTTCTTTTCCTCCGGAATTCTTTCGGCAAAATCTTGCATCTTTCTGCGGAATATGCTATTTTAAAAACGGTCTTACGGCCCGGAAGGGACACCACCTACGGCGGACGGATGCTTCCCCCTTGCAATAACCCCAAAGTTTACGCAAAGGGGGTGGTGAAATGGTTACTTATGAAAACCTGTTTGCTTTTG
>JAXECZ010000161.1:0-22031 GCA_034104845.1 Faecousia sp. | reverse complement strand
ATGGAAGTCACCGGTGAAGTGCAGGTTGATGTCCTCCATGGGGACGACCTGTGCGTAGCCGCCGCCGGCAGCGCCGCCCTTAACGCCGAACACGGGGCCCAGGGAGGGCTCACGCAGGGCAACCAGGACGTTCTTGCCGATTTTCCGCATGCCGTCAGCCAGGCCGACGGTGGTAGTGGTCTTACCCTCGCCAGCGGGGGTGGGGTTGATTGCGGTAACCAGAATCAGCTTACCGTTGGGCTTGTCGGCCATATCCTTGAGGATATTGTAGTCAACCTTGGCCTTGTACTTGCCGTACTGCTCCAGATACTTCTCGTCCACACCGGCGGTCTTGGCGATCTCGGTGATGGGGAGCATAACGGACTCCTGTGCAATTTCGATGTCAGATTTGAATCCCATGTTAATCATTCTCCTTGTATTTTGTAGTCGGCGCCCTGCCGTCGGAATGGCTCAGGCACATACAGGACTTATGCGGATGGCCGTTGGCGTGGCTTACCGCATGTGATATATCGGTACTCACGTACCGATAATAGGATACCACTATCTGCCAGCGTTGTCAAGATATTTCGTAGGAATTTGTAACTTGCTGGAAAGATTTTTTCGCGGAAGAATTGAGTTGCTATTTTGAAAAAAATATGGTAAAATAAAGGCATCAGTCCATGCCCCCGGGACTGCCCGGGGAGCACTATTCAGGAGGTTATTTATTTATGGCAAATCCTTATGCAGGCACCAAAACCGAGCAAAATCTGTGGGAGGCCTTCGCCGGCGAATCCCAGGCAAGAAACAAGTACACCTATTTTGCTTCCGTGGCCAAAAAGGCCGGCTATGAGCAGATCGCCGCATTGTTCCTGGCCACCGCCGAGAACGAAAAGGAGCACGCGAAGCTCTGGTTCAAGGAGCTGAGCCAGCTGGGCACCACCGAAGAAAACCTGCTCCACGCCGCCGAGGGCGAGAACGCCGAGTGGACGGACATGTACGAGCGGATGGCCAAGGACGCCGAGGCCGAGGGCTTCCCCGCGCTGGCCGCCAAATTCCGGGGCGTGGCCGCCATTGAAAAGAGCCACGAGGAGCGCTACCGCGCCCTGCTGAATAATGTGGAAACCAAGCAGGTGTTTGAGAAGTCCGGCGTCCAGGTTTGGGAGTGCCGCAACTGCGGTCACATCGTGGTGGGCACCAAGGCTCCCGAGATCTGCCCCGTGTGCAACCATCCCCAGGCCTATTTTGAAGTGAGAAAAGAGAATTATTGATCCCTTTTGCAGCGCTCCTCCGGATTTCCGGAGGAGCGCTGTGTCATGTAAAATCAAATCGCTTTATCCGATAAGACGGAAACCGCCGCCGCATTCTGACAGAATTACAGGAAATGCCTCCATAAAAACGCAGCCCCCATCCGGGAGCTGCGTTGGTGGTCATTGAAACCATTTGCTTTATTTGGCATTCCGATAGGAGATTGCAATGTGGGCTGGGGCGAAGAGAAGGGCCGCAATGGTCAGCAATACCGATCTGGTCATGATTCCGCTGAACAAAAACAGGATCGACGGAAGGATGGACAGCGCCAGCGCCCGGAACATACTGCTTTTCCGGAAGCAGATGATCCAAATCAGGCAGTACAGCACAACCAGCAGCGCATCTGTCACCAGGTAGACTGCAAACGCTTCCTCAGACCACCAGCCGAACCAAGTGCCCGGAATGTTGAAAAGCATGAATCCGAATCAGCCGAATCTTCCGATCTGTTCCACGGCTTCCACAAAGGAATTGTGCCATTTGTTCTCAAACCCGTCTTTGCATTTCACTGCGAAGATGATGTTTGGAATCAGAATAACCGCCATGAAAATCAGGCCAAAGACATTAAACCAACCCATTTTTACCATCAATTGCTGTCACGAATCTGCAGCAGCTTGTTTTTCAGCTCGGTTTCCATTTTGGCCATTTCCACCTCGGCGGCCAGGCGCTGGGTGCGGCCGTCGTGCTGAATCTTCATCACATCGTCCAGGGTCTGAATCAGCTCGGCGTTGGTCTTTTTCAGGGTCTCCATATCCACAATGCCCCGCTCCGCTTCCTTGGCGGTTTCCACGGAGGCTATGTGCAGCTTCTTGGCATTGGCCTGGAGCAGTGCGTTGGTCACATCGTTCACCTGACGCTGGGCCTTGGCGGCCTCGGTGGAGTGGGCGATGCCCAGGGAGATGACCATCTGATTCTTCCACAAAGGAATGGTGTTGACCAGGGTGGTCTGGATCTTCTCCACCATCACATTGTCGCTGTTCTGAATCATGCGAATCTGGGGGGCGGTCTGCATGGAGATGGCCCGGGTCAGCTCCAGATCGTAGATCTTCTTTTCAAACCGCTGGCACTTATCCGCCAGATCCTTGGCAGCCTGCACATCCTCGGCAAGGCCGGTGCGCTTGGCAGTGGCCTCCAGCTCCGCCAGCTTGCCGGCACGAACCTCCTCCAGCTTCTGCTTGCCGGCCAGGATATACATGGTCAGCTCCTTGAAATAAGCCAGGTTCTGCTCATACATCTGATCCAGCATGGCGGAATCCTTCAGCAGCCGCACCTGATGCTGCTGAAGAGCGTCGCTGATTTTTTCCACGCTGATTTCCGCCTTGTCGTAGCGGGCTTTCATCACTTCCAGCTTGTTGGCCTGCTTCTTGAAGAAGCCGAGGAAGCCCCTTTCCTCTTCGGTGTCAAAGCCCTTCAGCTCTCCCACCACATTGACAATGAGGTCGCCCACCTCGCCCAGATCCTGATTCCGGACACCGGCCAAAGCGGCATCGGAGAAATCCGCCATTTTCTTCTGGGTGCCCGCGCCATACTGCAAAATCTGGGCGGTGTTCTCCACATCGATCTTGGCCGCGAACTCATTCACCAGCTGCTGCTCCTCGGGGGTCAGCACAGGTTCGGGGACCTTGGGCTCTTCCACAGCCGTCTCGGCCACGGGGGCCAGGTCGGTTTCGGGCTTGGTTTCCAGCTCCGGCTCCAGGGTCAGGCTGGGGGTTTCCACTTTGGTAAAATCAAATTCCATGAATATTCCGTCCTTTCTCTTGCCTATGATTCACTTTTCTTCTTCAGCTTGGCAAATTCGTCCTCGGTGAGCCCTTCCTGGGCAAGCAGGGTCTGCAGCACGGTGATATCGCTGGAGACATCCAGGGCCGTTGCCTTGAAAATGGAATCCAGCAGCTTTTCAAAGGCTGTATTCAAGGTATCCAGCGTGGCCTCAATTTCCCGCTTGGAGGACTGGATGTTCTCCCCCTGAATGGGCTGGGCATCCATATCCGCGTAGGCGTTTAAGAGCTTCACCGTCATGGGCAGGTAATAATCCATCAGCTTTTTCAGCTCCGGCACCACCTCGGGATGGGTCTCCACCCGGTCAAAAATCTTCCGGACCAGGGTTTCCATTCTGGTGATCTTATCGGAGATCTCCTGCCCAGGGATGGCATCGTTGCACTTTCGCAGCTGGCGGAGAAAAGCGTTGCCCCTGTCCAGCACCTCCTGGGCCTGGGCATTCACCTTTTTCGTCTCCTGCTCCTTCTGGGCCTGCACCGTCTCCAGAACCGCTTCCTGCTGCTTCACCGCCTGCTTCTGCTTGGTCTCCAAATAGCGCACATAGGAATCGTCGCTGGTGATCAGGCTGGTCTCCTCTTCATTCAGGTGCCCCTCCAGGAACATACCGTCGTCGATCATTCCCTTGAGCTCCTTGCGGACGAATTTTGGGGATTTTCCCACCGCCTGAGCCAGCCGGTTCAGCTCGCAGTAGGTTTTGCTGCCAAGGGCCTTGAGGTATTTTTCATACCGGCCCACCTTTTTAATGGAGCCGATGCCATTGCACAGCAGCCAGATGCCGCCGCCCAGCCCCAGCAGGGACAGGCTTCCCAGCACCGACAGCACACTGCCCACACCGGTCACCAGCGATACCACGCCGGTGCTGATAACGCCGCCGGAGCCAAACAGCGTCAGCAGGCCGCCGCCCACCGTTTTGCAGATGCCGCCCGCCAGCTTGCCCGAAGGATTCTGGTACAGCGCCGGCAGCTGACTGCTCTGCCGGGCGGGTTGGGAGGAGCCCAGCTTACTGCTGTAGATATTCACATTGGGCTGATACCGGTTTCTGCTCCGCTCCCCGCTGCGGTAGGGTGGAGCGTAGCTCTGTCTGTCAGCACGTTCCTCCACGATCCGGTTTCGGTCGGCTCTTTTTCTGGCAGCCTCATCCAGCGCCCGCCGCACCGCGTCTCCGCCGGTGTCCACCGCGCTGTTCAGCACCTGGCGGATGGTCTGATTCAGCTGCTGAAAGTCCTGGGAACTCACCGCCCGGTCGATAATTGCCTCGATGGTATTTCCAAGTTCATCCAAACCGTTGTTATAGGACATATAACCCCTCCCCGGGGAGCGACACTGCTCCATTCTTCTTGAGTGTATATTATATCGCTTCTGTTTCAAAATTACAAGGTGTTTATGAACGAAACCGGCTTAATTTTCCGTTACCGGCAAATAATTCACAAAAACCCGCGGCAGAAGCAAAGCTTTCTTAAGAAAAAAAGAGATGGGAAACATATTGTTTTTTTTAGAATTTCGTGTATAATAAATATGCTTTTTGTATCAGAGCATCAAATTTCTCTATTTCAAAAGAATTTCCCCATTTTAAGGAGGCTGTATCATGGCGTATCAAGGACGATACAACAACGGGGACGGTGCCAAATCCCGGGGCGGAGTGTGGAAAATCATACTGATCGTGGTTCTCTGCGTGGTTCTGCTGCTGGGTCTGCTGGTTGGCGCGGCATATTTCTACCTGGATTCCAAGCTGAATAAGGTCCGGCAGGCTACCTTTGAAGAAAAGGACGTTTCCGGTCAGGATCTGTCCGCCCTCATCGGCAATCTGGACGAGTCCAACCCCACCATCTCCATTTCGGAGTCCACCGCTCCCACTGAGGAGGTCACCGAAGCACCCACCGAGCCGGACTACGGCGAGACCGGCAAGATCGTGAACATTCTGCTCATCGGTCAGGACAGCCGGGAGGGGGGCGAAGAGTCCAAGCTGGCCGACGGCATCATGCTGCTGACCCTGAACAAGGAAACCCGCACCCTTACCACCACCTCTTTCCTGCGGGACAGCTATGTGAAGCTGGCGGACTACCGGGGCCACACCTGCGGCTGGAACCGAATCAACACCAGCTATGCCCTGGGCTATTCCTGGTACGGCACCGCCGGCGCCATGGAAATGCTGAACCTCACCCTGGAGAACAACTATGGTGTGAAGGTCGATGCTAACATCGAACTGCAGATGTATTCACTGTCTGACCTTGTGGACGCCATGGGCGGCGTGGAGATCGAGCTTGTGGGCGAGGAATACACCAAGATGCTGGAATGGCAGGAGCAGTTCAACACCCAGTATGAAGCGTTGGGAATCTCCTGGTACCGTCATGTGGACATTCACGAGGGTATGAACAATCTCAACGGCGATATGGCTCTGGCCTATGCCCGGGAGCGCCACGTGAACGATGCCGACAGCGATATGAAGCGTACAGCCCGGCAGCGCAAGATCATGGCCGCCATGCTGGACAAGCTGGTCTCCATGAGTCCCCAGCAGCTGAATGAGCTCATTGACAAGGCCCTGTGGTGGATCACCACCGACCTCAGCAAGGATGAAATCAAGACCTATATCAAGGAGCTGACCCCCTATCTGTTCGACCTGAAGCTGGTTTCCAACCAGTGTCCCGCAGAGGGAACCTACTGGGGTGAAATGGTGGAGCTGCCTGACGGCTTGAGCGGTGTGCTGAAAATTGACTTTGAGGCCAACAAGCGGATCCTCCAGGCTGTGATGAACGGCGAAGAGGTGGAAGGAACCACCATTGAATGATTGCCAAAAGAGAGCTGGTTATCCGGCTCTCTTTTCTTGTTGAAAAATAGCTTTCAATCTGCTAGAATAAGAAAAATCGGCGCCGGCCGCCCCGCTGCTGCAGGGGTTTTCAAAATTAAGGTTATCGCCAATCATAGGCGAATCGCGAAATTGGCATTTGGCGGGGTGCCCCCGCAGGCAATTCGTTACGAACCTTGGGCAGTCAACCCACAGCTCCCGGGCCCCTCGACCGGTACTGCCACGGTAAATAAGAATTTGGCAGGGCGAATTTCCACCCAGCAACTGTAGGGGACGCTTGCTCTACAATTTCCTTTTTTCTGTTTTATAAAAGCATATCTCAAAAAAAGATCAGGTGAGAATATGAACACCAGGCAGGATTATATCGCCGTGCTGGACTCCGGTCTGGGTGGGCTGAGCGTGCTCCGGCATCTGCGACGGCGGATGCCGGGAGAGCGGTTCCTCTACTATGGGGACTCCGCCCATGCCCCCTACGGCACCCGGAGCCGTCAGGAGGTGGAAGCGCTGACCCTGGGGGCGGCGGAAATGCTGATGCAGCGGGGCTTGAAGGCACTGGTGGTGGCCTGCAACACCGCCACCTCCGCCGCCATTGAAACCCTGCGAAAAAAATACCCGGATTTGATCGTGGTGGGCATTGAGCCGGCATTGAAGCTGGCGGCGGACCGGTATCCTGGCGGCGGCATTGGGGTGATGGCCACTCCCGTGACACTGCGGGAGGAAAAATTCTGCCATCTGCTCTCCCGGTACGAGGGAAGCTGCCGGGTTTACAAAATCCCCGCTCCCCAGCTGGTTCCGCTGATCGAAGCCGGAAAGGTGGACACCCCCCAGATGGAGCAGACCCTGCACTCCCTTTTGGATCCCTATAAGGGCAAGCTGGACGCGCTGGTTCTGGGCTGTACCCACTATCCCTTTGCCTCTCACGCCATGGAGCGGCTTTTGGGGCCCACGGTTGCCGTGCTGGACGGGGGCGACGGCACCGCGAGAGAAACACGGCACCGGCTGGAAGCGGCGGATCTGCTGGAAAACGGTCCCGGCGCACTGATTCTGGAAAACAGCCTGGATACCCAGGAGATCATCCGCCGTTCCCGCCGGATGCTGGGACTGGAATAATCGGGGAAGGAGATCATCATGGAAAACGGGATTTTGGTAATCGGCATTGCCGGAGGCAGCGCCAGCGGCAAAACCACGCTGATGAAAAGCCTGATTCAGGAATTTGACGGTCAGGTCACGGTGCTCAGTCACGACAACTACTACAAGCGCCACGACGAAATGCCCTATGAAGAGCGGTGCAAGCTCAACTACGACGAGCCCGCCGCCTTTGACACCAGCCTGATGGTGTACCACCTGGAGCAGCTGCGCCACGGCCACAGCATCGAGTGCCCGGTTTACGACTTCACCGTCCACAACCGGTCCGATGATACCGTGTGCCTGGTGCCCCACAAGGTAATCATCGTGGAGGGCATCCTGATTTTTGAGAACGAAGAGCTGCGGAACCTGATGGACATCAAGGTTTTCGTAGACACCGACGCGGATATCCGGCTGTGCCGGAGAATCAAGCGGGATGTAAACAAGCGGGGCCGCAGCCTGGAAAGTGTGCTCACCCAGTATCAGCAGACGGTGAAGCCCATGCACGAGCGCTATGTGGAGCCCAGCAAAAAATACGCGGATATTGTGGTGCCCGAGGGCGGCAAAAACCTGGTGGCTTTGCACATGATCACCGGCCACATCCGTCACTATCTGGACGAGGAACAAGAATGAAGTATGAAAGTCTGATTTTTGACATTGACGGCACCCTTTGGGACTCCCGGGCCCTGGTGGCCGAGGGCTACAACCAGCAGCTCCGGGAGGAGGGAATGGAAGCATACTGTGTGGACGCCGAGAGGCTGCGGCCCCTCTTCGGCAAGGTGATGACCGCCATTGCCGACGCGCTCTTCCCCCAGCTGCCCGAATTGGAACGCTATGGGCTGATGGAGCGGTGCATGGAGCGGGAAAACCGGTATCTGGCGGAAAACCCCTGCCGCATCGGCTACCCGGGAATAGAAGAAGCCCTGGAATATCTGGCAAAGCATCACCGGCTCTTCATCGTCAGCAACAGCCAGCAGGGCTATCCGGAGCTGTGCATCCAAAAGCTGGGACTCGGCAAATGGATTTCCGGCCACCTGTGCTTCGGCGACACCGGCACCTCCAAGGGGCGGACCATCCGTACCCTGATGGAGCGGTTCCGGATCACCTCCTGCGCCTACATCGGCGACACCCAGGGGGACTATGAAGCCACCCTGGAAGCGGGCATCCCCTTTATCTGGGCGGACTACGGCTTTGACACCCCGGCGGGCTAGTCCCTACGCATTCATGCGCCCCGGGATCTGATTCTGCTGGAACAGGAGGGAACGCTATGAGCTTTGCAGTGGATTCCTACTGTATGCAGTGCTATCTGCGGCGAAATGTGGATCTGGCCCGGAAGCTGGGGCCGGAGGACAAGGCCACCGACTTCGCCAAGGAGATCATGAAGCTCTTCATCGCCGCGCCGGAGGGCGTTTCCGCACCCTGGTTCGGCCCCTCGGTGGCGCAGCTGCTCCATGAGATGTACGGCCTTCCCATCGACCGGTTCCACGATGAGAAAATAGCCTCTAACCGATTTGTGCTGGAGCGTCTGGAAAAGGTTCGGCAGCAGGTGAAGCAGGCGGAGGATCCCATTCTCGCCGGACTGCAATATGCCATTTTGGGCAACTATCTGGATTTTTCCGCATTGCAGGGAGATGTCAGCTACGAAAAGCTGGAGCAGATGCTCTCCGGCGCAAAGGACATTGCTGTTTCGGGCCCCTATTTTGACCGGTTCAAAGCCGATTTGGAAAAGGCTGGGACGCTGCTGTACTTAACGGACAACGCCGGAGAAATCGGCATGGATCGGGTATTTGCCGAGGCCATCCAGGAAAAATATCCCCGTTTGAAAATCACCTTCTGCGTCCGGGGCGCCATCACCGCCAACGACGCCACCCGGGAGGATGCCGCTGCGGTGGGCATTCCCTTTCCTGTCATCGACAACGGCAACCAGGTGGCCGGGACAGAGCTGGACATGCTGGGGGCGGAGGCAAAACGGGCTTTGGAAGCTGCCGATGTGATCCTGGCCAAGGGCATGGGCAATGTGGAAACCATGTTCGGCTGCGGCTGCAACGTGTACTACGCCTTTTTGGTGAAATGTCCCCGCTTCACCAAGATTTTTCAAAAGCCCATGATGACCCCCATGTTCATCCCGGATTCCTATAAAATTGAAGGAGGGGATTGACATCGCCAGCGGAAAATTCTCCAATCTCCGGCGGCATATCTGGGTTCTGCCTCTCTGCCTCGCGGCGGCTCTGCTGACCCTGCTGCTCACCCTGGGCATTCCGGCGCTGCAAAGGGCCATGGACCCCTTTGGCGGACGGATGGCGGAAAATGTCAGTGTCTGCGGCGTTTCCCTGGGCGGTCTGACCAAGAAAGAAGCGGATGAGCTGCTTCGGGATACCTGGCAGGACATTACCCTGTCTCTGCCCGTGAAAGCGCTTCGGCTGACTCCGGAGGAATCCGGCCTGAAGCTGAATACCAAGGAGCTGCTGAAGCAGGCTTACACCATCGGAAGAAGTGAGGAAAGCCCTGCGGAGCTGACCCTTTCTCCCTATCTGACATTGGATGCGTCCGCCATCCGCGCCGTTCTGGATGCGGCGGCCCAGGAGCTGTCCCAAGCATACGTCCCCAGTGCCTACTTCCTGGAGGGGGAAATCCCCGATCTGTCGGAGGAGCGCTTTCAGCCGGATGTCACGCCCCTGCCCACCCTGGTGGTGCAAACCGGCATCCCCGCTTACCAGCTGGATGTGGATGCCGCCTGGGAAATCATCCGCCAAAGCACCGCCGCCGGGGAATTTGAAATCGACCTGACGGAGGCGGCTGCACCCTTAGCGGCAGAGGCCCTGGACGCCGGCGAGATCCTGAAGGCGATCTCCATTCCGGCGGTGGATGCCAGGATGGATCGGGAAACGCTGCAGGCCACCCCCGGCTCCTATGGTCTGGGCTTTGACCGGCTGGAGCTGAGCAGAAAGCTGAAAAAAGCCCAGCCCGGTGAGGAATTCCGGATAGCGCTGCAGGCCACCGCCCCGGAGATCCTAGGCCGGGAGGTGTATTTTCAGGATGAACTGGGCTTCTGTCAGACCCCCCACGGGGACAATGAGCAGCGCTGCACCAACCTGGCCCTGGCCTGCCAGGCTTTAAACGGCGTGGTATTGGAGCCGGGGCAGACCCTGTCCTACAACGCGACCCTGGGCCAGCGCACCAAAGAAGCCGGATACCAAGATGCCCCTGCCTATTCCGGTACGGAGCTGATCAACACCCTGGGCGGCGGCATCTGCCAGGTGTCCTCCACGCTGTACCTATGCTCCCTGTACGCGGAGCTGGAAACCGTGGAGCGGGTGAGTCACGGATATCCCTCCAGCTACATGCCCGTGGGTCTGGACGCTACGGTGAGCTGGGGCACACCGGATTTGAAGATCCGAAACAACTCTTCCCTGCCGGTGAAAATCATCGCCGAGGATCAGGATGGCTTCGTCCGGGTGTGGATCATGGGCACGGAAACCAGGGACTACTATGTCCGCATGGGCTACAGCGGTTCCAGCGACCGCTACGCCAAGAGCTACGTCTGCAAATACGACCGGCTGACCCATGCGCTGATTTCCCGGGAAGACCATCTGTTCTCCGCCTATCTGACGGAAGATGTATCCGCCAAGGGTGAAATCGGCAGCCAGGAGGCCTATGTGGGCGGTGTTGTACGGGAGATGCCCCCCTGCTCCCCCACCCCGGAAACCCTGGAAGCAAGCCTGAATTATCAGGAGCCGAACACAAGAGGATAATTTTTGGGGCTGTAAAAAAAGTCTCCAGGAAAGGGCAGGCTGCACTTTCCTGGAGAATTTTTTATAGCCGTGGGGAAGCTTACAGCTCGCAGTATGCCGCGGCGGTCTGGGCGGTGAGCCTGGCGTTGTTGTAAACCAGCTGAATGTTGCTGGCCAGGCTGTCGCCGCCGGTGAGCTCCGCCACCCGTGCCAGCAGGAAGGGAGTGGTCTCTTTACCCTTGATCCCCTTTTCGTTGCACTCGGCGATGGCCCGGTCGATGGCGGCATCAATGATATCCTTGGGCATGGCGTATTCCTCGGGGATGGGGTTGGTCACCAGCATACCGCCGCCCAGTGCCATGTCGTTCTGGGCCTTGAAGGCGGCAGCCAGCTCAGCGGGGGAATCCATCCGGTAGTCCACACCGAAGCCGGACTTGCGGGTGTAGAAGGCGGGGAGCTCCTCGGTCTGGTAGCCCAGCACGGGCACGCCCTTGGTTTCCAGATATTCCAGGGTCAGGCCCAGATCCAGGATGGACTTAGCACCGGCGCACACCACCATCACCGGGGTGCGGGCCAGCTCCTCCAGGTCGGCGGAGATATCCATGGTGGTCTCCGCTCCCCGGTGTACGCCGCCGATGCCGCCGGTGGCGAAGAAGCGGATGCCTGCCATGTTCGCGATCATCATGGTGGTGGTGACGGTGGTGGCGCCGTCCTCTCCCTTGGCGCAGAGCACCGCCAGATCCCGGCGGGAGGCCTTGTGGATGGCCCGGCCTTTCTTGCCGAAGTATTCAATTTCCTCGGGGGTCAAACCGGCTTTCAGGCGGCCGCCGATGATGGCAATGGTGGCGGGGACGGCGCCGTTCTCCCGGATGATCTTTTCCACATTCAGCGCGGTTTCCACGTTCTGAGGATAGGGCATACCATGGGAGATGATGGTGGATTCCAGGGCCACAACGGGCTTCCCCTGGGCAATGGCCTGGGCAACCTCGGGATTTACGTCCAGATACTTGTTCATGTTCATGATGGAAGATTCCTTTCGTATTGAAGTGTTATGTTAAGGATTTTGGGACATTCTGTTTTTTAAGGCCGGAGCGGACAGATTGGGGTTGATGGTTTCCGGCGACTCCATGGCGATGGAACCGGCGGCGAGACCTGCCAGGGCGGTGTGTTTCAGATCCATCCCCTCTAAGTATGCCCAAACCAGCGCCGCCATAAAGGCATCGCCGCAGCCGGTGGTGTTCACCATTTTCCCGGGCAGATTGGAAAGCCTCAGCCGCTCCTGCCCCATCACCGCGAACACGCCGTCCGCCCCCAGGGAGATAAACATCCGGTGGACACCCATTTCCGTCAGCACATCCGCCGCCCGGTTCAGGTCCGCCTCTGTTTGAATGGTCACGCCGGAGAGCAGCTCCGCCTCCAGCCGGTTGGGCTTGAGGGTGTGGATCTTGCCCAGAATGGGCCGAAGCTTCCGGGCCTTTACCGTGGACACCGGATCCACAAACAGGGGTACGGTGCAGCTTCCTGCCAGAAATTCCAGGCTCTCACTGCTGAGGTTGGCGTCCGCCACAACGACCTGGGCGTTTTGCAGCAGGGGGAGCTGACCGGCAAGGTAGCCGGGGGTGATTTTCTTGCAGATTTCCATATCGGAAACCGCCAGGGCCATCTCCCCCCGGTCGTCCGAAAGGTACAGATAGGTGGAGGTGCTTCCGCCGGTGATCCGCAGAGCGTGGCTCAGGTCGATGCCCAGCTCTGAGCAGGAGGCAGCCACCCGCTCTCCGTGGAGGTCGTCGCCATAGGCAGTGAGCAGGTGTACGTCCGTGCCCAGCAGAGAAAGGTTGTGGGCAATGTTCCGGCCTACGCCCCCCAGACTCAGACGCACGGTGCCCGGGTTGGAGTCCGCCGCCACCAGGGGTGAAAAGGATCGACCGCCGATGTCCACATTCACGCCGCCCACAACCACGGCGTAGCTGCCGCTGCGAAGCACATAGCCCCGCCCGGCGATGCAGCCCTTTTTGGTCAGGTTGGAGATGTGAACCGCCACGCTGGAACGGGTGATGCCCAGCTTGTCGGCGATTTCCTGCTGGGAAATCAGAGGATTTGCTTCAATCAGCTGCAATAGCTGCCGCTCCCGCTGTGTCATAACCGGCCTCCTTTTGTGAATGAATAAGCACATGCTTATTATATAAAAGTATGCTTAGAATGTCAACATTCAGAAAGCATTTTTTGTTGGGAATTTGGTTTTTCCGCCCTTGACATTTTGCCGGAAATGTGCTAAGTTATCAGATACAAAAGGCTGTGAGGAAGACACGCCGTCCGGGTAAGATTCTCAGAGAGGGAGCCACTTTGCTGCAAGGCCCCCGTACCCCTGCCGGGATGGATACCACTTCGGAGCCGCGGGTCGGAAATGGCCTGCCGTGTGCGCCCGTTAAAGCGCCAATGAGTGACGGCGAAAGCCGTAACCAGGGTGGAACCGTGGAATACTTCTGTATCCCACCCCTGTTCGTTCAGGGGGTGGGTTTTTTTATGCCCTCCCCGGAAAGAGATATAAGATACGAGATATAAGATATGAGATATTCTTGAATACCTCCTATCTGGAATACCCGATATCTTATATCTCATATCTCATATCTTTCCTGGAGGTATTTTTATGGAAAGCGAAAACCTGTACACCTTTGAAAATCCCGAGTACCGGAAAACCTACTGGCACACCTGCTCTCATGTGATGGCCCAGGCAGTGAAGCGGCTGTGGCCCGAGGTAAAGCTCGCCATCGGCCCTGCCATCGACGAGGGCTGGTACTACGACTTTGACGCCCCCTTCACCTTCACCCCCGAGCTGCTGGAAAAGATCGAGGCGGAGATGAAGAAAATCTGCAAGGAGCGCATCCGTTTGGAGCGCAGCGAAAAGCCCCGGGCCGAGGCCATTGCCTACATGGAAGAGAAGAACGAGCCCTACAAGGTGGAGCTGATCAACGACCTGCCGGAGGACGCCGTGATTTCGTTCTATACCCAGGGGGAATTTACCGACCTGTGCGCCGGGCCCCACCTGGATCACACCGGCCGGATCAAGCACAACGGCTTTAAGCTCACCAAGTCCTGCGGCGCCTATTGGCGGGGTGACTCCAAGCGGAAGATGCTCCAGAGAATTTACGGCATCGGCTTCCCCAGCAAGGAAGAGCTGGAGGAATACCTGAAGCGGCAGGAGGAAGCTCTGCAGCGGGACCACAACAAGCTGGGCCGGGAGCTGGAATTCTTCACCACCGTGGATGTGATCGGCCAGGGTCTGCCCATTCTGCTGCCCAAGGGCGCCCGGGTCATCCAGACTCTGCAGCGCTGGGTGGAGGACGAGGAGCAGAAGCGCGGGTATCTGCTCACCAAAACCCCCCTCATGGCCAAGTCCGACCTGTATAAGATCTCCGGCCACTGGGATCACTATCTGGATGGCATGTTCGTGCTGGGCGACCCCCAGGACGAAACCAAGGAGTGCTTCGCCCTGCGGCCCATGACCTGCCCGTTCCAGTACCAGGTGTTCCTGAACCGGGCCCGGAGCTATCGGGATCTGCCCATGCGTCTGGGTGAGACCTCCACCCTGTTCCGCAACGAGGATTCCGGCGAAATGCACGGCCTGATCCGTGTCCGCCAGTTCACCATTTCCGAGGGCCACCTGATCCTCCGTCCCGACCAGCTGGAGGAGGAGTTCAAGGGCTGCCTGGAGCTGGCCAAATACTGCCTGGATACCGTGGGAATGCTGGAAGACTGCACCTTCCGGTTCAGCCAGTGGGATCCCGCCAACCCCAAGAACAAATATGAGGGCACCGCTGAGCAGTGGGAAACCGCCCAATCGGTCATGCAGCAGATTCTGGAAGACCTGAATGTGGAGTACACCATCGGCATCGACGAAGCCGCCTTCTATGGGCCCAAGCTGGACATCCAGTATAAGAACGTGTACGGCAAGGAGGATACCATCGTCACCATTCAGATCGATATGCTGCTGGCGGAGCGCTTTGGCATGGAGTATACCGATGCCGACGGCCAGAAGAAGCGTCCCTATATCATTCACCGCACTTCCCTGGGCTGCTACGAGCGGACCCTGGCCTACCTGATTGAAAAGTACGCCGGTGCTCTGCCCCTGTGGATGATGCCCACCCAGGTGAAGGTCATGCCCATCACCGACCGGGCTCACGAATATGCCAAGAGTCTTACGGAGAAGCTGAACGCCTTGAATATCCACGCGGAGGGCGACTACCGCAGCGAGAAGCTGGGCTACAAGATTCGGGAGGCTCAGATGCAGAAGATTCCCTATATGCTGGTGGTTGGCGACCGGGATATGGAGAATGGCACCGTGTCCGTCCGTACCCGCAAGGGCGACGACCTGGGCGCTATGACGCTGGATGCTTTCACCGCCAAGTGCCTGATGGAGATCGCCTCCAAGGCCAAGGAAATCTGATTTTATCAAATAAAAATGCAGGGTACCGCAAAAGGTATCCTGCATTTTTTGTGGATGAAATTGAGGAGAACCGGATCGATTGGAAGTTGTCTTTGCACTGCCTTTTATGTTTCCGCCAAGTTTTTTTCAAGGCATACCAGCTGCACATCCGGAATTCCGTTAAAGCTGCATGTTACAATGCCAACTTCTTCATATCCCAATTTTTGATATAAATTTCTTGCCCTGAAGTTTCGCACATTTGTATCCATACGCAGTGCGATACAATTATGCCGCCTTGCATACGTTTCATAAAATGCAACAAATGCCTTGCCATACCCTTTGCTCTTTTGGCATGGGTCAACTGCCAAACTGTGCAGCACCATGATCTCATGCTCATTCGCGGGATGCTTCCATGCCGCATACCGGTACTCCTCCACCTGGATCTGATTGATGATCGCTGCCGCCACAATGACACCCTCGTTCTCCATGACGAATAAATCCTTTCGCGCCAAAGCATCTTCGGCGGTTTTCCTGGTGGGATAGATATTCCGGATCCAACCAATTGTTGTCAGTCCCTTTTCTTCCTCGTCATGTATGCTTTCGTATATTTCTTCAATACGATCGATATCCTTTTTTATTGCTTCGCGTATTTCCATGAAATGAGACGCACTTCCTCCTTTTCCATCAGTTCAATTTGCAGGTGCGTTGTGTGAAACCAACATAGGGATTTGAGGCGCTATTTGGAGAAAAGCCGTTTCATCTTTTGGCTCAGCTCCCAGAAGCCTGCCATGGCGCAGGGAATCAGGCAGAACACATAGGGGTAGGTGTACTGGCTCTTTCCCTCCCAGAAGGTGTGGAAGATCAGACCGCCAAGGAAATACATCAGAAAAAGCTCCCAGCCCTCGGCTTTCTTTCCAAAGAAGATCAGGAAGACGAAAACCCCGGTGAAGATCACCAGCGTCACGAATTTGCACACCACCGTGAGAATGTCCTCCGGGAGCTGATCGTGGTAGATGGATTTCAGAAGCTCTGTGTGAATGCCCTGTCCGAAAGCCTCCATAGGACCGCTCCACAGGGACTGGTGCAGAGGGTCACACCATTGGGAGATGGTTTTATTCAGGAAGAAGTCCAGGGCATCCTTGGGCCGCTGCCGGATCTTTTCCAGATTATTCCGAAGCACCTCCATTCCCAGCTCCCCGGCGGCCTCCCGGTCGTATTCCGCCTGGTTGTACAGGGTGTAATTGGTGCTGTTGTACCAGCCGGGGCCGCGCTCGTTATTGTCGATGTTGGTACCCATAGCCACCCAGAGAATTGCCGGGGTTCCCTGGCTCAAATCGGCGCCGGTTACTGCCCCATAGTATCCCTTGACCAACCAATTGGGCACCACCAGGCAGAGCAGCACGGAGAGCAGCGCCACTGCCATCTTCATAGTGGCCTTTTCTTTCAGCATATGCAGCACCAAATAGATGGCAATGGCGAGGGTTCCGATGGCGTAGTTGGATTTCAGCACCACAGCTCCGGCGCAGAACAGAACCAGGGCAATGAGATTTTTGATTTTCTTCTCCCTGGTAAACCGCAGCGTGTGGTAAAAGGCGGAAATCATGCAGAAAAGCCCGGGAATCAGTCCGTAGACAAAGAGGATGAAAAACAGCTGGGGCAGGAAAGCAAAGCTGCACAGCATGGTCAGAAGAGAAATGACCCGGTTTTGAAACAGCTCCTGGGAGATGCGGAAGGCAGTATAGTCGATGCCCAGCACCAGCAGGAAATTCAGCAGCATATTCAGAAGCGGGTTGCTGCTGTATAGAGCCAGGATGCTGTCGTAAAGGGTCAGGCCCAGCTGATGGGGATAGCGGTAGAGATAGCCGCCCTTTTCAAAATCCGTGTAAATTCCGGCGAGAACATTCTGAGCTGCCTGGTGAACCAGCTTGGCATCCGCCCGGAGGATGGGATCGATGTTTAGTACGAAATACAGGGCGATCCCGGCGTAGATGGCGGAAAGAATACAAAATAGCTTCCTCTGGTTGACCTTTTCCAGTCCCCCGTCCAGTCGGGATACAATGGCGGCCAACAGCACGGCGGCCAATGACAGCGGAATGGTTTGCAGCAGAGCAGAGGAGATGGTCACCCTTTCCGTGGAGTCATAGGCCACCTCCGACAGGAACAGGATGTTCAATCCAAGAATCAGGCCGATGGCCAGATAGGCGATGAGCCACAGGGCATTTCGAAGAAGGCAGTGGAGCGTTTTGTTTTTCATCAATGTATCTCCCGGTTGAAAGTGCGAAAAAGAGAGGACCGGAAAGCCCTCCCTTTTCATGTACGAATTCATTTCTTGTAGGCGTCCAGGGCCAGCTTGAAGGCACCGTAGGCACCGGCATCGTTGCCCAGAGCGGCCAGGGCAAATTCCACGTTGGAAGCGGCGTGGAACACATATTTGTGGAAGTAGGGACGCAGACCATCCAGCAGGACGCTCCCGGCCTTGCTCACGCCGCCGCCCAGAACCACCACCTCGGGGTTGACCACGTTGCACACATTGGCCAGGAACTCGCCCATGTAGGCATAGTACTTGTCCAGCACTGCCAGGGCCAGCTTGTCCCCGTCCTTGCCGGCGTCAAAAACATCCTTACAGGTCATTTTGTCCAGATTCCGCAGGGAGGATTCCTCGTCGGTGGCCTCCAGCTCCAATTTTGCCATGCGGACAATGCCGGAGGCGGAGCAGTACTGCTCCACGCAGCCCCGCTTGCCGCAGCCGCAGACGGCGGTCTCATCCCGGTTGAGCACCATGTGGCCGATTTCCGCGCCCGCGCCGCGGGCGCCATGGAGCAGCTGGCCCTCGATGACGATGCCGCCGCCCACGCCGGTGCCCAGGGTGACCAGCACCATGCTGTCGTAATCCTTGCCACCGCCCTTCCAGAACTCGCCCAGGGCGGCCACGTTGGCATCGTTGCCCGCCTTGACGGGAAGCCCGGTGAGACGGGACAATTCCTCGCTGATGTTGAACACACCCCAACCCAGGTTGACGCAGCGGTTCACCACGCCCTTGCCGTCCACAGGCCCGGGAACGCCGATGCCCAGGCCCAGCAGCTCGGAGTCCTTAATTTGATTGCGCTCCCGGTATTCCCGGATGGAGGCAGCGATATCCGGCAGGATCTGGCTGCCGTGGTTCGCGGTGACGGTGGGAATTTCCCAGTTGGAAATCATTTTGCCGGTTTCATCAAAATAGGCGATCTTGACGGTGGTGCCGCCCAGATCCACGCCAAAGCCGTATTTCATGGTGGAAAACCTCCTGAAGTGAAGTGTTGATGGACTCATTATAACTGGTAAGGAGAAAAAAGGGAAGTACCTGCCGGAAAAAATTCCCTCAATTCCGCCTTTTTCCCCGGAACACAAATTGGGCCACCCCGGTCATGACGCCGCTGATGACCAGCTGGGTGTAATAGCTGATGCCCCGGCACAGAATCATCCCCGGCAGCACCAGCTCCGCTCCGAAGATGGGCTGGAAGATGGAAAGAAACAGCGTCTCGCTGATGCCCATTCCACCGGGCAGGGGAAGCATATCCACCGCCACGGAGATCATGGCATAGAGCAAAGTGGTGGTTCCGGCGCTGTAACCGGAGAGTCCGAAGGCACGGTAGGTAAAAAAGATCACGCTGAACAGGCAGAACCGCTGCACCAGGGTGATGAAGAACACCACGGCGATGATTTTCGGCGCTCCCTTGAAGAATGCGGCGGTATCGTGGTAGCGGTTCAGGGCACTCTGCACCCGGGCCATCACCTTATCGTACTCCCGGAAGACCCGGAGCCGGCCCAGCAGCTTCATGAGCAGCTCCATGGTGGCCTGGATCACATGGGGATGGAACACTGCCGTGAGCAATATGGCGATGAACACCACGTTCAGCACCAGACCGATGTACACCAGTGCCTGGGCATCCTCCAGGCAGGCCATCACACCGGCGGGACGGAAAATCATCACCGCCAGGCCGACCACCACCAGCACCAGCTTATAGGTGATGGTGACAATGGCCAGCACCACCGTGGAAACCGCCACGGAGATACCGTCCCGGCGCATATAGAGCACCTGCATGGGCTGCCCGCCGGAGGCGGAGGGGGTGATGGCGCTGTAGAAAAATCCCACGAAGGAGAACAGGGAGCAGTGGGAGAATTTTGGTTTCACTCCCAGCCGGCGGAGCAGATAGAAAATGACCACCGACTCCCCCAGGATAAAGGCGATCACTGCCGCCACCGCCAGGGCCACATAGCCGATGTTTGCATCGGACAGGCAGTCGGCCACCTGGCTAAGATTTTCACCCCGGAAAACATACCAGAGGGTCAGAGCCAGAACGGAAAAAAAGAAAACCGCGCTGCCAATGCGCCTGCACGTCTGCTTTGCCATCGTTCCACCGCCCTTTCCTGTTTCAGTTTTGTTCAGAATTATATCACAGACGTTTCCTCTGTGTCAATGATATTCCCTATTCTTCTCCCTTTCTTGACAAAACCCTGGAAATATTTCCTGGGAAAACGACAAAAAATTTAACAAATGCTTAACATTCTTGCGATTGGCTTTCCGCTGTGTTAAGATAGATTCCAAATCATGCATAGGAGAGAAATTGGCCGATGATTGGGTTCTATGACTATACCGTTATCCTTACATATCTGGGGGCACTGTGCGGGCTGCTGGGTATTTCCATGTCCATCCACGGCCTGTATGTCAATGCCATCTTATGCATGGCAGGGGCTCTGGTGTGCGACACCCTGGACGGCGTGGTGGCAAGAAAAAAGAAAAACCGCACCAGAGGCGAGATGCTCTTTGGTATTCAGATCGACTCTCTGTGTGATTTGGTGTCTTTCGGTGCCTGCCCTGCGGTGATGTTCTATATGCTGGGCATGCGCGCCCCGGCGGACATGGCCCTGCTGGGGGCCTACTGCCTGTGCTGCGTCATCCGGCTGGGCTATTTTAATGTGCTGGCCATGGAAGCGGAGCTGGGCACCAAGGGGGATTACCATGGCCTGCCGGTGGTTTGCCTGGATGTGATGATCCCGGCGGTTTATCTGCTGTTCCGTTTGGTTCCCCAGGGTCACGCTCTGTGGGTGCTGCGCGCTGCGGTTGCCCTTTTCGGCTTTTTATACATCCTGGATTTCAAGGTGAAAAAGCCGGTGCTTTGGAAATTCGTTGTCATGGGCGCTGTGGTGTTTGTCCCCATGGTCGTTCTCTTCCTCTGGTTCCCGGCATGATCTGGCGGGATCGGAATGGGAACATTGTCCCCGGAGACAATGGGCAGGATCGGCTTCTGGAATGGATGTACGGCACCGCGCCGGGGCGCTGCCTGGTTCGGCTGATGATCCGGCCCTGGGTGAGCCGGAGCGCGGGATGGCTGCTGGATCGGAAAATATCCGCACTGGCGGTAAAGCCCTTTATCAAGAGCAATCATATTGACATGACGGATTTTGAGCAGCGGACATTTCGCAGCTTCAACGATTTCTTCACCCGGCAGGTTCGGGAGGGGCGGCGTCCGGTGGATATGGAGCCGGAGCATCTGATTGCCCCCTGCGACAGTAAGCTCACCGCTTACCCCATCGGGGCGGATTCCCGCTTCCGGATCAAGGGTGTGGACTACACCCTGGAGCAGCTGCTGCGGGATGGGGCGCTGGCCCGGCGTTTTTTTGGGGGGACGCTGCTGCTGTTCCGGCTTACCGTGGGGGACTACCACCGCTACGGCTATGTGGACTCCGGCTATCTGGGCAGGGAGATCCACCTGGACGGCGTATATCACACGGTGAATCCCGCCGCAGCCGGGCGGTATCCCATCTACCGGGAGAACACCCGGGAGTATGCCCTGCTGGAAAGTGACCATTTCGGCACCCTGCTGCAAATGGAGGTTGGGGCTGCCATGGTGGGACGAATTGTGAACAACCCCGGGGAGCGTGTGGTGCAGCGGGGCCAGGAAAAGGGCCGCTTTGAATTCGGCGGCTCCACGGTGATTGTACTGCTGCAAAAGGACGCGGCGGTGATCGACGAGGATATCCTGCTCAACACCAGCCAGGAGGCGGAGACCGTTGTCCGGCTGGGAGAGGTTATCGGAAGAAAGAAATAATCCCAAAAACGGTGGATGGAAATTCGCCGTTTTTTCACAGTAACGCGATGCTGTAAAATTGGAATTTGCAAACGAATCATGATCATAAGGGAGCATGGAAAAATGGGACGAAGAATTTTTCTTATCCTTTTATCGGCGGCGCTGCTTGTGAGCCTTGCCGGATGCACATTTCTGGAAAAGCCCGAGAGCAAGGAGGCGGACAAGGCTCAGCTGCGGGCGCTGCTGGATCAGGTGGCGGAGAATGTGAAAGAAGCGAATTCTCCCATCACGGCGGCGCTGGCGGCGGATTTTGTCAGCTGGGCCTGCTCCACGGAGATGACCCAAAAGGAGGCTGCCCAGATGGTATCCGACTGGCTGGCTGAGCAGAGCCCGTCAATCCGTCTGGCGGCAGAGGAAAATCTGAACGGAATGCTGGATGGCCTGAACAAGATTTTAAAAGACGGAGCGGATACAGCTAAGAGCTGGGACATCCAGTCCGTCCTGGATGAGATCCTCGCTTCCGGCGGCATCTCTTGATGCGTACCCGGTAAATTGGAATTTGGCTACATCTTGCGTTGAACCGATAAGCACAATGCAAAAAATGGTTGACGAACAGGGAAAACTATCCTATGATAGAAAGAGCAAAAGCCTGTGAATTCCACACAATAAGGAGAGAAAACTATGACACCTTTTATGAATGCGGACTTCCTGCTCAAGACGGAAACGGCCAGAAAGCTCTATCATGAGCATGCCGAGAAAATGCCCATCATCGACTATCACTGCCACATCAATCCCCGGGAGATTTACGAGGACAAGCGCTA
>JAXECZ010000147.1:0-7729 GCA_034104845.1 Faecousia sp. | reverse complement strand
CAACGACTACATTGAATCCGCCCGGGCCATCGGCGCTCCCACCACCACCATTCTTTTGAAGCATGTGCTGCCCAACTGCTTCTCTCCCATTCTGGTTCAGGCAACCCTGCGGGTGGGCACCGCCATCATCTCCGCCGCCGGTCTGAGCTACATCGGTCTGGGCGTACCCCTGCCCACGCCGGAGTGGGGCGCGCTGCTCAGCGCATCCAAATCCTTCCTGACCCGGGCCCAGCACATGTGCCTGTTCCCCGGCCTGGCCATTATGATCACCGTCATGGTCATCAACCTGGTGGGCGACGGCCTGCGGGACGCCCTGGACCCCAAGCTAAAAAGATGAGGTGGGCCGTATGAGTATTTTCAAAAAACTGACCCGGGGCAATTCCGAGGAATCCCTGGAGAAAAAGCGTCAGAAAATGGATGCCGCCGTGGAGGTGGAAAACCTGGTGGTGCAGTATGTCACCTCCTCGGAAACCGTGGAGGCGGTAAACGGCATCAGCTTCTCCCTGGCGAAAAAGCACACCCTGGGCCTGGTGGGGGAAACCGGCGCCGGAAAAACCACCGCCATGCTGGCACTGATGAACATGGTTCCCGATCCTCCCGGGGTGGTGAAGTCCGGAACCGTGAAGGTCAACGGCCTGGATATGCGTCAGCTCACCCCTGCGGAGCTACAAAACGTCCGGGGCAGTGAAATCGCCATGATCTTCCAGGATCCCATGACCTCCCTGAACCCGGTGATGTCTGTGGGAGAGCAGATCGCCGAGAGCATCATCCTCCACAGGCACCTCTCTGAAAAGGAAGCCCTGGAGGAAGCAAGGAAGATGCTGGCCATGGTGGGCATCGATCCCAACCGGGTGGGGGAGTACCCTCACCAGTTCTCCGGAGGTATGCGGCAGCGGGTGGGCATCGCCATTGCCCTGGCCTGCAATCCCACCGTTCTCATTGCCGATGAGCCCACCTCCGCCCTGGACGTGACCATTCAGGCCCAGATTCTGCGGATGATGAAGGACCTGAAAGAGAAAAACGACACCTCCCTGATCATGATCACCCACGACCTTGGCGTTGTGGCAGAGCTGTGCGACGAGGTGGCGGTGATGTACGCCGGCCGGATCGTGGAATACGGCACCCTGGAAGAGGTGTTCAACCAGACAAAGCACCCCTACACCGAAGGCCTGTTCAATTCCCTGCCCAATATCAACAGCCGTCAGCAGAAGCTCCAGCCCATCCCCGGCCTGATGCCGGACCCGGCCAATCTGCCCAAGGGCTGTGCCTTTGCCGATCGGTGCGCCTACGCCACCGACGCCTGCCGCAGCGGCGATGTACACATCCAGCATTTTTCGGACACCCATTACGCGGCGTGCGATGCCTATCTGGATCCCGCCTTCCACATCCAAAGGGGGTACTGAGCCATGGCCGACATCATTCTGGAAGTTAAAAACCTGAAAAAATACTTCAAATCCCCCAAGGGCAATGTTCACGCTGTGGACAATGTGAATTTCTCTATTGAGCGGGGAAAGACCCTGGGCATCGTGGGCGAATCCGGCTGCGGCAAGTCCTCCACCGGGCGGACCATTCTGCGTCTCATCGAGCCTACTTCCGGACAGATTTTCTTTGAGGGAAAGGACATCACGAAGCTGGGGAGCCGGGAGATGACCAAGCTCCGCCGGGATATGCAGATCATTTTCCAGGATCCGTTCTCCTCCCTGGACCCTCGGATGACCGTCAGTGAGCTGATCGCGGAGCCGCTGAACTACCACAAAATCCTGGAGGGCAGCGGTCGGGAGCTGGAGCAGAAAAAGGAACAATACATCCTGGATCTGATGGATACCGTGGGCCTGGCCCACCGGCTGTACAACGCCTACCCGCATGAGCTGGACGGCGGCCGCCGGCAGAGGATCGGCATTGCCCGGGCCCTGGCGCTGAACCCCAAGCTGATCGTCTGCGACGAGCCGGTTTCCGCCCTGGACGTGTCCATCCAGGCTCAGATCCTGAATCTGCTGAAGGACCTGCAGCGGGAGCGGGGGCTGACCTACATTTTCATCACCCACAATCTATCCGTTGTGAATCACTTCGCCGATGAAATCGCGGTGATGTACCTGGGCAGCGTGGTGGAAAAGGCCCCGGTGGACGAGCTGTTCCGCAATCCCCTGCATCCGTACACCAAGGCACTGCTCTCTGCCATTCCCGTGCCGGAAATCCGGGAGAAGAAGGACGAGCCCCTGATTCAGGGCGAGGTGGTCTCTCCCATCAATCTGCCGGAGGAATGCCGCTTCCGCAAGCGCTGTGGATGCAGCTGCGAAGCCTGCGCCGCCGGGATCCCCCCGCTGCGGGAGGTCACCCCCGGGCACTTTGTGGCCTGCTGCAATCTGTAACAAGGCGGGGAGTGGCATATGGCAATTTTGAATTTCGGTTCTTTGAATATTGACTGCGTCTGTGCCGTGGAGCACATCGTGCAGCCCGGCCAGACCATCGACTCCACCAGCTTCACCCGGTTTCCCGGGGGAAAGGGCATGAATCAGTCCCTGGCCCTGGCCCGGGCAGGCGGAACGGTGTACCACGCCGGCATGATCGGCTCCGACGGAGAATTCCTCCGGGCGCTGCTGCTGGAAAGCGGCGCGGACTGCACCTGGCTGAAAACCGTACCCGGCAGCTCCGGTACCGCCTTTATCCAGGTGGACCAAAAGGGGCAGAACAGCATCGTCCTGGTGGGCGGGGCCAACCGGGCCAATACTCTGGAATACTGCGATCAGGTGCTCAGTGGGTTCGGCGATCAGGATATGCTGCTGCTGCAAAATGAAATCAACCAGGTGCCCTATCTGGTGGACCGGGCCTATGAAAAGGGCATCCCCATCGCGCTGAATCCCTCTCCCATGAACGAGGCGGTGCTGGCCTGCGACCTGAGCAAGATTTTCCTGTTCATTATGAACGAGGACGAGGGCTGCCGGATCACCGGGGAAACCCGGCCGGAGCGGATCCTGGAAAAGATGCACACCCTGTATCCCCAGGCTCAGGTGGTGCTGACCCTGGGCTCCCAGGGATCCGTCTATTCCGGAAATGGCCGGCGGATTCATCAGAAAGCCTATCCCGTCACCGCTGTGGACACCACCGGCGCGGGGGACACCTTTACCGGCTATCTACTTGCCGGTATGGCCCGGGGAGACAGCATGGAGCAGTGTATGAAGGAAGCCGCCATGGCCTCCGCCATTGCGGTGACCCGCCAGGGAGCGGCCAGCTCCATTCCCAACCGGGCAGAGGTGCTGGCAGCGCTGCAGGAGGCTTGACATGAAGACCTTATCCAGTATTTTTCCTCAGCCGGATGCCAGTGAGCTGCTTCGGCGGCTGAATCTGCCCCGGGGCAGGGCGGATGTGATTCTGGACTCGGACACCTACAATGAGATCGATGACCAGTTCGCCCTGTCCTACCTGGTGCGCTCCCAGGATCGGCTGACCATCCGGGGCATTACCGCCGCCCCCTTTTACCGGGACCCCTCCACCGGGATCCTCCGTTCCTCCAGCCCGGGGGACGGTATGGAAAAGAGCTACCGGGAGATTTTCAAGGTCTTGGACCTGCTGGACGCCCCGGAGCTGAAGGACCGGGTCTATCGTGGCTCGGATCGGTATCTGCCGGATGAGGTGACTCCGGTGGACTCTCCCGCCGCCCGGGCCATGGCGGAAATTTCCCGGGAATACTCCCCGGAGCACCCGCTGTACATCCTGGCCATCGCCGCCGGTACCAACGTGGCCTCAGCCCTGCTGCTGGAGCCGGAAATGGCCAAGCGGG
Source organism: Faecousia sp. (assembly GCA_034104845.1). Taxonomy (GTDB): domain Bacteria; phylum Bacillota; class Clostridia; order Oscillospirales; family Oscillospiraceae; genus Faecousia. The sequence continues at coordinate 3,951 of JAXECZ010000147.1, read as the reverse complement.
TGGTCATCGTCTGGCTGGGGGGCCATGCCCAGCACTACGGAGGCTGCGACGAATTCAACATGAAGCAGGATCTGGCCGCCGCCCGGGTGATCTACGGCAGCGGCGCGGCGGTGGTACAGCTGCCCTGCATGGGGGTCGTGTCCGAATTCCGCTTCGGGAAGCCGGAGCTGGAATACCGCTTCCGGGATAAAAACGCCCTGTGCAACTACCTGCTTGACAGCACCTATGGGTACGCCAAGGTAAAATTCTCCTATGAGGATTGGAGTAAGCCCCTGTGGGATGTGGTGGCCGTGGCCTGGGTGCTGGGGAATGACACCATGCTCATGCGGACCATTCCCAGCCCCATTCCCCAGGACGACCGGACCTATGGCATGGATCCCAACCGGCACCCTGTTGGGTATGTGTACTATGTGAAAAAAGACCCCATCGCTGCGGATCTGACGGCGAAGCTGACGAAATAAGCGTTCTTGAATCTTTTTCTTTTCTGTTTTCTCCTTCCGTATCAGTCCCCCGGGGCTCAAAAGGCTTCGGGGGAAGCGGCCATTTTCCCGGAAAACCATCCGGAAAGAAAATATTGAAAAAAGGGATTGCAAAATTCAATATCCCATGATATAATGCTCCGTGTGTCCGACCAGGGGCGCGACGCACCAAGATATTGGGATGTCGCCAAGCGGTAAGGCACCAGACTTTGACTCTGGCATTCGTCGGTTCAAATCCGGCCATCCCAGCCATTTTTGATCCGCTAGCTCAGTCGGCAGAGCAACTGCCTTTTAAGCAGTGGGTCCGGAGTTCGAATCTCCGGCGGGTCACCAAAAATCCCGAACGCGTCAGCGTTCGGGATTTTTGTATTTGTTTTTGGAGGGGACACTGGCTGATCGCTAATTTTTGAGAAAGACAATGTATCCCATTCAGGAAGCGGTGTCCAGGGAGATCCACATTGCGGGACGGATAGGCAGCTTATGCACATTACCGGCCCAGCCTCCCAGATTGACACGTCCGCCCAATACATAGGCGGCATGCGCCTGGGTATCTCCGGGGGTCCGAAGCCAATAGACACTTGATGTACTCTCAAGCCCGTTGGTATAAGCGCACAGCTGGAGAAGGTATGCACTTGGCAGACCGATCCGGTCTTCGTCCGATGAGAAATAGTTCTCTGCTTCCTCCGCACTCAGCAAAAATACCTGATCAACGGTATCGTTTCCGCCCTTTGTGCCTTTCTCCGTGTTATCCTCTGTATGCAGCTGGGAATACAGAATCCGCTGGATTTCTTCACTGCTGAAGACGGTGCTCAGAAATTCCCCATTGAGCACCCCGCGAAGGTCACAGGTCTCCCAAGTCACCGGTTCATACTTACTGTGGTAAAGGAGCCGATCCAGGCTGTATTTACTGATGACCAGCGCTTTCCTTTCGGCGGCATCCACCTCCAGCACGATCCACTGGATTGGTTCCTCTCCGTTTTGGATCACACCGTCCTGTTCGTAATGGCCCAGGGTCACGGTGTCGCCAACACACAGACCGGCTCCGCCGTCCTCCGTCGTGCCCTTGGCAGGGGCAGCCAGGGGGAGAACAAGCACCAGCGTAAGCAGGAGGGAGAGCAATTTCTTCATGGGAATACCTCCATATTGGACATAATTGGGTAATTATACGACGAACCGACAGAAATGTCAAATCATCAAGTCCTTTTCCATGGAAACAGAAAGGTGCCAAATCCCAATGGCTCACACTGCCGCCTCTGGAGCGGCGCAGGCATCCTTGATGACCTGGGCGGCCCGCTTCAGCTGCTCCCAGGGGATATTCAGGGCGGGCAGCAGGCGGAGCTTATCCTTGGCAGTGAGGCAGAGCACCCCCTGCTCCATGCAGTCCTTCGCCACCTGAGCGGCAGGCTTCGTGGTTTTCAATCCCAGCATCAGGCCCATGCCGGTGACCGCTTCAATTCCCTGGGCACCGGAGAAAGTCCCTTTCAGCCAATCGCCCTTTTCTTTTACCTGGGCAAGAAGCGCGTCATCCAGCCGTGAGAGAATGCTTACCGCAGCGGCACAGCTGACGGGGTTTCCGCCAAAGGTGGAGCCGTGGTCGCCGAAGCCCAGCACCTTTTCCGCCTTTTCTCCCAGCAAGGTGGCTCCCAGGGGCAGACCTCCAGCCAGACCCTTGGCGGTGGATACCACGTCGGGCTTCAGCCCGTAGTTCATGTAGGCGTAGAGGGCCCCGGTGCGTCCGTTGCCGGTCTGCACCTCGTCCACCATCAGCAGGATGTCCTCCTTGGCGCACAGCTCCGCCAGACCCTGAGCAAACTCCGGGCTCACCGGCAGCACGCCGCCCTCTCCCTGGATGCACTCCATCAGCACACCGGCGATTTTTCCCTGGGTGGCCATGTACCGAATGGTTTCCAGGTCACCGGCATCCACGCTGACGAAGCCGGGAGTCAGGGGCTGAAACAGCTCGTGGTAGTGATCCTGCCCGGTGGCGGCCAGGGTGGTGAGGGTACGGCCGTGGAAGCTGTTTTTCAGGGTGACGATCAGGTGCCGCTGAGGGCCGTATTTGTCGCAGGCGTATTTTCTTGCCACCTTGATGGCACACTCGTTTGCCTCCGCGCCGGAATTGGAGAAGAACACCTTCTTCATTCCGGTTTTTTCGCACAGGAGCTTGGCAAGCTGAACGCAGGGCTGGGTATAGTACAGGTTGGACATGTGCTGCACCTGGCCGATTTGATGAATGATGGCCTGCTGCCAGATTTCATCCGCAATGCCGAAGCTGGTCACGCCAATGCCGGAGCCCATGTCCACATATTCCTTGCCTGCCTCGTCGTAAACCAGGCTGCCCTTGCCGGAGACAATGGTAATGGGAAACCGATTGTAGGTACCGGCGATGTAAGCTTTGTCCATGCTTTGAATGTCCATATCTTTTCTCCTATCCCTGGGTGACCATGGTGCCCGCGCCCTCGTCGGTGAGCAGCTCCATGAGAATGGAGTGGGGCACCCGTCCGTCCATCATAACCACATGCTTGACTCCCGCCCGGATGGCATCCACGCAGCAGTCCACCTTGGGGATCATGCCTCCGGAAATGATATTCCGCGCCTTGAGATCCTGGGCCTGGCTTACGGTGAGCTGGGGCACCAGGGTAGAGGAGTCGTCCTTGTCCATGAGTAAACCGGCCACATCCGTCATCATAATCAGCCGTTCCGCTTGCAGCGCCCCGGCAATGTGGGCGGCGGCGGTGTCGCCGTTGATGTTGTAGGCACCGCCCGACCGGTCGCAGCCCAGGGTGGAAATCACAGGGATATAGCCCTTGGACAGCAGATCCTCCACCGGCTCAATGTTGATCTTAACAATTTCTCCCACATAGCCCAGCCGCTCATCCTTGGGCACACATTCGATCAGCCGCCCGTCCATGCCGGAAAGCCCGATTGCCTTGCCGCCCTTCGTCTCCAGCAGGCCAACCAGGGTTTTGTTCACCTTGCCCGCCAGAACCATCTGCACAATGTCCACGGTCTCCTTATCAGTGACCCGCAGACCGTCCACGAACACCGGCTTTTTGCCCAGCCGGTTCATCAGCTCATTGATCTCCGGCCCGCCGCCGTGAACCAGCACCACCCGGATGCCAATGAGCCACAGCAGAACGATGTCCTCCATCACCTGCTGCTTCAGCTGATAGTTGATCATGGCGTTGCCGCCGTATTTGATCACCACGGTTTTCCCGTTGTACCGCCGAATATAGGGCAGGGCCTCCGTGAGCACCTCCGCCCGCTGGGAATTGGATATTCTCTCTTCCATGTTTTTCTCCTCGGTTATGTCCGGTAGTCGCCGTTGATTTTCACATAGTCGTAGGTAAGATCGCAGCCCCATGCGGTAGAGCCGGTGTCGCCGCTGTTCAGCTCCACCAGAATGGTGATCTCCTTCTCCAGCAGGATGGTTTTGGCCAGCTCCTCGGAAAAAGCCAGCCCGGCGCCGTTT
>JAXECZ010000131.1:0-6397 GCA_034104845.1 Faecousia sp. | reverse complement strand
ATCCACTGGGGCAACGAATACCAGACCACCCCCAGCACCGAGCAGCGGCAGATTGCCCAGCAGCTCTGCGATCTGGGCTTTGACGTGATCGTGGGCGGCCATCCACACGTGATTCAGCCGGTGGAGCTGCTCACCAGCCGGCTGGACCCGGAGAAGAAAACCCTCTGCCTGTATTCCACCGGCAACGCGGTATCCAACCAGCGCATTAAGGAAATGGACCTGAAAACCGGCCATACCGAGGACGCGCTGCTGTTCAGCTTCACCTTTTCCAAATACTCCGACGGCACGGTTTATCTGGAAAGCACGGACCTGCTGCCCTGCTGGGTGGACCTGCGTGTCGGCCTCCAGAATGAATACCCCATCATCCCCCTGGATGATGCTCTGCGGGATCAGTGGCAGAGCCTGTACAGCCTCACCGACGAGGCCCTGGCCAACGCCCAGAAATCCTTTGACCGCACCACCGCCCTCACCGGTGCTGGAATGCTCACCGCTCAGAATTACCTTGCTCAACAGAAGCAGCAGCGGGAGGAAAACTATCTTGCCGCCGTGACAGGAGCCCAGGATCAGGCCGCCTAACAGGCCGAAAGGAGACGAAAATGAAATCTTTCTGGCGCAGTCTGGTAACTGCTTTGAAAATCACGCTGGTCATAGTGCTGGTGGTGTCCATCGTGGGCACCGGCATCCTTGGCTGGTACTTTTACAATCGAATCTTCTCCGACGCCCCCTCGGACAATGTTCTGTTCCAGTTCATTGAATCCCTGGTGCCCCAGCGGGAGACCCAGCCCACGGAGCTGGGGATACCCACACAGCCCCCCACCACTGAGCCGCCTACCGAGCCGCCCACGGAGCCGCCCACCACGTTGCCGCCGGAGCCGGAGCATGTGGTATCCCGTGCCACCATCGGCACTGTGGGCGATCTGCTGATGCACAAGCCGGTGTTTGATTCCTGCTACCAAAGCGACGGCAGCTACAATTTTGAGTCCATCTTCCGCTATATCAAGGACGATATCTCCTCCCTGGACTACGCCATCGCCAATCTGGAAACCACCTTTGGCGGCGACAATTACAAGTACCAGGGCAACCCCGCTTTCAACTGCCCGGATCCCTTGGCGGACAGCGTAAAGGATGCTGGCTTTGACATGCTGCTCACTGCAAACAACCACGCCGGCGACACCCTGGGCCCCGGCATCCTCCGGACGATAGAGCATGTCCGGGACAGCGGCCTGGCCACACTGGGCACCCAGTTCAGCGGCGAACCGAGATACTCCATTGTGGAGGTCAACGGCATCAAAATCGGTATGGTCTGCTACACCTGGTCCTACAGCGGCGACGGTGTCAATTTCTCCCTGAACGGCCTTTCCCCGGTGAAGGACGAGGGGCAGGTCAACTATTTTACAAACAACAATCCCGACAAACTCTATAACGAGGCCCAGCAGATCATAGAGGAAATGAAGCGTCAGGGCGCGGAGGCGACCATGATGTTCATCCACTGGGGTGTGGAATACGTCATGGTGGAAAATGCCCTCCAGGATACCATCGCTCAGAGGCTTTGCGACATGGGCTTTGATGTGATCGTAGGCGGTCATCCCCATGTGGTGCAGCCTATGGACCTCTTGAGCAGCACCGTTGACCCAGATCACAAGACCGTGGTGATTTACTCTCTGGGCAATGCGGTATCCAACCAGCGCACGGGCATCAGCGACCTCTTTCCTGCCGGATATACCGAGGATGGTGTGCTGTTCAACGTCACCTTCTGCAAGTATTCCGACGGCACCGTTTACCTGGAGGATGTGAACCTGATCCCCACCTGGGTGGATCTACGCACCACCAATGGCCGGTACTACCATATTCTGCCTCTGGACGGTTCCAAAATGGACAACTGGCAGTCCCTGCTGGAGCTCAGCGATGTGGGATTGGCCGCCGCCACCCGATCCTATAACCGCACCATGGGTATTGTCGGTGATGGCTTAAACCTGGCCAGACAGTACCTGGCCGATGCCCGGGAAAACCGGGATGCCAATTACCTGGCCGCGCTGTACGAAACCCTGTACGCCGCCTAAACAAAATTACGCACCCTCCATCCGGTGTCAGCCGGGTTGGAGGGTGCGTGTTTATTTCATGAAATCACCGATGGTCACGCTGTTCAGGTATTCATTGACCCTGCGGTTCAGCTCGCTCCACATGGGCAGGGTTCGGCAATCGGCAGTGCGAACGCACTGCTCCGCATTGCATTCCAGGCAGGCCACCGGCGCCAGGTCCCCCTCCGTCAGCCGGAGGATCTCGCCAATGGGGTAATCCTTAGGTGCCCGGGTCAGCCGGTAGCCGCCGCCCTTGCCATGGAGGCCCTCCACCAGATTGCCAGCCACCAGCAGTGGAAGAATCTTTTCCAGGTATTTCAGAGAAATGTCCTGCCGCTGGGCCACCTCTTTCATGGGAATGTAGGCCCCATCGTCGTGCTCCGCCAGATCGATCATCACCCGCAGGGCATAACGGCCCCGGGAGGAAATCTTCATACCTTTCCCTCCGGTTACTCGCCGTGGCAGTGGCCGCAGCTTTCGCAGTCCGGGAACTGGCTGTGATCGTAATCCAGGCCATTGCGCTCGTAGTAATCCTGCAATGCCTTTTTAATGGCCTCCTCCGCCAGCACGGAGCAGTGGAGCTTGTGGGCAGGCAGTCCGTCCAGTGCCTCGGTGACGGCCTTGTTGGTGACCTTCAGCGCCTCGCTGATGGGCTTGCCCTTGATCATCTCCGTGGCCATGGAGCTGGAGGCAATGGCGCTGCCGCAGCCAAAGGTTTCGAATTTCACATCGGTAATGATGTCGTTATCGATTTTCAGATAGATTTTCATGATGTCGCCGCAGACGGGATTCCCCACCTCGCCCACGCCATCGGGGTTTTCGATCACCCCCACATTCCGGGGATTCCGGAAATGATCCATAACTTTTTCACTGTATAATGCCATATTCTTCTCCTATTTCGCAAATACATGGGGCCGTTTTCCGTTCTGCAGATCCCGCCAGAAAGGCGAAATACTCCGCAGATAAGAAACCACATCGGTGACGGCCTGAATCAGATAGTCAATTTCCGCTTCCGTGATGTCATCCCCCAGGGACAGACGCAAAGATCCGTGGGCCACCTCATGAGGCCGTCCAATGGCCAGCAGCACATGGCTGGGATCCAGGCTGCCGGAGGTGCAGGCAGAACCGGAGGAAGCGCAGATGCCCTTGTCGTCCAACAGCAGCAACAGGGACTCGCCCTCGATTCCCTCGAAGCAGAAATTTACCGTGCCCGGCAGCCGGTTGTACCGGTCGCCGTTAAGCTCACTGTAAGGGATTTTCTCCAGGCCTGCAATCAGCTTATCCCGCAGAGGCGTGAGCCGGGCGGTGTAGTCATCAATGGAGGCCACCGCCTGCTCCAACGCCACGGTCATACCCACAATGGCAGGGAGATTCTCGGTGCCGGCCCGCTTGCCCCGCTCCTGGGCACCGCCGTTGATGAGACTGTCCAGCAGGATGCCCCGCTTGGCATACAGTACACCGATGCCCTTGGGGCCGTGGAATTTGTGGGCGGACAGGGAGAGCATGTCGATATTCTGCTCTGCCACATTCACCTTTACATGCCCCATGGCCTGAACCGCATCCGTGTGGAACAGAACGCCCTTTTCCCGGCAAACCTGGCCGATTTCGGCAATGGGCTGGATGGTGCCGATCTCATTGTTGGCAAACATAATTGTCACCAGGCAGGTATCCTCGCGAATGGCATCCTTCACCTGCTGGGCAGTGACGATGCCGTTTTCATGGACATCCAGAAGGGTGATTTCAAAGCCCTGCTGCCGGAGCCTGTCCAGAGTGTGCAGCACCGCGTGATGCTCAAAGGCGGTGGAAATGATGTGCTTTTTCCCTTTCTTCTCCCCCAGCCTGGCGGCGGAGAAGATTGCCTGGTTATCCGCCTCACTGCCGCCGGAGGTAAAGGTGATCTCCCGGGCCGTGCAGCCAAGGCAGCGGGCGATCCGCTCCCGGGCATCGTCCAGAGCTTCCCGGGCGGTTTGGCCAAAGGAATAGAGGCTGGAGGGATTGCCGTAATTTTCTTCCATGCACTTGGTCATGGCTTGGATGGCTGCCGGGCACATTCTTGTGGTGGCAGCGTTATCTGCATAAATCATTTGTTTCTCCTTGAATCAATCTGCAAACATGGGGCTGGACAAATACCGGTCGCCGGTGTCCGGCAGCAGCACCACAATGGTCTTTCCGGCGTTTTCAGGCCGCTGGGCCACCTGAATGGCGGCATTCAGCGCAGCGCCGGAGGAAATGCCCACCAGGATGCCCTCGGTGCGGCCCACTTCTTTTCCGGTGGCAAAGGCTGCTTCGTTTTCGATGGGGATAATCTCATCGTAGATACTGGTGTCCAGCACCTCAGGGACAAAGCCGGCGCCGATGCCTTGAATCTTATGAGGGCCACCATACCCCTGGGACAACACAGGAGAAGAGGCAGGCTCCACCGCCACCACCTTGACCGCCGGATTCTTGGATTTCAGGAACTGGCCCACACCGGTGACGGTGCCGCCGGTGCCCACGCCTGCCACAAAGTAATCCACATCCCCATCGGTGTCCGCCCAGATTTCCGGGCCGGTGGTGGTGAGATGAGCCTTGGGATTGGAGGGGTTGGTGAACTGGGAGGGGATGAAGCTGTTGGGGATCTCCTTAGCCAACTCCTCTGCCTTGGCAATGGCACCTTTCATTCCCTGGGCACCGGGGGTCAGCACCAGCTCCGCGCCATAGGCCTTCATCAGCTGGCGTCGCTCCACACTCATGGTGTCGGGCATAACGATGATGATCCGGTAGCCCCGGGCTGCGGCGATGGAGGCAAGGCCAATGCCGGTGTTGCCGCTGGTGGGCTCGATAAGGGTGGAGTCCGGCTTCAGAATTCCCGCCGCCTCCGCGTCATCGATCATTCTTTTGGCCACCCGGTCCTTCACGGAACCGGCAGGATTGAAATACTCCACCTTTGCCAGGATTTTCGCGTTCAGACCGTATTTCTTCTCGATCCTTGTCAGCTCCAGCAGCGGTGTATGTCCGATCAACTGATCAGCGGAGGTGTAGATTCTTGACATAAGAACGCTCCTTTGCGATTACTGTTCGATTTATACCCACCGTTTTGGTAGGTAATCATGTTATACCATAATTTACCTACCGTGTCAAGGGGTAAATATATGATATCTGAAAAAACCGATTTTATCCAATGGGGCAGACAGATTTCCATTTGCCAAATTCCTGCCGGAGGTTGGAGAAAAGGATTCAAAAAAATGATTCAAAAAGCGGATAGAGAAACGGCTGGAGGAAAAACATTATAAAAATAGCGGTTCCGCAGAGAATCGCCAGATGGGATACCGGATTGGAAGCGCCCGTGTGCTTTGTAAATCCCTTGGTAAGGGCATGTGCCAGCAGATATCCCCAGAGTGCGCCGGTGACATTGGTGATGAGATCATCCACATCCGTTGCACGGTAAGTGAACAGCTGGGAAAGCTCTATGAACAGTGTGGCAAAAAACGCAAACATCAGTGTGCTGGACAGCCTCCTGTACCGCTTCCAGAGCAAGGGCAGGAAGAAACCCAGAGGAAGAAACAGCAGAACATTCAAAAGGGTATTCCGGATGTCCTCTGCCATCCCAACGAAAGGAATCAGATTGAGATTCACATCGAAACGGAGATAGCGAATGTTGGGAAAGCCCACAAAGCAAAAGACCGCCATCAGATAGGCGCCGAATACCAAATAGAGCGCAGTACGCTTCCAGCTGTGGAAAAAGAGCTTTTGATACAGCAAAAGCAGTGGAATGAGCAGCAGAACGCCTGTGGCAATTTCCGGAAGAAGAAAAAGGATCCAACGCATTTTCAGCACCTCACAGGGGATGTTTTATGGGCATTATAGCGAAAAAAATGGAAATTGCAACCATTCCCCCCATATCTTAAGAAAAAAGCAAAACAATATTAAGACAAAAGCGGCATCCTACAATCAGGATGCCGCCGGAGGCTCAAAGCTTTTCATAATCGAAGAACTCTCTTCTCAGCCGGTCGCCTACATTCAGTCCCTCGGGCAGAAGCGCCAGAGCGACCTGGCCCTCGGCTCCGGTGGAGTCGTATTTGATAATGGCGTAGTCACCGGCGATATCGATGACGGTGCAGGTATCAATCATGATCCTTCTCCTTTCAAAAATCCCTCCCCCGGGAAAGGGGGAGGGAAAACGGGTTATGTGTCAGGAATTAGTCCTTGTACATCTCAACCAGCTTGTTGAGGTGCTCCCAGCGCTCCTTGGCGGCAGCCTCGTTCTTGGCGAACAGATCGGTTGCACGCTCGGGGAACTCACGGGTCAGGCGGCTGTAGCGAGCCTCGTTCATCAGGAA
>JAXECZ010000076.1:0-6443 GCA_034104845.1 Faecousia sp. | reverse complement strand
CTTCTGGATGGTCAAGCCCTTGCAGTGAGGTGATTGAGAGATGTATCAAGGAAAATTTGACGCCAAATCCAAGGGCCAGCAGGCACCGGATCAGGCACTGGACAATATCATCCGGGAGCGGGCCGAGGACAATGCCGCCCGAGCTGCCAGAAAGGCCAGCCGGGATGCTCGCCGGAGCAGCGAAAGACCCCAGCAGAACGCCAGACCCGCCGCCCAGCGTCCCGCCCCGCAAAGGGCGCAGCAGCAGCGGCCCGCACCGGCAGCCGGTCAGCGCCCCACCCCTGCCCAGCGGAGCGCTGCGGCTCCCGCTCAGCGGCCCAAAAAGCAGACCGAGGTGGAAGTGGTTCAGCAGCAGCGCCGGGGTCCCCGGCTGGGCGGAATCATCTTCTACAGCATGTATTTCGTGATGATTTTCGTCTTCTTCATCGGCGTGTTCGTCACATTGAACTGGCTCAACGGCTGGCTGAAGGACTACGAGGCCGCCCAGCCCACCGTCAAGTGCCAGCAGGTGTTCGACCAGCTCTTCGGCAATCCCGACTGGGCCCAGCTCTACCGGCTGGCCGGTGACCCCACCGGTACCGGCACCAACAAATACGACACCCTGTTTGAGGGCGTGGACGCCTATGTATCCTATATGGAGGACAAGGTGGCCGGTCAGGAGCTGAACTTCGTGGAGACCTCCGCGGGCATTGGCACCAAGAAAAAATATATCGTCCGCCTGGGCTCCGAGAAGCTGGCCACCTTCACCCTGAACGGCTACACCGAGGAGCAGAAGATCACCGCCATTCCCGACTGGCAGCTGGACGGCGTGGAAATCTTCGTCAACCGGCAGGAGTCCATCAAGATTCGCAAGCTGGAAAACCATGTGGCCTATGTGAACAATCAGCCCCTGGACGACAGCTATACCATCCAGATCGCCTCCACCAAGGCCGATGAAAACCTGTCCCCCGAGAACCGCATCCGCACCAGCATCCAGGAGGTCACCGGCCTGCTCACCACCCCCGAGCTGCTGGTTTACGACCAGACCGGCGCCCCCATTGAGGTGCGCTACAATCCGGATTCCGGCATGTTTGAGGAGCAGACCGATGCCATCGCCATGACCGAGGAGGAGCGTACCGCTGTGTTCGGCGCGCTGGAGGCCTATGCGGGCTTCATGATCAACGCCAGCGGCAGCCGGGCGGCACTGGCCAAGTATTTCGACGGCGGCTCCCAGGTCTATAATGACATCCTCAAGATGGGCAGCGAGCTGTGGATGAACGCCGACCGGGGCCATGAATTCCGCAACGAGGAGATCCTTGGCTACACCAAGCATTCTTCCACCCTGTTCTCCGTCCGGGCCTCCATGGTCATGCACGTTGTCAATAAGGACAACACCGAAAAGGACTTCAATGTGGTCCAGTCCATGTATTTCACCAATAAGAACGGCAAGTGGGTCTGCACCGAAATGACCAATGAGGACATCACCGCCCCCGTGGGCGAGGTTCGGCTGACCTTCTGCGACGCGGCGGGCAATGTGCTCTCGTCGGAATTCTATGCCACCGATGCCCCCAGCCTCACCGCTCCCGTGGTGCAGGCCCCCAGCGGCAAGGTGTTCTCCGGCTGGTGCACCGTGACGGAAAACGAGCAGGGCCAGAAGACCTGGAATATGATGTTCCAGCCCGATGAGACCGGCCTGGTCAATCTGTCCTCCGGCTATACCCTGACCCCCATGGTTCTGTATCCCCTGTTCACCAACGCATAAATCCATTGATAAGGAGGCTTCACCATGATTGAGCAAGCAAAAGCATTGCTGGATTCCCTGGCCATCACTTTCGACTTTCCCATTCTGGAGTTCATCCGCAACTATTTAACCTGTGACTTTCTGGACAAGGCCATGCCCTATATCACCCTCTTGGGGGAGTGGGGCGCCTTCTGGATCGCCATCGCTGTGATTCTGCTCTGCTTCCGCAATACCAGAAAAACCGCCTGGTCCATGGGCGCGGCGCTGATGCTGGGATTGATCGTGTGCAACATCGTTTTGAAAAACCTCATCGGCCGGGACCGCCCTTTCTTCTTCTACACCGTGGAGCGGATGGCCAATTACGACCTGCCCCAGCTGAAAAACTGGGTGCCGGTGACGGAAAATGACATCAAGTGGCTGGTGGCCAGCGACCTGCATAAGTCTTTCCCCTCCGGTCATACCATCGCCTGCTTCGAGGCCTCCACCGTGCTGCTGATCAAGAACAAGTGGCTAGGCATCCCCGCCGCCGTCATCGCTTTCCTGGTGGCTTTCTCCCGGCTGTACCTGTACGTCCACTATCCCAGCGACGTGATCTTCTCTATGTTCGCCGGTATTCTGCTGGGCCTGCTGGGCTGCGCCATCGTGTCCATCGTGTATCATTTCCTCCCCGAGAAGCGGGGCAAGTATCAAAGAGCCAAATAACTCCTCAAAGCAGCGGCTGTCCACCCGGCAGCCGCTGCATGTTTCTTTCAAATTTTTTTAAAAAACCATTGACAAATGAAGAATCCTGTTATATAATACACAAGCTGTCACCGAGAACAGGAAATTGAATACGCTGCTATAGCTCAGCCGGTAGAGCGCATCCTTGGTAAGGATGAGGTCGCCAGTTCAAATCTGGCTAGCAGCTCCAACATTCAGCCACTCGAATCGAAAGATTTGGGTGGTTTTCTTTTGCTTCTCAGCTTTGCTCTGCAAATTGGTACTTGCCGCTTTGCAGGGCGGTTTTCTGACCCCGCAGGGCATTTCAACTTCAAGAGCCATCACCGAAACCATGGAGCGGGACAGCGAAAAATAAAACCCCCGCCACCAGGCAGGAGCATTGACAAAGAGAAGAATTTGGGGTATAGTAAGGGCAAGACAAGGGCGCTACCGGTAGACGGTTTCCCCCTGTGGCACTTACGAAGAAGTAACCGCTTGCTTGGAGGCTGGGCGGTTACTTCTTTTTATCTATCCTGTTTCACCAGGGCGATAAGTGCAATAACAAACATACAGAAAGCAAAAAGCTCCGTCCATGTAATCATTGCGTCCACCCCCTTTCTTTTTCCGGGGGTGCCAGAAGTTCACCCCCAAAGAGGGGGAACCGCCTACCGTGGCACGGTAGCGCCGTTAACAGAATACCTCATATTTTGGCATAAGTCAATTGGGAAACGAGGGGCGCTGCAACAAACAAAGATACCCATTTTTGGGATTGACACCGGCATTCTCCTGGGATATACTGTAATTGCGGAAGCGTATTTCTTTTGCCAATATCAGAACGAAAGGGGCTAAAAAACATGTTGAAAAAACTCATTTGTCTCCTGGTTGCCCTGGTGCTTTGCCTCCCGGTTTATGCCGCTGCCGAGGATTTCTCCGCCATGAGCACCGAGGAGCTGCAGACCCTCATCGATCAGGCCCGGGCGGAGCTGCTCAATCGGGAGCTGGCGACTGCGGAGAAGACTGTGATCGTGGAGGCCGACGGCATCACCGTCACCCTCACCGGCGAGGTTGACCTGGAAACCAACTACGATGATACCAAGACGTTGAAGCTGAATGTGACCGTCACCAACACCTCCGACAAGGATATGGCCGTTTCCCTGGACAGCATCTACATCAATGGCTGGGAGGGCTGGGGCTTCTCCAGCTTTGAGCTTGCGGCGGGCAAAAAGGCCAAGGATACCATCGAGATCTACGAGGTGGATGTGGACGCAGAGCTCACTGCCCTGGATCAGCTGGAAACCATCGAGTTCCATTTCTACACCTACGACCCCAACAGCTACGAGACCGTGACCGACGGCATCGTTTCCACCGTTTACTTCTGATTGCATCCTGCTCCCGCCTCCGGCTTTTCCCGGAGGCGGGGATTTTTTTCTGTGGACATCCCGGAAAAGCAATGGTATAATAACGTGAAATGAATGAAAACCATGTGTACGCCGGCATTACGCAGCAATCAGATAGATTCCAATTGCTTGCTGTGCTGCTTCAAGCTGATAACCGCTTATAGAACAATAATGGCCGCCAGGCCGCATGATAAAGGAGAATTCGCTTATGTCCGCATTTTCCGGGGCAACCCTGATGATCACCGGTGGGACCGGTTCCTTTGGCAATACCGTTTTGAAGCATTTCCTGGACACCGATATCGGCCAGATTCGCATTTTCTCCCGGGACGAGAAAAAGCAGGACGATATGCGCCATCTGCTCCAGGCTACCCATCCGGACAGTGCCCAAAAGGTCAAATTCTATGTGGGAGATGTGCGGGACATCCAGTCCATCCGGGATGCCATCGGCGGGGTGGACTATATCTTCCACGCGGCGGCATTGAAGCAGGTGCCCTCCTGTGAGTTTTTTCCCATGCAGGCGGTGAAAACCAATATCGAGGGCACCGACAATCTGCTCCGGGCCGCGGTGGACGCCAGGGTCAAGCGGGTGGTGTGCCTGTCCACCGACAAGGCCGCCTATCCCATCAATGCCATGGGCATTTCCAAGGCGATGATGGAGCATGTGATCTGCGCCAATGCCCGGGTGGCGGCGGAGCGGGGGGACACCACCATCTGCTGCACCCGCTACGGCAATGTGATGTGCAGCCGGGGCAGCGTGATCCCGCTGTTCATCGACCAGATCAAATCCGGCCATCCCATCACCATCACCAATCCGGACATGACCCGGTTCCTGATGAATCTGGACGAGGCGGTGGATCTGGTGAAATTCGCCTTTGAGCATGCCAACCCCGGGGATCTGTTCATCCAGAAGGCGGATGCCTCCACCATTGGCGATCTGGCCAAGGCGGTGCAGCAGCTCTTCGGCGATACCGGCACCAACATCATCGGCACCCGTCATGGGGAAAAGCTCTACGAAACCCTGATGACCCGGGAGGAACGGCTGAGAAGTCAGGACATGGGGAATTATTTCCGGGTGGCCGCCGACAGCCGGGATTTGAATTACGACAAATTCTTCGTCCAGGGCCAGGTGCTCACCCAGGCGGAGGAATCCTACACCAGCCACAACACCACCCGCCTGGATGTGGCGGGCACGGTGCGGAAAATCCTCACCACCGACTACGTTCAGGAGGAGCTGGCCGGGATCCGGCACAGCTGAGAGGTTGCGGATGAATATCTTGATTACCGGCGCCAAGGGCATGGTGGGAACCGCCCTGGTGAACAATCTGAAAAACATCCGGGACGGGAAGAACAAAACCCGGCCCAATTTACAGATCAATGAGATTCTGGAATATGATCTCGGCTCCACCCAGGAGCAGCTGGAGGACTACTGCAGGAGGGCGGATTTTGTGTTCAACCTGGCCGGAGTGAACCGGCCCCAGAACAGCGAGGAATTCATGCGGGGCAATTTCGGCTTCGCTTCCACACTGCTGGACACTTTGAAAAAATACAATAGCAAGGCGCCAATCATGCTGTCCTCCTCCATCCAGGCCACCTTAATTGGCCGCTACGGGCAGTCCGACTACGGCAAATCCAAGCTGGCAGGGGAGGAGCTGTTCTTCCGCTACGGGGAGGAAAACGGGGTAAAGGTGGCGGTTTACCGGTTCACCAATCTTATGGGCCACAGCCGTCCCAACTACAACAGCGCGGTTTCCACGTTCTGCTACTGCATTGCCAACGACCTGCCCTATACCGTCAACGACCGGAGCACCGAATTGGAGCTGTTATATATTGACGATCTCATTGAGGGGCTCTTCGATTTGCTGGAGGGAAAGGAGCAGCACTGCGAGTTCGACGGACTGAACACGGTGCTGAAGGCGGGCGGCCGCTACTGCTGCGTGCCCACCACCCACCATGTCACTCTGGGGGAGATCGTGGACTTGCTCCTGGAATTCAAGCGCCAGCCGGAGTCGCTGCTCATGCCCCAAATGCCCGAGGGCTCCTTTGCCAAGAAGCTGTATTCCCTGTATTTGACCTATCTTCCCAAGGAAAAGTTCAAATATCCCCTGAAAATGAATGTGGATCATCGGGGCTCTTTCACGGAGCTGCTGCACACCGCAGACTGCGGCCAGGTGAGCATCAACATCAGTAAGCCCGGCATCACCAAGGGGCAGCACTGGCACAACAGCAAATGGGAGCTGTTCATTGTGGTCCATGGCCACGGGCTGATTCAGGAGCGGAACATCAACACCGGGGAAAGGGTGGAATTTGAGGTCAGCGGCGAAAAAATCGAGGCTGTCCATATGATTCCCGGCTGGACCCACAACATCATCAACCTGTCTGAAACCGAGGATCTGGTCACTGTGATGACCTGCAATGAAATTTTCAACCCCAACCACCCGGATACCTTTTCGGAACCGGTATAGGAGAGAGATATGGACTACAGCAATGTCACCTGGAAAGAAAACGGCAAATTAAAGCTGCTGATTATCGTGGGCACCCGGCCGGAGATCATCCGCCTGGCGGCGGTGATCAACAAAACCCGGCGGTATTTTGATGTGATCCTGGCCCACACCGGGCAGAACTATGAC
>JAXECZ010000068.1:0-2243 GCA_034104845.1 Faecousia sp. | reverse complement strand
CCGTGAAGGCCTTTGTACATGCCACCGACCTGGAAGCAAACCGCATGGAAGTTACCGTCATCGAGGGTATGCGAAGCGATGAGAATTGACATTTTGACCCTTTTCCCGGATGCCCTGGGGGATGTGCTCTCCGAAAGCATTCTGGGAAGAGCCCAGGAGCGGGGCTTCATTCAAATCGAAACTCACCAGATTCGGGACTACACCACCAGCAAGCAGAATCAGGTGGACGACTATCCCTATGGCGGCGGCCGGGGCGCCATCATGCAGGCCGACCCCTTATACCGCTGCTGGGAGGCCGTCTGCGACGAGGCCGCCGGGCCGGTGCATACCATCTATCTGTCCCCCTGCGGCCACACCTTCACCCAGCAAGACGCCATTCGCCTGAGCAAGCTGGACAACCTGATTTTTGTCTGCGGCCATTACGAGGGAATCGACCAGCGGTTCATTGACGAATGTGTGGATGAAGAATTGTCCCTGGGGGATTTTGTCCTCACCGGGGGAGAAATTGCCGCCATGGCCATGACCGACGCCATCTGCCGTATGGTGCCGGGGGTTCTTGCCGACCCGGAGTGCTTTGAGGACGAAAGCCACTACAACGGCCTGCTGGAATACCCCCAGTACAGCCGCCCTGCGGTGTGGCACGGCAGGGAAGTGCCGCCAATTTTGCTTTCCGGCAATCATGAAAAGGTCAATCAGTGGAGAAGAAAGCAGGCTCTCAGGCGAACCAGACTTCGCAGGCCGGATATGTATGAAAAGCTGGATCTGTCTTCCAAGCAGGACAGGAAGCTTCTGAAAGAGATGGAGGAAGAGGATCGTGAGCAAGATTGACGTTTTGAAGCAGTGGGTATCGGAAAGCAGCGCCATCGTCTTTTTCGGCGGCGCGGGGGTGAGCACGGAATCCGGCATCCCGGACTTTCGGAGTGTGGACGGACTCTACAGCCAGCATTTTGACTACCCGCCGGAAACCATCATCAGCCACAGCTTTTATCTCCAAAACCCCTCCTATTTCTTCCGCTTCTATCGGGAAAAGATGCTTCCCCTTGGCTTTGAACCAAACATCACCCACAAGAAGCTTGCCCAGTGGGAGCGGGAGGGAAAGCTCTCCGCTGTTGTGACCCAGAACATCGACGGCCTGCATCAGAAGGCAGGCTCCAAAAGGGTGTATGAGCTCCACGGCAGCGTCCTGCGGAATTACTGCGAAAGCTGCCGGAAATTCTATCCGGCGGAATTCATTCGGGACTGCCCGGATATCCCCCGGTGCAGCTGCGGCGGAATTGTGAAGCCCGATGTGGTGCTGTATGAGGAAAGCCTGGACCAAAGCACCATAGAAAAAAGCGTCATGGCCATTCGTTCCGCCGACATGCTGATCGTTGCCGGAACCAGTCTGACGGTTTATCCCGCCGCCGGTTTGATTCGGTATTATCGGGGCAATCGTCTGGTTCTCATCAACCGGGATGTGACCCCATTCGATGACCAGGCGAATCTGGTCATTCACGATCAATTGGGGAATGTGTTTTCCCAGCTGTAAAAATGCCCCTGTTCCGTGGAAGTTCCCACGAAACAGGGGGTTTTTCTTATCTTTTCTTCCCAGGATACATTTCTTTCCAGGTATAGACCAGGCGGACGATGGTGGTCACCAGCAGCACGCCCACCGCGATCACCCCGGCAATGGCCGCGGTTTGCATTCCCTGGGTGGCAAAGCGCTCCATGCTTCCGTGAACCGCGTAATTCATGGTGTAGTAGATGCCAGCGCCGGGAATCAGGGGGAACAGGGAAACCACCAGATAGGAGATGGCAGGGTATTTCCGGATCCTGGCCATCACCTCGGCATAGACGGAGGCGAAAAAGGAGCCTGCAAAATAGGCTGCCATTTCATTCCCGGTGCAGCGAATCACAAGCTCGAAAACCAGCCAGGTCACCACACCCCCCAGGGCGCAGAGGGTGCCGCCGGGGCCGTGAATATTGAAGAGTATGGAAAAGCCCACACAACCGGCCAGGGAGCCCAGGCAGGTGACTACCAGCGGATTGGCACCATGGCTCAGGCTGACCGGCTCCTGCCACAAAAATGCCGCCGTGTTCCAGGCCACTGCCGTCCCCAGCGCCATGCCCATGGCAATCAGCAGCACCTGGACGATACGGGTGATGCCGGAATTGGTATCGCCATAGATAATGTCCCGCATGGCATTGGTAAAGAGCAGGCCGGGCACCAGAATCATCAGTGCGCCGATGACCACACCGTCCAC
>JAXECZ010000009.1:0-18257 GCA_034104845.1 Faecousia sp. | reverse complement strand
GTAGTCGTCACCCTGGCGATAGTAGGGACAATGCCGGCTCCGGGAGGTGGAAATGCGGTACACCTCGTCCTCGTCCAAATCCATCATACAGAACCAGCAATCGTACTCCTCATCATAATCATAATACCAGCAGGTGTCGCACTCCGTCGAATCCATGGTCAATCCTCCAGAATTTTGAAAGAAAATTTTCCATTTTCGTAGATCAGGCAGCTGTGGCTCCCATCCTTGGGGATGGAGACGCTTCCGGGGTTCAGGCAGCGGATGCCGTTGACCTGCCGATCCAGCTTCACATGGGTATGACCGAAGAGGAAGATGCTCCCCTGGGGCAGGGGCGGAAGATGCTCCGGGTTCTGGTGATGGCCGTGGGACAGGTGGAAGATTTTTCCGTCCACCAGAAGCTGGGCGTAGTCCGCCAGGCAGGGAAAGGGGAGCACCATCTGATCCACCTCCGCCTCGCAGTTGCCCCGGACGGCAACGATTTTCTCCTGAATTTCACTGAGCATGGGGATCACCTGCTTGGGGGCGTAGTCCCGGGGCAGATCGTTCCGGGGGCCGTGGTACAGGAGGTCTCCCAGCAAAACCACCCGATCCGGGTTTTCCTCCTGAATCAGGTCCATCAGCTTGCCGCACCAGTAGGCGCTGCCGTGAATGTCCGACGCAATGAGCAGCTTCATAATTTGTTCCTCCTGATTTTTTCCTTCTCAAATGCTTTTGGCACAGCTACAGTATGGAAAGGTAGCTTTCTATGTCAAAGGGCTTGATTTTCTCGTCCTTTTTCAGGTACAGGGGATGGTGGGGGTGGCCTTTTTTGGTCACCTGGCCGGCGCAGCACCAGCTGGCACCGTATTCCTTTCCGATTTGCAGCATATCCAGCAGGCATTGCTTCAGGTAATCCCGTTTTTCGATGATGGAGCCCCAGGCGGCCCAGATAACGGGAGAGTCTGAAATGGAAAGGACATAGCGGAAAGCCTGCATATTCTCCCGGTGCAGCCGGGGATTGCAGCGGCGCTCCATGGCATTTGGGTTTGTGGCCCGCTGGGCATAGACGTTGAACATCAGAAAGCTGTCGAAACCATTGCCCAGGGCGATGCGCTCCACGGATTTCAGCGTGTTGTCCAGGCAGCCCGGCTGGGCAGTGGAGGGGTTGATGCCAATGCAGATGAGGGGCTTTTTCCCCCGGGTGCCCAGGATGTAACGGTAGTCGCAATAAAAGACCGGCGCATAGAGCCAGCGGGAGGTATCGTAGTCCGGATTGGGCAGGTTGGCTTCTTTCAGAGCATCCGCGAAAGGAATCAACTCCAAAGCGGCGGTGTCGCCGGAGGGAATGTGCATCAGCCTTCCTCCTCGTGGGGGAACCACCAGCTCTTGGAGGGGTCGTAGAAAGGGCAATCCTCCATTTTTCTTCCGGTTTCCATGCACCAGCCGGCAAAGGCGGTGTCCATAAAGGGATAGACCCCGTCCATGGTGGACTGGACGCTGACGGTGGAGCCGTCCTTCAGGGTCAGCTCGATCACGGTGCTGCCGCCGGTGAGGACATAGAGCTTCTGGCTGACGATTTCCTCGTAGCGGTGCTCCTGGGATTTTCTTCCAAAGCGGCACAGCAGGAAGCTCTCGCCGTCATAAAAGATGCCGAAGCTGAGATAGTGAACCGCCAGGGCGATGCCCATGAGCAGCACCACAAGCCCGGCCCAGGTGAGCACGCTATCCCCGGTGCAGCCGGTGACAATGCCCAGAATGCCCAGCACGGAGAACATCACACCGAAAATGCCATAGCGCTTGCTGGCCCGGATCGCCATACCGGAGCGGTGCTGTGCCTTGCTGCGAAAGAGCTTTGTAAACAGCTTGTCCACGCCCCAGCACATCAAAAACACCAGGGCTGCCATGATGAGAATCAAAATTGCCTGCATCTTTTTCTCCTTTTCAGGCCCAAATGACCGTATCCACAGGGATATCAAAGGGCTCGGTTTCCAGATGATCCACCATTTGAAATGCATAGCATAATGCCACGGTGGGGTGATTCGGCTCCTGGGAGAGGAATTTGTCGTAGAAGCCGCCGCCGTAGCCGATCCGGTGCCCCTGAGGGTCGAAGGCCAGGCCGGGCATCAGCACCAGGGCGTCCTGCTCCTCCGCCACCGGCCCATCGGCAATGGGCTCCGGAATCCCCGCATAGCCGGCTGCCACCTGGGTCAGATCCGTGAGAAAAATGAATTTCATTTCCTCGCCATAGACCTTGGGCACTGCCACCTGCTTCCCGTCGGCCAATGCCTGATGCAAAATGGGCCAGGTTCGCACCTCCTGGTTGTAGGGAAGGTAGCCATACAGGCAGCTGCATAGCCGGTAGGCGTCGCTTTTTAAAAATTTCTCGCACAAACTGCGGCTGCGGTCTTCCATTTCCTCCTGGGTCATGGCCCGCTTCCGCTGGCGGATGGCCTGACGCAATTGCTGCTTATTCATGCTTTTCCTCCTTTACCTGCTTGAACATCCGGAACCAGAGGAAAATGGCGATCTGTCCGGGAATGCCCAGCAGAAATATTTTCCACGCGTTGAAATCCAAAAACGCCCAGATGGAGGCGTAGACGCTCACCAGGCTGCCCCACACGATCCCGGAGATTAGGGCCTTGTTCCAGCGGAAATCATGCCAGGCGGACCGCAGGCTCAACAGCACAATGGCGTTGACCGGAATGGCATAGAAAAAGGCCAGGCCGCTGTTGGGAATATCGAAGGAGGAAAACACCACAAAAACAAACAGCGCCACGAACCAGACCAGGGTGGTGGAAAGGGCCAGAATGATGTTCTTGTTGGCCTTTCGCTTCAATGCCTTTTCGGACACCTGGGTCATGGCCCGCTCCAATGTGGTGGGGTTGTCCGGCAGGGCGTTCACATCCCCCAAAAGTGCATCCACCGTCACCTGGAATTGGGCGGCAATCTGCATCAGGGTGAGCACGTCGGGGATGGATTCCCCCCGCTCCCATTTGGATACCGCCTTGTCGGAATAGTTCAGCCGTTCCGCCAGCTGAGCCTGGGTGAGCCCTGCCTGCTTCCGGTAAAAGGCGATGTTTGAGCCGATGCGGGCTTTCACCTGTTCGTCGTCCATGGGTTCCTCCTTTTTGATAAATGTGTCAATCAATCCTCCGGCAGGCTCAGACAGACCACGGGACTGTGGCACCGGGGAATCATCAGTTGTGGAACTGGAATTCGGTAATATCCAGAGTGGCGAAATAGTCCATGGGGGTCTCTGCCCGCCGGATGAGCTTAAAGGAGCCGTCCTCCTTCAGCAGCACCTCGGCAGAGCGGAGCTTGCCGTTATAATTGTAGCCCATGGAGAAGCCGTGAGCACCGGTGTCGTGAATCACCAAAATATCCCCCACATCGATCTGGGGCAGGCTCCGCTCAATGGCGAATTTGTCGTTGTTTTCACACAGGCCGCCGGTGACATCATACACATGATCCAAAATAGCGTCCTCTTTTCCGAGAACGGTGATGTGGTGGTAAGCGCCGTACATGGCGGGCCGCATCAGGTCGGCGGCGCAGGCATCCAGGCCGATGTACTCCCGGTAGATGTGCTTCTGGTGGAGCACGGTGGAAACCAGATGCCCGTAGGGCGCCAGCATGAACCGCCCCAGCTCCGTGAAGATGGCTACGTCGCCCAGCCCGGCGGGAACCATGATCTGCTCATAGCGCATCCGCACCCCGTCGCCGATGGCCTGAATGTCGCACCGGGGCTGCTCCGGCCGGTAGTCCACGCCGATGCCGCCGGAGAGGTTGATAAAGGAGAAATCCGCCCCGGTGGCGCCCCGCAGCCGAACGGCCAGACGGAACAGCTGGCTGGCCAGCTCCGGATAGTATTCATTGGTGGTGGTGTTGGAGGCCAGGAAAGCGTGGATGCCAAAATGCTTGGTGCCCAGCTTCAGAAGCCGGTTGATGGCACCGGCCATCTGATCCTCGGTCATGCCGTATTTGGCGTCCCGGGGCATATCCATGATGGTGTTGCCCAGGCTGAAGGAGCCGCCGGGGTTATAGCGCAGGCAAACCGTCTCGGGTACGGGGCCCAGGCTTGCCAGAAAATCCACATGGGTGGCGTCGTCCAGGTTGATGTATGCCCCCAGCGCTCTGGCCTTCTCCATGTCCTTGCGGGGGGTGACGTTGGAGGAGAACATCACATCATGGCCGGTGATGCCCACAGCCTCCGCCATCAGCAGCTCCGTATAGGTGGCGCAGTCACAGCCGCAGCCCTCTTCATGGAGAATTTGCAGGATGTAGGGATTGGGGGTGGCCTTCACCGCGAAAAACTCTTTAAAGCCCTTGTTCCAGGAAAAGGCCTTTTTCAGTGCCTGTGCATTGGCGCGGATGCCCGCCTCGTCGTACAGATGGAAGGGAGTGGGAATCTGAGCCGTGATTTCCTTTGCCTTTTCCAGGGTTAAGAATGCTGTTTTCTTCATGGTTGCTGCCTCTTCTTTCTGTGTATAAATCATCTGTCCACGGCAAATGTCCGGCAGGGGAGAATTTGAATTTGCAGAAATATTTCCATTTTTCTTTGGAGGGTAGTTGTTTTGATTTTAGTGGAAAATGCACAAGTTGTCAACCCTGATTTGTAGCTAAATTCCGGCTTTTTCGGTACTCTACTCCGGGTAGAATGGCTCTACACCGGTTTGGAGAGTGGGAATGTGCAGGGGTAGGGTGCTTTTTTGTGGCTTAGGGCTATACTGAGAAGCGTGATCGCCGCCGGTCCGGAATGCCATTTGCTCCCCGGAAACGGGCGAAACACGACAAACCAGCCAAAGGAGAAAGCATATGAAACGAACCAAGCTCTGCGACCGGGTACTGCCGGACTACACCCGGGGAGAGGAACGGATGAATACCATTACCCACATTGTTGGCGGGGTGCTGGCAGTGGCGGCCCTGGTGCTGTGCGTGGTGTTCGCCGCCCTGCGCCACAATGTTTATGGCATTGTGACCTCGGCCATCTACGGCACCAGCATGATCGCCCTGTACACCGTCTCCAGCGTGTACCACGGGATGCCCACGGGCATGGGCAAAAAGGTGATGCAGGTGGTGGATCACTGCACCATCTATTTCCTCATCGCCGGAACCTACACCGTCATGTCCCTGTCCGCCCTCCGGCCGGTGTATCCCAAAATCGGCTGGGGACTGTTCTTTTTTGAATGGGTCATGGCCATTTTCGCCACGGTGCTCACGGCCATTGATCTGAAAAAATACAATGTGCTGTCCATGATCTGCTACATTGGCCTGGGCTGGGCCATTGTGCCCTTTATGCCGGAGACCCTGGAGGTGCTCACTCTGCCGGGCTTCCTGCTGCTGCTTTTTGGGGGCATTGCCTACACCATCGGGGCGGTGCTCTATGGCATCGGCGCGAAAAGGCGGTGGATGCACTCGGTGTTCCATATTTTTGTGGTGCTGGGCAGTGTGCTGCAATTTTTCGCCGTGCTGCTCTATGGGGTGTAGGCTTCCGAAGTCATAAAAAGTTCACATATCCGCCACATTGTATCCACCAATCCCAGAGGAGAATGAATATAATTTTAGATAGTTCAATTTTGGATTTTTTGGATGTGGGGGCGGATCATGGACACCAAACTGACGCTGGCGACGCTGAGCGCCTTTTCCGAGGCATATTCCAATGCCTGCAAGCCCATTTGCCGGGAGTTGGGAGTGCCTCAGATGGCCTTTGACATTCTCATGTTCCTGGCTAATAATCCCGATTGCTCCACGGCGAAGGATATCAGCCGCTATCGGGGCTTTAAGGAAAACATCATCTCCGTGAATGTGAACAAGCTGGTGAATGAGGGCTACCTTACCCGGCAGAACGACCAGGAGGACCGGCGCAAGGTGCGGCTGCACTGCACGGAAAAGGCGGCAGCCATCATCCAGCGGGGCAGAGCGCTGCAGGAGCAGTTCATCCGCCGGATGCTGGAGGGCCTGACCCAGGAGGAGCTGGACATTCATACCCACTGCCTGAAAACCATCGCCGCCAATGCCAAGAAAATGCTGGAAGAAAAAAGCCACGCCTGAGCCCCGGACAGAAAGAGAGAAGAAGCCATGACAAAACGAACTGTCAGCGCCGGGATCATCGGCCTGGTTACTTACACCTTATTATATTACTCTGGCAGCCCTCCGGTGATCCGGGCTGCGGCGGCGGGGCTTTGCTGCTTCTGCCTGTATGAGTTGGCCTGTGCCACCGACGCCATTAAAAACGAGGCGCTGTTCACCCTCTCCATTTTGGCGGCGGCGTTCCTCTGCTTTTGGGAGCTGCCCCAGGAGGCGGCGCTGGCGGGGATCTGCCTGGCGGTGTCCATCCCTTTGTTTGTCCTGATGATGGTTTTCCAGCCCAAGGTCAAGCTGAACGGCGGCCTGAGCTTCGTCATTCTGGCGGTGCTGGTCTGCGGGCAGCTCCGATCCATGATCGATGTGCGTGGGCTTCCCGGCGGGCTGCATCTGCTGCTTATCTGCATCACGGAGTGCTACGCCACCGATGTGGCCGCCTACCTGGTGGGAAGCAAATACGGAAAGCGGAAGCTGCTGCCCAGGGTCAGTCCCAACAAGACCCTGCTGGGCTCTGTGGCGGGCATGGCAGCTGCGGTAGCCTTCTGCCTGGTGTACGGCCTGGGGCTCCGGCTCCTTGGCGGCTGCCGGGTGCATTTCGGCCTGCTGGCGGTGTACGGGGTGATTGCCAACGTGCTGGCCCAGTTTGGGGACTTGAGCATGTCCGTGGTGAAGCGGGTCACCGGCATCAAGGACTACGGCAATCTGATTCCCGGCCACGGCGGACTGCTGGATCGGTTCGACAGCCTGATTTTTGTGCTGCCCTTTACCCTGGCCTTCTGCCACCTAACCGGCGGCTTTTTGATGTAAGGATAGGCTAATTTCTGATTGCAATCGAAGAAAGAGGCGACCGAAATGAATCTGTTATTAACACTGGCTTTTCTGTTTTCCATTGGCGCCACCGGCGGATGGGTGCTGGAGCTGTTCTACCGGCACTTCGCCTCGGGGAAGCGGGGAGAGCGGAAATGGATCAACCCCGGATTTTGCACCGGGCCCTATCTCCCCATCTACGGCTGCGGCCTGTGTGTGCTGTTTTTGCTGGCCAGTCTGGAGGGGAAGCTGCCCTGGATGAACAAAGCCGTTCTGTTTCTCATGATGGCGGTGGCCATGACCGGCATTGAGTACATCGCCGGATTGTGGTGCCTGAAGCACACCAAGGTCCGTCTGTGGGACTACAGCGACCAGTGGGGGAATGTCCAGGGCATCATCTGCCCCAAATTCTCATTGTACTGGGCCATCATCGGGGCGCTTTACTATTTTCTCATTCACCCCCGGATTCTGGGCGCTCTCCACTGGCTCAGTCAGAACCTGGCCTTTTCCTTTGTGATCGGTATGTTCTTCGGGGTCTTCATCGTGGATTTCGCCCACTCCGCCCAGCTGGTGGCCAAGCTGCGGGCTTTCGCTGAAGAGAACGATGTGGTGGTGCGCTATGAGGCGCTGAAGCTGAGCATCCGGCAGAATCAGGAGCGGGCCCGGGAGAAGTATCATTTCTTCCGTCCGTTCCATTCCCGGCTGCCCCTGGGAGAGCACCTGCGGCAAATGGCGGACACCCTGGAAAAACGAAAGGCAAAATAATCTGGGTTATGTAAATACTGCACAAAAATAAGTACAAAAATTTGGGATTCCCATGGCGAAAATAACAAAGAAAATTCATGTTTTTTCCCCGGCGGTATGGTATAATGAGTCCGGTGGAACGAAGAGAAGTCTTTTATCCAACCGCCGAAAAAGGAGAACCCTATGAATAATGTTTTGTTTTTTCTGCTGCCGAAGGCCATGTGCGCCTACCTGTACGACGATTACACCGTCCGGCAGGCCCTGGAAAAGATGGAGTCGGCGGGGTATCAGGCCCTGCCCATTCTGAACCGCCGGGGAGAGTATCGGGGCACCCTCACCGAGGGGGATCTGCTCTGGGCCATGAAAAATGTGTGCTATATGGACATGCGCCAGGCAGAAGCCCACCGAATTATGGAAATCTACCGCCGGAAAGACAATGTGCCCGTCCGGGTCACCACCTCCATGCACGAGCTCATCGACCGGGCCTCCACCCAGAATTTCGTCCCGGTGGTGGACGATAAGGACGCTTTCATCGGCATCGTCAAAAGAAGCTCCATTGTCCAGTACTGCAAGCAGACCCTTTTCCCCGAGGATTGATTTGTACATGAAAATGGGCTGTTCCCACCGGGAGCAGCCCAAATTTTTATCCGCAAAAAGGAATGCTTACGATCTCACAGGAAAGCGGCGGCCACGGCGAGAACGACCGCCGGGAGCATATTGGCCACCCGCAGCTTCTTCCCCCAAACCAGATTCACGCCCACGCAGAAAATCAGAATGGAGCCGATCATGGAAAGATTGCTCAGGGCAGCGTCGGTCATCAGCGGCCGCAGCAGT
Organism: Faecousia sp.; assembly: GCA_034104845.1. Classification (GTDB taxonomy): domain Bacteria; phylum Bacillota; class Clostridia; order Oscillospirales; family Oscillospiraceae; genus Faecousia. The sequence goes on along the minus strand of JAXECZ010000009.1, from coordinate 9,812 downwards.
CCGGCAAAGGCGGTAATGCTCCCCTGGAATAGGGCCACCGGGATGGCGGAGAAGATGCAGCCTTTCCCCATGGAGCAGGTCATCACCATGACGATGATAAAGTCCAGCACTGCCTTGGCGGCCAGGATGGAATAGTCCCCCTTGATGCCGTCCTGGATGGAGCCCACAATGGCCATGGCTCCGATGCAAACCGTTAAGGAGGCGGTGACAAAGGCATCCACAAACCGGTTGTCCCCGCCGTTGCCGGTTTTGATTTTCAGCCAGCTGCCAAAGCCCTCGATCCCGTCCTCCAGATTCAGCAGCTCCCCGATCAGCGAGCCCAGGGCGATGCAGCCGATGATGAGCATGGCCCCGCCGCCGGTGATTTTTGTGCCCTCCACGGTGAGCATCCCCTCCAGCGCACCGGAGATGCCCAGAAACAGTGTGCTGACGCCGCAGGCCTTGCACAGGGCGTCCTGCACCGAATCCTTGATGAACCGGCCGAAGATCAGGCCGCAGATGCCGCCGGCGAGGATGGCCAGGGTATTGATGATGGTTCCAAGTCCAACCATGATGAAATGCCCCCGGAAAAAATGTCGAAGTCATTATACCCACGGAGGAAAAGGATGTCAATCCCCGCATTTGGGGAAATACTGTTGACATTTGTAGGAATATGTGGGATACTGCTTTTGGCGCTTCCGATGGAGCGCTGGGCGCTGCACAACGGCAGGCGGTTTACCACACCACCTTAGAGGGGGTGATGGTTATGCCAATTACATTGACGTTCCATGTTCTTCGATGGACAGTTACGATCAGAGTAAAAAGCAGAAACCGCCACTCTGGCAAGTGACGGTTTCTATTCTTTAGAACAAAGCACTTAGCAGGGTAAACCGCTTGTCGCAGCGCCCTTTCTCTGAAAACAGTATAGCGCGGATTTCCGCTTTTGTCAATCCCCGCATTCTGGGAGATGCTGTTGACATTTGCGGAAAAATGTGGGATACTGTTTTTGGCGCTTCCGATGGAGCGCTGGGCGCTGCACAACGGCAGGCGGTTTACCACACCACCTTAAAGGGGGTGATGGTTATGCCAATTACATTGACGTTCCATGTTCTTCGATGGACAGTTACGATCAGAGTAAAAAGCAGAAACCGCCACTCTGCCAAGTGACGGTTTCTGTCTAAGAAGATAGAAATCCCAAAAGCAGGGTAAACCGCTTGTCGCAGCGCCCTTTCTCTAAGAACAGTATAGCGCGGATTCTCGCTTTTGTCAATCCCCGCATTTGGGGAAATACTGTTGACATTTGCGGGAATATGTGGGATACTGTTTTTGGCGCTTCCGATGGAGCGCTGGGCGCTGCACAACGGCAGGTGGTTTACCACACCACCTTAGAGGGGGTGATGGTTATGCCAATTACATTGACGTTCCATGTTCTTCGTTGGACAGTTACGATCAGAGTAATAAGCAGAAACCGCCACTCGGCAAAGTGACGGTTTCTATTTTTAAACCTCACACAAAGCTAGGGTAAACCGCTTGTCGCAGCGCCCTTTCTCTAAGAACAGTATAGCGCGGATATCCGCTTTTGTCAATCCCCCCTGCCGGACGGCGGGGGATTTTTTAGTCCCCGGAGGCCATGCCGTAGTAGGGATAGCAGAAGATGATCTCTCCCTGGGGATCGTAGCAGGTGAAGGCCCAGTCGTTGGAAACGGTGATGAAGCCATCCTGAATTCCCAGACTGCCGTTTGCCCGGAAGAGCTGGGTCGTGCAGTCCGTGGCCAGCAGCCGCTGCTCTCCGGCGAAGCCATAGCTGTTATAGGCCACAACATAGTCCTCCCCGGTGATCTGATCCTCCAGAGGCATAAACTCCATAAGGGTCTGGGGCAGCAGCTCCAGCTCCTTGGTCAATACCTGATAGTACCAGCTGTTCTCCTGGGCGATGCTCACCAGGTAAACCTCTCCGATGGGATAGGCATAGCTGCCATTGGGGAAGCAGAGGCTTTTGTTTTCCGGCAGCTTGTGGAGCAGCAGGCTATCCTCCGTGCTTTCCGAGAAGACGCCGCCTCCTAAATAATACCACTCCGGGCTTACTCCTGCGTATTTCACCCGGCCGTTTTGATCGTATACGGTTGCCTGGCCGTTTTTCAGCACGGAGAAGCAGTTCTCAGCCACATTGGCCGCGCCGTCACAGCTCCACTCAAACAGGGAGCCTCCCGCGTCGATGACGCACTGCCCTTCTTCACCATACACCTGGTAGAACCGCCCGGCAAGCCATAGGACGTTGCGATCCTTTCCCACCTCCGGCAGCTCTATGGGGTCCCCGTTCCGGTCGTACAAGCTGACGTTCCAGTTTTCATCATAAGCCATGATCACGCCGTTGTCGTCCAGCGAGAGGTAATCCCCATCCCGCAGGAGGATGTTTTTCTGTTCGTCCAGGATGATGTATTCCGTGTTCCAGCCCTCCTCCTGCTTTACGCAGACGGTGAGGCCGCAGCGGTAGTCCATGGGTATGAAGCTTTCTCCGTCAAAGCGGAAGTCCTCCTGGGTGGCCACCACATGCAAATCCCGGTCCAGCAGCTGGAAGAGGCCTGCTTGGTAGTCCGTGGAGGCGAAGATGCAGTCTCCCAGGCGGTACAGGCTGTCGTAGCACAGCTCCGTGGCAAAGCTGCCGTCCTTGGCCACCAAACCATACCGATTCTCCCCGGTGGATACCAGCCAGAGGTAGTCCCCGCCCGCTTCCTCCAGGGCGAAATAATGGATGCCGGTGTAGATGGGCCCGGTGATCAGCTGGCCTTCATGGTTGAAAAAGCCCATCAGGCTGCCCGCTTGATAATCGGTGAAATTGCCGTCCCAGCTGCCGTAGACCTGAGCGCCGTTGTAGGGGAAGAGATCGCCGTAGTCCTCCCGGGGCTCCAGATGATCCTGGGGGCAGTCGAAAACGGTGAATTTGGCGGGAGCGCCGCCGTTGGGGGTGTAGTGGTCATAGTCCGTGAGGATGCCGCTGCCGTCGGTGGGAGCCTCACCCGGGCCGTAAACGCTGACATAACCCTCCAGCGTGAGCAGATCCTGACCGGCCTGGGAAATCAGCCAGTCATAGAGCAGCCGCTCCGGGGAATCCTGGGCGGCCAACGCGGAAACGCAGGCATAGTAGCCGTTGAGGAAGGGATACTCCCCGCTTCGCAGGGTATCCGCGCTGGGGGTGATGCCGTCGATTTTCAGAATTTTCAGTCCCTGGGCCATCTGCATGTCCGTGGCGTAGTAGTAAACGGTGTAGCCGATGGCGTTGGCGGAATTGTCGTAGCTGCGGACGGCCTCGATCAGCTCACCCATCTCCCCGGGAATCATGGCGGCGGGAGCCTCCATCATGGGCGTTCCGTCCATCACCAGCTTTTCCATCATCACCTGACTTCCGGCGGTGGGATTGCGCTGGAAGGCGGCAATGGGCAGATCCTCCCCGCCCACCTGACTCCAATTGGTGATTTTGCCGGAATAGATGTCCCGCACCTGCTCCCCGGTAAGGGAGTTCACCGGGTTATTCTCGTTCACCACAAAAACCAGGGCCTCGGTGGCGATCTGCTCGATCAGATAGGGGAAAGAGGCTTGGGCCATTTCATCGAACACCTCGGCCTTGGGCTCCGCAGCGATGACCAGATCGCTCTGGCCGCTGCACAGGTTCCGGAAGGACTGGGTGGTGCGGTTAAAGGCGATCAGTGAAGCGGCCTCCTCCCGGGTCTCTCCCAGCAGCACACTGGCGATGCCCTGGCCCAGGGGGATCATGGAGGTGGAGCCGTCCAGCCTGGGGAAATTCTCCCGGCTGAAGCGGAATTGCGCCTCTGCCCTCGCCCCAGGCAGCAGGCTGCACACCAGAACCAGCACAAGCATGACACAGAGCACACGTTTCATAGGGACTCCTCCTTTGATGATGGCGTTATGTTTTGGTTTACCGGCATTGTAAAGCAGATTGGAAATTCCAATTTGTCAAATGCTTTCCGGAAGCCGGTCATCTGAATGCTATTTTACATATTCCCCCAGGGGACTGTCAAGAGAAATGGCGCCCTTAATAAAAATGTAAGAAATCCGCAGATTGGATGCTTCTCCCGGCTTTTGCCATTGCTTCGGCAGAAAATGAAAAAATGTGTTGACCTGCCGCCGGTTTTCGGTTATAATACTCCGGTATGACTGTTACAGTCAGTTATTATGTGTTGCTGCGGCCGATTCGGCTGTCGAGCATATGAATCCCAAATTTGAAGGAGGTGCAACTGAATATGAAGCGTACCTATCAGCCCAGCAAGCGCCATCGTTCCAAGGTGCATGGTTTCCGCCAGAGAATGGCTACTTCCAACGGCCGGAAGGTTCTTGCCCGCCGCCGTGCCAAGGGCCGCAAGGTTCTGTCCGCTTGACGAGCATTTTGTGCCCCGGCGTGGGAATGTTGCTCTGATGCAGTGAGCGAAATGGGAGCAAAAGCGGGGTGAAGGTTCGTTCGCCCCGCTCCCTTTTTATGTTCCGGATCCAAGAGAGGAAATTGCCCGATGAAATTTTCCACAAGCCTAAAGCTCAATCACGTTTTCCGGCGGCTCTACCACAGCACCGGCCTCGCGGATTCCCATCTGGTGCTCTATGCCCGGCGCAACCGGCTGGGGCAGAACCGGGTGGGCATTACCGTGAGCAAGAAGCTGGGACACGCGGTGGTTCGCAACCGGGTTCGCCGACGCCTGCGGGAGATCTACCGGCTGAATGAGCATCTGTTCCAGCCCGGCTGGGACATTGTGGTGGTTGCCCGGGTCCGGGCGGTGCAGGCCCCCTTTGCCAGGCTCACCGCCAGCTATCTCTCCCTGGCCGAAAAGGCCGGAATCCTGAATAAAGAGGCGGATAACCCTTGAAAGCCATTCTTCTTGCCCTGATTCGCTTTTACCAGAAACATATCTCCCCGGCGTTTCCTCCGAGATGCCGGTTCCGGCCCACCTGCTCCGCCTATGCCTATGAGGCAATCTGCCGTTATGGGGCCCTCCGCGGGGGTTGGCTTGCGCTGAAACGGCTGTGCAAATGCCACCCATTCTACCACGGCGACATCTACGACCCCGTGCCCTGACCTACTATTTATAAGGAGGAAGTCCATGTTTCTATCGTTCTCCATTGCCGACATCATCCAGGTGCCCTTCGGCTATCTGCTGGACTGGCTGTACCAGCTCTCCGGCAGCTATGGCTTCGCCCTGATCGTATTCTCTGTGGTGGTGCAGCTGGTGATGCTGCCCATGACTGCCAAGTCCAAAAAGAGCATGATGAAAATGTCCCGGCTCCAGCCACAGATGCAGGAGCTGCAGCGCCGATACGCCGATGACCCCCAGCGGCAGAATCAGGCTTTGCAGAACCTCTATAAAGAAGAGGGCGTGTCCATGGGCGGCGGCTGCCTGTGGAGCCTGCTGCCCTTGCTGATTATTTTGCCCCTGTACACCGTGGTGCGCCAGCCCATTGTGTATATGCTCCATGAGAGCCTGGAGATGGCGGAGCAGATCATCGCCGTGCTCCAGAGCGCCGCCCCCGAGGCCTTCAGCGCCAACTCCTACTACCATCAGATCACCGCAGCCCAGCTGCTGTCCCAGCCGGAATACTCCGAGGTGGTCAAGGCCGCCATCCCTGCCCTCAGCGAGGCAACTCTGGCGGGCATCAACTTCAGCTTCCTGGGCATCAACCTGGGCGCCATTCCGTCCTTTAACGTGTTTGCCGCCTCCTTCTGGTGCTGGCCCCAGGTCGGCCTGTTCCTGCTGGCTCTGCTGTCCGCAGGCAACCAGGTGGTTACTATGTGGATTTCCCAGAAGATGAACGACTCCCTGGTCACCAACAAGGACGGCATCCAGGATGAGGAAACCGCCAAGAAATCCCAAACTGCCCAGACCAACAAGGTGATGATGCTTACCATGCCGCTGATGATGCTGTGGATCGGCTTCACCGTGCCTGCCTCTCTGTCGCTTTACTGGTTCGTGGGCGGCGTGGTGCGGACTGTGGAGGATGTGATCCTCAACAAGCGCTACCGTACCATCTACGACGCCGAGGATGCCGAACGGCTGAAGCGGCGCCTGGAGCAGGATCGGATCGAGGCCGAAAAGGAGCGCATCCGGGCGGAGCGGCGGGCGGCCAACCCCGACGGCATCACCGATAACACCAGCAAAAAGAAAATGCAGAAGAAGCAGCGGGAGCAGGAGCAGGCCGAGCGGGCCGCCGCTTCCAAGGAATATGCCCTGCGAAAGGGCTTGAGTGTGGAGGAAGAGGAAGTGCCTGAGACCATGTCCGGCATCCCCGACCGCCCCTACTGCAAGGGCCGCAATTTCGCCCCCAACCGATACGCTTCCAAGCAAACGGAGGAATAAGCCATGGAAATGAAACACATCATCACCGGAAAAACCATCGATGAGGCCAAGGCCAATGCCGTGGCGCAGCTGGGGCTGGATGCCGATGGGTTCTCTTATCAGGTGATCCAGCTGCCCAAGGCCGGTTTCCTGGGCTTCGGCGCCCAGCCTGCCAAGATCGAAGTGAGCTATGAGGTTCCCGATCCCCAGCCCGAGGCACCCAAGGTGGCCCTGTCCGCTGCCTCCCGGTCCAAGCCCAAGCCTGCCAAGAAGCCGGAGCAAGCGAAGCAGGAGCCTCCCAAGGCCGAAATGCCCAAGGCGGAGCCGGTAATGCAGGAAGCCCCCGCCGCCGCCAAGGCAGAAGCGCCCCAGGCTCCCAAAGCACCCAAGCCTGAGAAGAAGGAGCGCCGGGAGCCCAGAAAGCCCCTGCCCCCCAAGGAGCCGAAAGAGCCCAAGGAGCCCAAGGTCTACGCCGCCGCTGAGCCCGGGAGCGTGGAGGAAAGAATTGAAGTCTTCCTGAAAGGCCTTCTGGAGCACATGGGCTCTCAGGCCGTGCCCCACTGCTGGAAAGAGGATGGCAATACATACCAGGTGGAGCTGGTAGGGGAGGAGCTGGGCTACCTGATCGGCCGCCGGGGCGACACCCTGGATGCCATTCAGCACCTGGCCAATTACTCCATCAACCGGGATGTGGAGGGCCACATCCGTATCAACGTGGATGCCGAGAGCTACCGGGAGAAGCGGGAGGAGAGCCTGCGCCGCTACGCGGTGAAGAAGGCACAGCAGGTGCTGAAAATGCGCCGCCGCACCACCCTGGAGCCCATGAACGCCTACGAGCGCCATGTGATCCACGCCGCCTTGCAGGATATGGACAACATCACCACCCATTCCACCGGCGTGGAGCCCAATCGCTGCGTGGTGATCGAATACCTCCGCTGATCTTTTGAGCCGCCTCCCAAGGGCGGCTCATTGCGTAGTCGAGTAATCAGATATTGAGATATAGGATATGAGATACAAGGGCGGACGGCTTGCCCCCGCCCTACGGGGTTATCCAAGATTGAACGATTCAACGAAGCAGCCAGCGTAAAAAATCCCGGTATATCCGGCCAAATCCAGCCAAACCCAGCCAAACCCCTCCTTTTTCCATAAGGGGGGGACTTTTTTGTACCGTATCGGAACGCTGATGGATTATTTTGTTTTACTGGTTAAATACTATTGACGTTCTCGCAGGTTTGTGCTATACTATAATCAAACAAACAAGCGAGAAAGGAAGCAAGCGCCATGGCAAATCGAAGAATGTTCTCCCGTTCCATCACCGGCAGCGGGCGGTTTTTACGGCTCAGTCCCCAGGCCAGGGCTCTGTACTACGACCTGGGCATGGAGGCGGATGACGACGGCTTTGCGGAGGCCTATGTCCGGGTGCTGGCCACCGGTTCCACGGAGGAGACCTTGATGGAATTGGCGGATAAGGGCTTCATCACCATCCTGGACTGGGATGATCTGGTCATCCACATCAACGGCTGGCAGGAAAATAACCTCATCCGCAAGGATCGCTACACTCCCAGCCGGTATCTGACCCAGTTCCCCCAATTGGGTGCGGCGGTAACGGAGGAGCCCGTGGAAAAAAAGGAACCGGCCCCTCCCGTGCCCCAGCCGGAAGCAGTCCGGGCGGGAAGCAATGTAGAAGAGCCGGAAGAAGTCACAGAAGTACCGGAAGCCATCCCAGAAGCACCGGAAACCCGGGAAACCATCTGTCAACCGGATGGTTGTTTTTTGGGTGACAGCCGGTTAACCCAGGTTAGTTTAGTTAAAGATAGTTTAATTCAGGTTAATCTAGCTCAGGATAGGTTAAAAACGGGAGAGACGTGCGCGCCCGCGAGAAAGCCGATCCCCACCGATTCCCAGCTTGCGGCGCATTTGGAGACAGAATTCAACAAAAAGCGCCAAAATGCCCTGGATATGCTGCTGAAATCCAAATATTTTGGCTATTCCAGAGCATCGCCTGTCAGACTGCCAGCTGTGTAAAGAATTGTGGAATTCCTGTTGATAATCTGTGGATAAATAGTTTACAGAATCAGGCAAATCAATCCGGAGGCGCCCTCATTGACGATCCTGGTGAGCGTACCCCGGAATTTGGCGCGAACCTCATCCGGCATCCTCACCAGCTTGGCATTCAAGCCCTCCTGAATCAGCTCATACACGGATTTGCCGAAAATATTGCTCTGCCAGAGCTTTTCCGGATCCTCATCCTTCAGGTAGGCGATCAGCTCCCGGGACTGCTTTTCATCCCCCACCATGGGGCTGATCTGGGTGTCGATGTCCACCCGCATCATGTGGATGGAGGGAGCGCCTGCCCGGAGCCGCACACCATAGGAGCCGCCCCGCTTGAGGATCTCCGGGGTTTCCAGCTTCATTTCCTCCGCCGTGGGCATTACCACCCCATAGCCTGTGGCCTTCACCGAGGCCAGAGCGGAGGCGATCTTGTCATATTCCCGGCGGATATCCGAAAGCTCCGACAGCAGCTTCAGCAATTCGCCATCGGTTTTGATGGGCATTCCCGCCCGGCTGCTGAGGATTTCATAAAACAGGGACTCCGGGAATACCATGGCGCAGGAAACCACGCCGCTGCCCAGATCCACACCCCTGACCCGGAAATCCTGCACCTGCTCCAGCTGGGCCAGGGGCTGCAGGGCCGCCTCCGCGTGACCCAGATCCGGAATCTCTCCCGCCCGCTGCAAAAGGGCCTGGTACAGTGCGCCTTTTACCGGATGCTCCGGCTCCAGGGCGTCCATCCAGCGGGGGAGGTATACCCGCAGCTCCGTCATGGGGAAAGCCTGCAAAATGGCCAGCAGCAGCTTGCCGATGCCCTGCCGGTCCAGGCTTTGACAATCGGTGATGTAGGGCTGCAGGCCGTGCTCCCGGGTGATGTCCTCCGCCGCCGCTCTGGCTGCCTGGCTGCCGGGCTCCCGGCTGTTGACCACCACCAGGAAGGGCTTGCCCGTGGCCTTCATGTCCAAAATGGCCCGGCGCTCCGCTTCCAGATAGTCCTGGCGGGGGATGTCGGTGATGGTGCCGTCGGTGGTGACCACCAGGCCAATGGAGCAGTGCTCCTCCATCACCTTTTTGGTGCCCAGCTCTGCCGCCTGGGTCAAGGGGATCTCCTTGTCAAACCAGGGGGTAGTGACCATCCTGGGGCTGCCGTCCTCCTCCGCGCCCACGGCTCCCTCCACCATGTAGCCTACGGAATCGATCATCCGTACCCGGAGCCGGGAGGTGCCGTCCGGGGAGATTTCTACCGCCTCCTCCGGCACAAATTTGGGCTCCGAGGTCATGATGGTTTTGCCGGAGCCGCTCTGGGGCAGCTCATCCCTGGCCCGCTCCCGGCGGTAGGGGTCCTGGATGGCGGGGATCACCAGCTCCTCCATCACCCGCTTGACCAGGGTGGATTTGCCGGTACGCACCGGGCCCACCACGCCAATATAGATATTGCCGCCG